>JANQQS010000033.1 GCA_028284955.1 Myxococcota bacterium | reverse complement strand
TCGAATACATCCGATGGGGCCCCACCCCCTACTGGGCAGCGCAGGCCAGCCGACGTACGTCGGGTACTTCGGCTGGCCGAGCAGGGGAGGTAAGCCGCGCTCAGGTCAAAAGGCCGCTGCTCTAGATGCATAGTCCGGCTGGTTCGGAGGAGCTGCACTGATTCGCAAGCCAACGATTTGCCGTGCCCGCAGTTTGGTCTCCCGTGGTGTCGTCCGCCGCGTCGACGACGCCGCTATCCTGTATCCGGTTAAACAAAACCCGGTTGTCGGCGCCGTGAAATACGCGAATGCCCGTGCCGGTACTGTCTCGAACCTTGTTGTAGATCACGTGGAAGTTCGTGGGCACGACTTGCTCGGGGTCGAAGGACACGAGCCCAATACCGTTTCCGCCGCTCTGAACCGCGTGGTTGGCGACGACATAGCTTCCGCCGTCATCTGCATCCGGACAACCGAGATCTCCGAACAAAGTGCCCAGCGTTTGAATGCTAAACGCATCAAACAAGCTGCCCGCCGATGTATTCGCGGTCACCCAAGCGCCCGTGGTTTCGGCGAGCGTGACACCGAAGTCGGAGTCGGTGACTTCGTTGTAGGTCACCGTGGTGCGCCCCGGGCAAAGCAAAATCACCCCGCTGCCCGCGCCGCTCGCTGGCGAAGGCGAGGTCGCCATCGTGATCGCATTGCCAAACACGCTGGCTTTCGCGCCGCGAGAAATCTGTATCCCATTGGGCGCCCATACTTTGGGTGCGCTTGGACCGACGAGTTGATTGTGTACAACTTTGGCGTAGAGCCGCGCCCCATCGACTCGAATGCCGACTCGCGTGATATTCTCGAACCAGCTGTCGCTGATCTTGACGTAGGACCAGCTCGACTCTGACGGCGTGGCGGAAGATTCGACGCTGATGCCATATCCTTGCGATGCGCCGGGTTCATCGCGAATATTGCGCACATCGACCTTTCGAATGCGCGCAGGCGAGTCTTGCAGGCGAATGCCCCACACCGTCGGCCCCGACAGCGCCGACTGCCCGTCCACCGTGAGTCGATAGATCGACACAAACTCCGCCGACTCCGCGCCAATGGCGGGTCCTTCGGTTCCTGGGACCGGCGAGAGAATCGTCTTGCCCGCACCCGCACCGACGAACCGTACGCGAGCGCCCTCGGGAACCACCACGTTCTCCACGTAGGTGCCGGGGCAAATGAATACCGTGGCCCAACCGAGGCCATTCCGCAGCGACTGGCTCGCCAGCGAATCGTCCACGGCGCCCTGCACTGTGTTGTACTCCGCGTCTGGACAATCTTTCCCGTCGTCATCGACCCACACGCGAACGCGTTTCGACGGCTCGACCGCCGACGCCTCCGGCGGGCTCAAAGCTCCCCCGAAAAGGGCCATGCTCAGAGCGCCTAGGGCAGCTTGTTGAGTGATTCGGCGAGCGTTCATCGTACACCTCCGGCAGTCAGGTTCGGCCGTTCGAAAACCGAGGCCACAGCAAAACAAAGCCGGCCGCGCCCGTCAACGTGATTCCCCTGACGCGCGCGGCCATCCAGGCTCCCGGGTCTTGACTTCGGCCGATTGGGCCGCACCATTCCGTTATCGCTACTTAACCCTTGAGGAATCCGCATGTCGCCCAGTTCTTCCATTTGTTCGCGTTTCCCCGCTTTGCTTTTGCCCATCGCGCTTTTTTCCGTGGGTTGCGGAAGTTCACCCCGCGTGGTTCGAGGATCCGAGGAGCCCGGAATCGATGTCCCCGCGTTTGGTACCGGCCTCGACAAACGCGATCTGGACGAAATGCTACAAAAAAACCTCGCCGCGCTCTGGCGCGCCCCGGTGGTGGCGCGATGGCACAACGAAAACCGACCCACGGTATCGATCCTGGCCATCCACAACGAGACCAGCGAACACATTGAAAGCTCGCTTCGCTCCCTCATCAGTGATTTCGAAACGGAGCTCATTAACTCCGGCCGCGTGCGGGTGGTGAGTCTGGAAAATCAGCCTGAACTGATGCAAGAAGTGCGCAACCAACAAGGAGACGGGTTCGACCCCACGCAGGTCGCTCGCTGGGGCAAACAGCTCGGCGTTCGCTACGTCGTGACCGGCAAAGTGTTCTCGGTCGACGAGCGCGCGCAAAACGCGCGCCGGGTTCAATACGCGTTGTTCATGCAGGTCCTCGATGTAGAGACGTCAGAAGTCCTCTTCCAGAATAAGGCGGACACCACCAAAGCCATCGTCAATGACTAGTGTAGAGTAGCGGCCTTTTGCCCTGACCTTGGCTTACCTCCCCTGCTCGCCCGGACGAAGCACTGTTCGTGCGTCATCCGGTCTGCGCTGCCCAGTAAGGGGTGGGGCCCCATCGGATGTATTCGATGGGGCGGGGGCGACATCACCCTCGGAGAACGCAGCCGCTCAAGCTCAGACCAAAATTCCGCCACTCTATGGGATATTACTGGACCTTCAATCTACGTACTCGATCATTGCCATCGACCCAGGGATGCGACCGGACTTTTTAATCACCCGATCTAGGCGTTGCAATAGCGTGCGTGATGGGGTGCGGCTTCAGTCGACTGATTGGATGACTGTTTTGGTGACGGCATCGGCCTGGGGAATGTTGGCCGACTTGTTTTCGAATCGACTGTTTGCGCGAATACTGATGGCGAGTTTCGCTGCGTTGTTTCTTTTTGGGTGCGCGGGCTACGCGGCGCGAACGGAGACGGCGCGGACCGCTTTGGATTACGGCTCGCCGGAACAGGCGCTGGCTGCCCTCAATGACGAGCTGGATGTCGATAGCGAATCGCAGCTTCCTGCCAAGCTCGACGACGAGGAGGTTCTTCTCGCGCTCGAACGTGGCACCGTGCTGCAGCAGCTCGGCAGACATAAGTTCTCGAGCCGGGATCTCGAAGCAGCCGATAAAGAAATCGAAGTTCTCGATTTTTCTCGTCGCGGGGTGCACGAGGTCGGCCGCTATCTCTTCTCCGACGACGTCGGCCCGTATCGCGCGCCGCCTTACGAAAAGCTCATGATCAACACGCTGAACATGGTGAACTACTTGGTGCGCGGTGATTTGGCGGGTGCACGGGTTGAAGCGCGCCGTTTCACGGTGATGCAGAAGTTCATCGATGAACACGAAAGCCATCGCGAATCCCTTTCCGGAATAGGCAGCTACCTCGCCGGCTTCATCTTCGAGATGAGCGAGCGCTATGGCGAAGCGGTTCGGTACTACAAAGAAGCGCAGGAAGCAGGAACGTTTTCGACGCTGGAAGAACCGGTGAAGCGATTGAGCGAATCGCCGAGCCGCGAGTGCGACAAAAATGGCCCGGACGCATGCGCGACGGTACTGGTGGTATTCAACTACGGTCGCGTTCCCGTCAAGCGCGCCCGACGCATCCCAATCGGACTGGCTCTAACCTACGCAAGCACCTTCATCAGCCCCGACCAAGCCGAACGAGCCGCGTATCTTGCCGGGCAAGGGCTCGTCACGTGGATCAACTACCCCGAGCTGGGTCGCCCGCGTGCAACCTACGACGCGGGGCGACTGTGGGTCGACGGGCAAACGCAAACGCTCGAAGAAGCCCTCGCGGTGGATGCAGAAGCCATTCAAGCCTGGCGAAAAGCACGAGGCGCAGTCGTGGCATCGGCCATCGTACGCATGCTTGCGCGCGTGGCGGCAGGGCAAGTCGGCCGCCGCGCAGTGGGGGGAGGAATCGCCGGCGCGCTACTCAGCCTCGGCAGCCAAGCCGCGCTCACCGCTCGAGACACTCCCGATACGCGCAGCTGGTCGACCCTACCCGCTCGCATTCAAGTAGCTCGACTTCGCCTACCTCCCGGAACCCATCGATTGAGGGGGCGGGCGCGCGGGATCGAGCGCTCGGTCGAAATCCGCGTGACTTCTGGGGATTGGAAGGTAGTCAGCTTCAGTGCGTTGCGTTAACTTGAGGGTCTGGCACCCAGACCCTCTCGTCGGGGTACGACCCCGCCGATTCACCCAAGCTCCCCCGCCCAGGATGCACGTGCTGTGTTTCGTGGAGGTGAACTGATTGGGGCCCCACCGCGGAGCGGTGGGGCGGTCGCGACAGCGGCCGGACTAGGACGAGACACGAACATGCGCGAGCTTTTTTCTGAACCTGTGGCGACGTGGTTTGCTTCGAATTTTGCTGCGCCTACGCCGGTGCAGGCTGAGGGGTGGAAGTCGATCGCGTCGGGTGCACATTCGCTGCTCCTCGCGCCGACGGGCAGCGGGAAAACGCTGGCGGCGTTTTTGTGGTGCATCGATCAGATCGGCCAAGCACGAGACGACGCGACGGGGACTCAGGTGGTCTATATCTCCCCGCTCAAAGCGTTGGCTTACGACATCGAACGAAACCTTCGCGCTCCGCTCAAGGGAATCGAGCTCGGGTATGCCGAGGCGCATGGAAACGCCGAACCGAAGCCCCCAACATCGAGACTTCCGAGAATCGCGCTGCGGACTGGCGATACGTCGCAACGAGAGCGGAGGCAGCAGCTCAAGTCGCCGCCTGAAATTCTCGTCACCACCCCAGAGTCACTGTATTTGCTGCTCGGCTCGCAAGCGCGTGAAGGGCTCAAAGCCGTGCGCACGATCATCGTCGATGAAGTGCACGCGTTGGCACCTACCAAACGCGGCGCCCACCTCGGACTCTCGCTCGAACGCCTCGCCGAACTCACCCAAACCGACCCTCAGCGCATCGGCCTCTCCGCCACCGCCACCCCGGTAGAAGAGGTCGCGCGATTCTTGGGCGGAGACCGCGAGGTGCGCATCGTCGACACCACGACGCCACCGAAGCTCGACCTTGAGGTGGTGGTCCCCGTACCCGACATGACGGCGCCCGACATGATGACGCCTGGCATGGTGGCGCCCGACATGATGGCTCCAGACAAGCCTTCCGCGCCGCCGACCCAATCTTCGACCGAGAGTCCGAAAATCTCCGGAACGCCGCACATCCAGGGACCACTACTCGCGCTGCAAGAGCAAAACACGACCACGGTAGGCATCTGGCCCGCGGTAGAAGCCCAGCTCCACGAACTGGTCCTCAGCCATCATTCGACCATCGTCTTCGTGAACAGTCGCGGGCTGTGCGAGCGTCTGGCGCAACGCATCAACGACCTCCATCACGAACCATCCGAAACGACATCGAGAGAGGCGCTATCAGAGTTCGACGAAGCGGACCGCGCCGGCGTCGATCTTGTGAAGGCCCACCACGGAAGCGTGGCCCACGAACAGCGCAAGGAAATCGAAGAGGCGCTCAAGGCAGGAACGCTTCGCGGCATCGTCGCCACGAGCTCTCTCGAACTCGGCATCGACATGGGCGCGGTCGACTTGGTGGTGATGATCGAATCTCCGGGCGCAGTGGGCCGAGGGCTGCAGCGAGTTGGCCGCGCGGGGCATTCGGTTGGCGCAGCGAGCCGGGGTCGCCTGATTCCCAAACATCGGAGCGACCTGCTCGAATGCGCGGTGGTGGCCAAGCGCATGGTCGAAGGAACTCTCGAACCGCTTCGCGTCCCCACCAACCCGCTCGACGTGCTCGCCCAGCAGGTGGTTGCGATGTGTGCGCTAGAGCCGCGAAAACGCATTGATGTCGAGCGGGTGATTCGACGAAGCGCGAACTACCGAGAGCTCCCCGAAGATGGCCTTACGGCGGTGCTCGACATGGTTTCCGGACGATATCCGTCCACTGCGTTTGCCGATTTGCGGCCGCGGCTTGATTGGGACCGAGACGCCGACGTGCTTTCCCCGCGCAAGGGCACGCGCATGCTGGCCATACTGAGCGGGGGAACCATTGCGGATCGCGGGCTCTATCCCGTTCTGATCGCGCCAAGCGGCCCGCGGGTTGGTGAGCTCGACGAAGAAATGGTGCACGAAACTGTGCCCGGTCAAACCATCACCCTCGGAGCCAGCACCTGGAAAGTTGTGTCCATCGACCGTGACCGCGTGTTCGTCGACCCGGCGCCTGGCGAAATCGGAAAGCTCCCGTTCTGGCATGGAGACGGGCCTGGTCGCCCCCTCGCGCTGGGGCGAGCGCTGGGGGCGTTTAATCAAGACGTCCTCAAACGCGCGCGCAAAAATCGCGATGGCGCCCTCGACTGGCTGCAGACGGAGCACTGTCTGGGCGTTTGGGCGAGCCACAACGCGCTCGAGCATCTCGAAGCCCAGGAGGAGCACGTCGGCCACGTGCCGACCCACCGCGACATCACAGTGGAGCGATACCGCGACGAGCTTGGCGACTGGCAAGTCTGCCTTCTGTCGCCCTTCGGTCGGCGCGTGCACGCCCCTTGGGCGCTCGCCATCGAAGCGAAGCTGAGCCGTGAAGCTGGTTTTGAAGTGCACACGGTATGGAGCGACGACGGCATCGTCATGCGATTCGCTGATGGCGACGAACCTCCCGATCTCCGCATGATGGTGATCGACCCGGTAGAGCTCGAAGATTTGGTGGTTGCCCAGCTCGATCGAACCGCGATATTCGCCTCGCAGTTTCGAGAAAACGCAGGTCGCGCGTTGTTGCTCCCGCGACGAAGACCCGGGGGCCGAACGCCGCTGTGGATGCAGCGCATTCGCGCCCAGCAACTGTTCGGCGTCGCGAAAGAACACCCGAGCTTCCCCATCACCCTCGAGACTTATCGAAGCTGCCTCAAAGACATCTTTGACCTTCCCGCGCTCGAAGAACTGATGAACGGCCTGCGAGACCGATCGCTCCGCATGCATATCACGGAGACCGACGGGCCCTCCCCCTTCGCGCGCTCGCTCGTGTTCGCTTATGTGGCCGCGTCGCTCTACGAAGGCGACTCGTCAGCCGCCGAGCACCGCGCGCAGGCCCTCAGCCTCGATCGCACGCTGCTCAAAGAACTGCTCGGAACCACCAGTTTTCGCAAGTTGCTTCACGCCGACGCAATTTCCGAAGTGGAAGCACAGCTTCAAGGGTTTGGGTGCACAGACGAAGAGGGCCTTGCCTACGTGCTAAGGCGGGTCGGCGATCTCACAAAAGACGAAATTGTCGCACGAACAGCGGCCGAGCAAACATCGCCGGCCGAGCAAACATCGCCGACCGGGCAAACGTCATCAGCCGAGCAGTGGCTCGAAGATCTTACAAAACAGCGACGAATCATCTCGATTCGAATCCAAGGACAAGTTCGCTACATCGCAATGGAAGACGCGGGGCTCTATCGCGACGCCCTGGGCACAGCCCTACCCTCCGGCATCCCGCAACCGTTTTTAGAAACTGTACCGAACGCGCTCGACGATTTTGTCGAACGATACGCGAAAACCCACGGACCGTTTACCGAAGACTTCCTTCACGCTCGATATCCGGGCCAGAAGCAACGGCTCGAGCAATGCGTCGAACGCCTGGTCGAACGCCACGTGCTCGAGCGAGGAGAATACCTTCCGCAAGGAACAGAGCCTGAGCTCTGCCATCGAGACGTTCTCAAGCGAATCAAGCGACGAAGCCTCGCCCACCTTCGCGGGCAAATCTCGCCCGTCGACCCATCACGACTCGGCCGGTTTCTCCCAACATGGCACGGCATCGAGCCCGTCGACATAGAACCCAAGACCTCTGAGCCTTCCGTCACCCGAAGAAGCTCGGGGCATACCCACCTCGCCCGCCTCGAAGAAACGCTCACTCAACTCGAAGGCTTTCCCTGCTCCTTTGCCGAACTCGAACGCGTGATTCTCCCTGCGCGCATCCCCGGCTACTCGCCAGCCTGGCTCGATGAACTCGGCAGCCTTGGTTGGATCGTGTGGGTGGGGGCCGGAAACTCGACCGGAGGCGACGGTCGCGTCGCACTCTACCGACGCGAGTATCTCAGCGACGCGGCCCGATCCGTTTCACCAAAGGCCGATACGCCAAAGACAGATTTGCAGGGAACAGAGCCCGAGCATGCGGAAACCGAAGAACCCATCGAAACGCGCATCCTGTCTCACTTGGCAGATCGCGGGGCGTGCTTCTTTGGCGATCTGCTTCGAGCGTGCGTCGATCTCGAGACCACCGTTCGCGAACCGGAAGTGCTCGACGCGTTGTGGAACCTCGCGTGGCGCGGCGCGGTGACCAACGACACGTTTCAAGCGCTGCGCGCCCAGGCGACCCCCAAAACGTCGAAATCCCGCTCGCGCCGCGTCGGCGCGCGCAATCGTGAACGCCTTCGAGCGGCCGGCCGCTGGTCGATCGTGCCCCACAGCGCCCCCCGCGATCATGAAACCGCAACCAAACAGGCGCATCGCCAGATTCGGCGACTTCTCACGCGCCACGGGATTCTTTGCCCCCGCGTCGCGCACCTGGAAGACATCGCAGGCGGATTTTCGGCGCTCGTTCCCGTGCTCCGCGCGATGGAAGAAGCCGGCCAAGTGCGCCGTGGCTATTTCGTCGAAGGCCTCGGCGGCATGCAATTCGCGTTGCCAGCAGCGGTAGAGCAACTCCGAGCGCGGGAAGAAACACCTGACCGCGATGTGGTGGTGCTCGCGGCAACCGATCCGGCAAACCCCTACGGCTGGCTTCTGCCTTGGTCCGAGCAAGCGGGGCGACGCAGCGCGGGAAGCACGGTGGTCTTGGTTCAAGGAGAGCTCTTCTTGTTTTTGGAGCGTGGCGGAAAACGCCTCACCATCACGAAGGCCGCGCAGGAGCGACGCGACCGGCTCGCGCACGCACTTCAAGCACTAAAAACGATCCGCCCTGCATCGCGGTCGCGCGCACTGCGCATCGAGATCATCAACGACAAGCCTGCGCGTACGAGCTCGTTCGCTCAGGCTTTGCTCACATCAGGTTTTTCGATGGGGTTGAAGAGTCTCGATCTCGAGATTCGCTAAGGTTCAATAGAGTCGCACGACCGGGTAGCACGACCGGGTGGCACGACCGGGTAGCGCGACCGGGTAGTGACGGAGTACCAACAAGGGAAAGGCATGCCAGAAGGAGATACCATCCACAAGGTCGCTCGCGTGATGGCGCAAGGCCTGGTGGGCCATGAGCTTGTCGAAGTATGGACGCGGCCACATGGCATGGTCGCCGCGCTTCAGCAGAAAAAAGTGCGCAACGTGTCCGCAGTGGGGAAACATCTTGTGCTCGAATCAGACGGCGGCGCGCTTCGCGTTCATCTCGGCATGCGCGGCTCGTGGCACGGTTATTCGCACGGCGTCGCCTGGAGCAAACCTCGCTCCGCCGCGACCGTGCGTATCGCAACGCGCGATTACCTCTACGTGTGCTTCAACGGCCACCGCATCGAATGGGCGCCTTCGGCAAATCGCTTGCGAGGCTTCGCGACGATCGGGCCCGATTTACTCGGCCACGACGTTTCGTTCGACGAAATTCTTGAGCGAGCACGCATCATCGCGCCGCGCCAGACGATCGCTGATTTGTTGCTGGACCAGCGAGCTGCGTGCGGCGTCGGCAACGTGTACAAGAACGAAATCCTTTTCATCGAAGGCATCCACCCTTGGACCCTCGCGAGCGATCTCAGCGACGCAACGCTGCGGCGCTGCTTTGAAACTGGCGAACGTCTGCTCAAGAAAAACGTTCGCCACGGCCCGCGCGTGACGGTGGACCCTGCACACCGAACCGGCCTCCATGCCGCGAAACACTATGTCTATGAGCGTGCAGGCCGTCCGTGTTTGCGCTGCGGAACGCGCATCGCCTGTCGTCGGCAGGGAAGCCAAGCCCGGCTGACATTCTGGTGCGCTCGATGTCAGCCGCGGAAAATCATTGGATGAAGCCCGTCGCTTGGTGTCTACTCCGCCCAAGATGAACACTACGCGATACGAACTTCGGGCGGTGACTCGAGAAGACGTGGGCGACGTACTCGAGCTCGCGCGCCACCTCAACAGCGTCAACCTTCCCTTCAACGCGAAGACCATCGAAGAACTCATCACCCTCTCGGAGCGCAGCTTTGCCGGCGAGATCGAGGACATTCGGCGCCGTGAATACATTTTTCTTCTCTACGACCACGAAGCGAAGCGAGCCGCGGGTACATCCCTGATCGTCGCACAGCTCGGACGGCGCGACGCGCCCTACATCTACTTTCAGGTGCGCAAAGAAGAGCGCTACAGCAAAACGCTCGACCGCTATTTCGTTCACGACGTGCTCAAGATGCACTACTCCTACAACGGTCCAACAGAAATCGGTGGCCTGGTGATGCATCCTGACTACCGCCGCTCGCCAGACCGGCTGGGCACCATGATTTCGTATGTGAGGTTTCTTTGGATCGCGGCACGCCGAGAGCTTTTTCAGGACCAAGTGCTGGCTGAGCTCTTGCCTCCGCTCGATGAAGATCGAACAAGCCATCTATGGGAAGCGGTCGGCCACCAGTTCACGGGCCTGACCTATCGAGAAGCAGACCACCTTTCGAAAAAGAACAAAGAATTTATTCGTGGATTGTTCCCGGGCGGGGATATCTATGCGAGCGTCTTGCCTCCCGAAGCCCAAGCCGTGATCGGGCAAGTTGGGAAACAGACCAAAGGAGTTGAAAAGCTGCTACGACGCGTTGGGTTCGCCTACGTGCACCGAGTCGACCCCTTCGATGGAGGTCCCCATTTTGTAGCGAACACAGCCGACATCGCGCTGATTCAACAAGCTGTCTCGCGGCCGTGCTCCATTCGCCAGACCGAACGGTCTCCATCTTCGGAGCCACCCAAACGAAGCGCCTTGCTGGCCGCGAGCTACGAAACCGCGCCGTGGTTTCGCGTGATTCCGAGCCCCACCGCGAGACCAAACGGGCCGCACATCGAAGTCTCCTCGGCGGAGGCCGCGCAGCTCGACATCTCTGACGGACAGGTCGTTTGGTTTCTGCCTCTCGTTTGATGCATGCTGGGCGCAATGCAAACCCAGACCAGCGACCAACCACCGTCCCCCCAGCACTTTGCGGGTTTTCTTGTCGAAGTCATCGAGGGCCCATCCGCTGGCGCCACCTGCCCCACCGGCTCGCCCCCCTGCACGCTACGAGACGACCGCTGTGTGGTCGGTTCAGCGGACGATGCAGACCTCAAGATTCACGACAACACCGTAAGCCGTTTTCACCTCGAGCTTACCCATCAAGACGGATCGGTATGGGTGGAAGACCTGGGAAGTCGAAACGGCACGTGGATTCAATCCATGCGCATCGAACGCGCACAAATCCCCCCCGGCACGATGATCCGACTGGGAGATACCGCACTGGTGGTGCGCGCTGGAGGCGGCGCCGCGGGAGCACATGAGCGCGTCGAGCCGATCCCGGGTTTCGTCGCGGTGGATGCAGAAAGCCAGCGCGTGGCACGCGATATCCGAAAAGTCGCATCATCGAACGCATCCGTATTGATTCGCGGGGAAACCGGCACCGGGAAGGAAATGGTGGCCCGAGCGATTCACCAGCTCAGCCCCCGCGTCAAACAACCTTTCGTGGTCGTCGACTGCGGATCGATGGCCGCCACCCTCGTCGCGTCCGAGCTTTTCGGGCACGAACGCGGCGCGTTTACCGGAGCGGATCGCCAGCGCCGCGGAGCGTTCGAGCGCGCCCACGGAGGAACGATTTTTCTCGACGAAATCGGCGAACTTCCGCTCGCGGTCCAACCTGCGCTGCTCGGTGCATTGGAGCGACGGCATTTTCGAAGAGTGGGCGGCGATCGCGAAATCGAGGTCGACGTACGCGTCGTATCCGCGACCCACCGAGACCTCCGCCGCTCGGTCAACGATGGGTCATTTCGCGCCGACCTCTACTATCGCCTCGCGGTTGCACGCCTGACTGTGCCCCCGCTTCGCGAACGCCCCCAAGATATTCCCGCCCTCATCGAACATTTCGTACAAGACCTCAGCGGCGCCGGCGCGGCAGAAATGTTTGGCCCCGCGGTGATGGAAGCCCTGATGCAACATCGCTTCAGCGGAAACGTGCGCGAGCTACGCAATGTGGTGGAAAGCGCGCTCGCCATGGGCGCAGTGCGACTTGACACCACGAGCGAGCTCTCCCCTTCCGCGTCACCCGCCCTCGCCGAAGCCTCCCCAGCCGAGCCGCTGGCTCCGTACCGTGAGGCGCGAAGCGCCGCGCTCGATATCTTCGAAGCGAGCTACCTCAAGCGACTCGTGCAGCAATGCGGAGCCAACGCCTCCGCCGCGTCTCGAGTGGCCCAAATGGACCGCAACTATCTGGTGACCCTGCTACGCAAACACGGCCTTCGCTAACCTGAATCAGGGCGACGGAATCGGAAGCAGACACAGACGCGGACTCCGAATCAGAAGCCGAATCCCGCACCCGGACCAGACCCTGCTGCCACAGCTCCTCCTGCCCCCAAACCTGCCGCCCGCTACTGCCGCCCCTCCGGATCCCGATCCTCACGCCGCTTCCGCCCCCAACGGATCACACGAACCGCGTTCGCTCGTGTATGGAGCGCGCTGAGGACGACCGTTTTGCGAATGACCGCGGCACCGCTGGCGTCGCGGATGGTGACGTCGTGCGACCCGGTCGGAAGTTCAACTTCGAGCGGTGCGTGTCCGCGCGCGACTCCGTCGATCTCGACGTTCTTACCCCAAAGCTCGGTTCCGCCGATGCGCAACCAGCCGTTCGTGGAGACATGCGCCAGCGCGTTCGACTTCGGAGCCTCCACGCGGACCGGCTCCGCCGGCAGAGTTTTCTTCGATGCAGATTCGCGCACGAGTCTTGCCACGACCGCAACAACCACCGCGAACGCGAGCGCCAGAATCCATCGCAAGACCGAGGCAGTCTTCATATGTCGCATCTGCATGCCGCGATCTATGTTGCGCACGTCGGCAGACGCGAGAATGGTCGGCTGCAACTCGATGCTCGAATCGACCCGTGCCTCGTCTGATGAGCTTCCTCCAGGCCGCTCCGAGTCCACCCGCTCAACGGTCGCAGGTCCCGCCGGTTGCGAGGAGTCTTCTGCTGAGTCCGCCGGCCCCAAGGCATTGCCGAAGAGGTCAGCGAGTTTCGGTGTCGTCATTCGCCTCCTCCTCCCAAAATCCGCGCGTCCGACACCAGCGAGTACCGAATACCAGCGTGCCGATTTCCCATCGATAGCGACCAGCGTGACGCTTTTCGCTTCCAGTTTCGTGATGTCGCGAGCGATCTCGCGTCCGCATCAATCGCGGCATCCGAAGGCGTCTTCGCCAGCAGCACGGCACCACTGATGAGCAGCCCAACGCCCACCGAAGCGCCTGCGCCGCCGACTGCGGCCGCAACGCGCCAATCGGAGATCTCCGGCGCCACCTGTTCATCGGCGACGCGCTGGTGGTCCTCGAGGGCACCCGCGTCGTTACGGCAATCAGGGCTGAAGTTGGGGTCCCGGCATCCCTGTTGAAGTTCGCCGAGGCGGTCCTGTTCGCCGCGCAAGTCGCCCAGCCGCAGCTGCGATCGCACGAATAGCGCGCCCATACCTACGGTAAACACACTTCCCGTCACGACCGCGACTTTGCCCCAAAGGCGCCTTTTCCGTGCGCTGCGAATCCGATCTTCTCGGGCCTGCGGTGTCCACGTCAACGCGGGGCGATAGGTAAAGGTTTCGTCGCCGGGGACGTTCACATAAGTCCGCAAAGGTTCGCGATCCACCATGTCGATCTCAAGCTTGTGGCGACCACGAGGAATGCGCAGGATAGATGCGCGAACGGGGCGACCATCGATAAGCATCGCGTGGCTCGCTTTGGGCAACTCAATATTGAGCGTGCCGATGGCACCCGGGTCGGCGTCGCGATCAGGTTTGAGGACTAAGGTAATTTGCTGGCGCGCACCGGATTTCGCGGTGACCGTCCGAACCTCGGTGATGTAGCCCGCTCGCGACCCTTCGATGCGGTGTGACCCTGGAGTGAGGGGCACCGTTTCTTTGAGCGGTGTCGCGCCAACTTTTTTCCCATCCACTCGAATAATCACGTCCACGACATTGGCGCGGACCATGAGATCGCTCTCGTTCGACGCGATGGGATGAAGGGCAAGCTCGATCCGCGTATCGACTCCCCCGGCAAGCTCAATGTCACGCTCAAGCGAGCGATGGTGTGCAGTATGCGCCAACACGGTGTGCCGGCCCGCACTGAGCCGAATAGGCGCCGTCAACGGCGTGCGCAGCGGCGCTCCTCGCGCATCTCGCACAACCGTCCCATCCACGGAGAGAAGCGCCCCTTCCACGCTCGTCGTGATCCATAGCTCGGCGATACGGCGCTGCTGCTCTGCGATGCGCGATTCGATATCTTGTCGGCGAGCGGGCGATACATGCTCGCTCCCTTCAACCAAAAATCGCCGATAGTGCTCGACGGCTTGGACTGCATCGCCGAGTTCATCGTAGACCCTCGCAATATTGTACAATACTCGGAAGTTTGGGGTCTGCGCGTACGCCCGGCGATATTCCGCGAGCGCGGCATCCAACTTGCCCTCGTCAAATAGTTGAGCCGCACGCTGGGCACGCTCCCGCGATCCCATACCGACTGTTGGTTCGGCACCATCCTGTGCCCCAGCTCGGTTCGACACTCCTACGTACGCAACGGCGAAGGCGAAGACGACGCTCGCGGCTCGTACGTATCTGATCATAGTTCCTGGCCATAGGGATCAAGATCGAGCATCGCGCTCACCGATGGTCGCGTTTCGCGTTTGTGCGTGGTTCGCCGAGCGCTCGGTTTATCCTGCGTGCGAACGTGCTCAGGCCCACGATCCGATGCGTTCCTCGCGTGGATCGCGAAAAACCCCTGAAACTCCGGTGTTGTTTGGGCGAGGTAGGGCTTCACGCGTTGATTCGTTCCGCCATTCACAAGCTCGGATGACGCGATGGAGCGCTTCGCATCCTGGATGCGACCGGCAGCATACAAACACGCCGCCTGGAGAACCTGTGCGCGCAGAGCCTGGTCGGGCTTCAAGTTCTTCGGAGCGCGCGTCCAATCGAGAAACTCCAGGCAGCTTCGGTTGTCCGCTTGAATGTAATGTGACCGCGCCATCGTGTAATCAAACGTTGGCTGGTTGGAACCCGCTTGCACAGACGCTGATTGCTTGGATCGCGAGCGGTTATTCGCCAGCGAGTCATCAACCACCGAACCTCGGCTAGGCACCGCGAACACCCAAACCAGCCCCGCCCCGAGCGCCGTCAACGCAAACAAGGCGGGCGTCCACGCATGATGGATGGCGGCACGCAACTTGCCCGGCCAACTCCTGGTCTGTTCCTGTTGTGGCCAGCGTCTGCTGGACGACGCATCCTCACGACCGAGCCGCGCGCTGTAGCGCTCGCGAACTTCCTGCGCGCAAAACTTCAAGAGCGCGCGCGCAAGAGCCTCTGCACTCTCCAGACGTTGCTCGGGTTCTCGATGCATCGCGCGCGAAACTAGGGCCGTGAACTCGGGATCGACACTCGGCGCGACCGACGAAAGGGGACGGCACGACCCTTGGTGAATCTGCAGCACCAACTCGGGAAAGTTATCAGCCGTGAACGGACGCTTTCCACTCAGACATTCGTAGAGCACGACGCCAAGGGCGTACACATCCGCGCGTAGATCCACCTGCTTGGTATTCGACGCTTGCTCGGGGGCCATGTAGTGCGGCGTGCCCATCACCGCGCGATCTTCGGTGAGCGACCCGGCAGAATCCCATGCGCGAGCAAACTTGGAGATACCAAAATCGAGAATCTTCACCCGCGCGTGGTTCCGATTCGACGCATCCTCGCGTCCGAGTTCGCCATCCATAGAATCGTTCGCGAGAAAAATGTTGTCCGGCTTTAGGTCACGATGCACGATGCCCTGAGCGTGCGCGGACGACAAGCCCAGGCTTGTCTCGACACCAATACGCGCGACCTCCTCGGGGTCAAGCGGAGACAAAGTTAGCCGCTGGGCCAAGGTACAGCCTTCAAGTTTTTCCATCAGGACGAAGGCCGTGCCATCTTCGAGCTGCCCGGCATCGTAGGTATCGACGATAAACGGACTTTGCGCGGCGGCGGCGACCGATGCCTGCCGCAGGAATCGCACGACGTCTTCCTCGCGCGCAAAACGACGGGGCAGCAACTTGAGCGCGCGGCGATGGCGGGTGTGCAGATGCTCCACCTCGAACACGGAGCCCATTCCGCCCTGGCCCAGCAACCGAATCACGCGGAGCTTTCCCAGCAATACCTGACCGATGAGTTCACGATTCGAGTCGACCACCGCCGCCGCCCCTAGGAAAGCAGCCTCCATGGTGTCACGGGGAGGATACCGCGCAACCAAACCCGCCTCAGATGATGCCCCCGCCAGCAAGAACCGGTTTCAACCGAGCGAACGAGACAACGCGTACGCCAGTCAAAACCATGTTGCAGCGTGCGGTCATGCGGGACACGCTTGCGGGCTCATGGCCCACGAACTGTCGATTCATCCGCGACTAGGGACATCGCACACTCGATCACGGGCCGGCGTCGTCCCCATGGCGTTCGCCGCGCTCACCCTCGTCGCTTGCTCGGATCCTGCGATTGAGCTCGGAGCGCAATGCGACTTATCTAGCGATTGCTCAGCGCCGCTGGTCTGCCGACTCGAGCGCTGCCGCAACGCTTGTTCCGAAGATCGCGACTGCCCGCTGGGGGCCCACTGTGCCCGTGATAAAGACGGTGCACGTGACAAAGAGGGAGCCCCGGACAACGACGGCGATGAGTCGGGAAGTTTCGGCGCATGCCTGCTGCCGGACGAAGACGATTGCCAGTCCGATCGCGAGTGCCCATCGGTACTGCTCTGCAGCCAAGACAACGTGTGCCGATTTCCATGCAGCGACAATGGCGGCTGTCTCGACTCGCAATCATGCGACCAGGGTTTTTGCGTCGATCGATCCGCATCCCAGGCGGACGCGGGCACCGACGTAGCACCCATTCCTGCCGACTGCAACGGCGACGACGCCGATGGTCAGGAAACCAATCTCGCCTCCGACCCGATGCACTGCGGCGCCTGCGACAACGAATGCCCACCCGGGGCAAACGCCTCGGCAGTGTGTGACGCATCCCGCTGCGCGCTCGCGTGCAATGACGGGTTCAACGACTGCACGGAAGACCCCGGTTGCGAAACTCCAACCGGTCGCGACGAGGCAAACTGCGGTCGCTGCGACAACGCTTGCGAATCCACGCAATCGTGCATCGACGGCAGCTGCGTGAATCACCCATTTCCCATCGCTCGCGGAGCCACCGAACCCTTTGAACCCGACGCCGACCTTTCGATCGATCCGGGTCGCGCTGAGTTTACGGGGCTTCATATTCCGTCAGGCGTGACCGTAACGATGGGCGTCGGAACCGGCATTCTCGATATTCGAGTTGCCGGCGAGGTGCTCATCGAAGGCACGCTCGATTTGTCGGGCGGAAACGGCAACGACAACGGTTTGCTCAACTCAAGCCCCCAAGGCGGCGCGACAGGAACCCCTCTCGATGGTTCGGTGTCTCGTCGGTGCAACGCAGATCCGGCACCCGGCGGATCCGGCGGACCGGGTGAATCGGGAATGGGCGCTCCATTCGGCTGCGCGCTCGGAGGCTCGTTCGGCGGAGGCATGGGTGGCTTCAATATCTACGGCGGCGGGGGCGGCGGGGGCTATGCCGGCGGCGGCGGCGGCGGCAGCGCTGGAACCCCCGAAATGCCGGGCACGCGCGGCGGAAACGGCGGCTCTTCCCAAGGCGACTCCGGAGGCGAAGGTGGCGCGCGATGCGAAGGCGGGCGCGGCGGACAATCGCCAGCGCCCTACGGCGGCGGTGACGGCGTGGGCGAATGCGACGAATTTTTCTGCGGCGGCGGTGGCGGCGGCTCCATCGGCGCGAGCGCGGCAGCAGACCTCGCCGTCGAACGCACGTTTCGACCGGGTAGCGCCGGCGGGGGCGGCGGAGCAACCGATCCCGACAACGGCGGCAATGTCGGCGGCGGCGGCGGTGGTGGCGGCGGTGGCGCAGTGCGGCTGTCCAGCGCCACACGCATCCGCATCACGGGTTCGATCCTCGCCAGTGGCGGACACGGAGGCGGAGGCCAAACCCGTGTCGCCGGCGGCGGCGGCGGTTCAGGCGGCGTGATTTACTTGGCAGCGCCGGAACTCGAAATTACCGCGACGGCCAACCTCAACGTGGACGGCGGACGCGGCGGTGATGGTGCAGCGGTCGGCGAAAGAAGGGGCGGCCCAGGAGGCCTGGGCCGAATTCGCATTTCGACCGACCCGTCGGCATGCATCCTCGAGGGAAACTTCGGCAACATTGCCCCACCAGCCACCTGCGAACCAACAAACGCGTCCGCAGCCGGCGAGGTCTACATCGGCCGATATCCTAATTGATCCCCGCGCGGGTTGTACCCGCGGGGGGGCTCCTGAACCTGAACCTGCCGCCCGATCCCGACGCTTCTCCCGATCCCGATCCGTGTCCCGTTCCCGGCATGAGCGAGACGCTTACGACCCATGCAAAAGGCCCCTGCGTCGCTGCTCCGGACATGACCAATCGCCGGTTGACGTGCTACCGTTGAGTAGGTGGAGAAAACGTTTCGAGTACACAATTTGGATGAGCACGAAGCGCACGACGCAAAGGACGTCCACGCCTCAACCCCGCGTGAACGGCTCGATTCCCTGGAACGACTGAGACGACTATACTTCGGTTACGGTGACGATCCCCCCCGACTGGAAAGAGTTCTTAGAAGCACTACTCTCCGAGAACACAAAGTTTCTTCTGATTGGGGGCCACGCGCTCGCATTCCACACGGAAGCACGGCTGACTGAGGACCTCGACGTTTTCGTCGAGCCAACCAAACACAATGCCGAAAGTGTGGCTCGCGCGCTGGTCAGTTTCGGTTTTCCGAACGCTACTGAGTCGATCGATGCGCTCGCCACCCCGAACAAAGTGTTCATGCTGGGCCGCAAACCCTGGCGTATTGATGTCCTCACAGGAATTGATGGGTTGAGTTTTCGCGAGGCATGGCAGAGCCGCGTGCCCGTCGATTTCTACGGCGTCAGTTTATTTGTGATCGGACGGAGCGCATTGCTGAAGAACAAAAAGGCAAGCGGCCGAAAAAAAGACCTGGTCGATGTTGCTCTTTTGGAACGCGAAGCGCTCGAATGAACGTTCGACAGTCTTCATCTGGGATGCACCTCTTCAAGAACATTGGTACGTCATCAGCCGACTTCGCCTACAGCGAACACCGAGCGGTGATTGTCTCGATGCCGCTCGACAGCATTACTTGTACGCCGTCAGGACCGAATGCGATGAGGTCTTCGGTGGGGCCGCGGTTGACCGAACCGACCGCGAACGGCGTAATCTGAGCATCCCCAAATCCATGCTGGTTGGTTAGACGCCGAATCTCCACGCATCGATAACCTTCGAAGGCGCCTATTCTATTCGAATGAGCGACGACCCACGCATTACCCGCATGCGCAATCACATCGGCATCGCCGTCCCCGTCTACATCAGCCAAAAACCTCGGATGCGCCTCAAAGGAAAGAAATCCAGTCGACTGACCAAAGTTCGGCGACCAATTCATCCTCGGCGCGAAACCGTTGTTTGTCGAGAACGACACGTACGTCCCATCCTCGCCAAAACCCACCACGTCATCTCGCCCATCGCCATCCACGTCGCCTACCGCGAACGGGTGTGCGGAGAAACTGCAAAACTGTCCTCCCTCGCACGCGAAGTCCGGGCCCGGTATTTCGTATGGTTCAAACCCGACGCCGGTTGACCTATCCACACGCCACGAAGTGCCGTTGTGACAAATCACGTCGTCGGTGCCATCGCCGTCGACGTCACCCAAAAACCTCGGAGTCTCTTCGAAGCTCACAAAATCTTGCGTGCAATGCCCGTCTGACGACCAAGACCGTCTGTCCGCGAAACGACTCCCGTTCCAAAGGCTTACATACGTGCCATCTTGCCGGAAGCCTACAAGATCCGCGCGCCGATCTCCGTCCACATCGCCCACCGCCAGCGGCGTAGCGTTTTGTCCTTGAAACCCATCCGCGTAGGTGAACTCAGTCGACACCGTGTCGTAGCCTTTAAACCTCCTAAACCCGTCCGACCGGGAAAGCACGATCCCATTGCCCCCGTGCGCAACGATGTCGCTGAGTCCGTCTCCGCTTACATCGGCAAGAAAGCGGGGAAACTCGTCGTACGTCGTAAAACCCACCTCCGCGCCGAAGCTATCCGACCATTTCTCCACCGGCGGCTGCTCTACCGAAGACAGCGCGCTATCGAAAGAAAACGCAGGGTTTGTCTCAGCACCGCGCTCCGGTCCAAACTTGGCGTAGGGAACGCGCAACCGCCCAGGAAATCGGGAAAGATGAAACGCTTCCGCTGGGCTCGTGGTGCTCGTTGATCCGAAAGGGATGTCGGAAAAAAACGCGGAGATCACTACGTCGTAGGGCGCACCGCTCCTCGATGCGAGCGAGAGCCAAGCGGAATCCTGCTCCGCGTTGTCGACCAACACCACGTCCCCAAACGCATGCGGCACGTCGCTCAGATAGATGATGTTGTGTGGCGACGCGAGCCGTTGCACCCGCAGGGAATCGATGCGGCGAACTCGTTGCTCGACGGCTGGCTGCTCTGGAATCACCATCGGGTGCTCAGACACGAGCGCCATCAATTGAGGCTCGAGCGAAGTCGCGTCGCGAATATGAACGTTGGATCGAACAATGTAGATGTCCGAGTAGTTGGCGTTCGGAAAGGGAGGGTTCATGCGATACCCCCGGCCGTTGCCTCGTCCCACATACCGACCGATGTCGATGCCGTCGGTATCATAGATATAGAGGCCGCTGAGTTCACTCAATGCTGCTTCGACGTAGTTCGCGGTCACGTTTTGATTGCACCTCGCGGGCTCGCACATGCCTTGAAACTTAATCGCGTGGCGTCCGTTGCGAAGCGCGTAGATTTGGTCGAAATCCACGTTGCGAGAGCCATTTTGAAGCTTGAAGCCCCACGCTGAATCGGCTGTTCTAATGGTGCCAAACCCGCGGCCATCCGCGTGGCGTGAATCTCGAACCGAAAGAATGATGGGGTTTGGATGAACACCCCACGGGTTGTCGAGCGTCCGAGTGCCCGCGATATCGATACGGTCACCAAACACTCGTTCTCCCGTCATGTTGATTCCCGTGCCCACCCCAGCGCGTACCGTCACGTCCACAAACGAAATATCCCCGCTCGCCCCGATGTGCATTCCCGCAGCAAAAAAATCATTCACCGTCACGTTTGAAATCGAAAGCCTACTGACGTAGAGCAAATGAACGGTTGGAGGGTAGTGAACGCTCTGAGCGACGCTCTGCGCGCTTTCGTTGCCATCGATGATCATGTTGGTAAGCGAAATATCGCTGTCGCTTCCTCCAAAAAGAGTCGCCTGGTTGGCCAACAGAGTGCAGTGGGTTTGGTCCGCCAATCGCAGCGTTCCCCCTCCGAGATCGACGCTCTGTCCCGAGCGCACGGACAATACCGCGCGCTGGTGTTCGCCGATGCATGCGTCTCCCGACCCCCCCGCGCCCACCAAGAAGGTGTCGCCAGAGGCCGTAATATCGAACCCAGTGTCGAGCGCGGCACGTACTGCAAGCGTGTCGTTGGCTACTCCATCTCCGACCGCGCCGCCCACGTGAACATCGATCGATCCATCGTGCAGGCGCAGGAGATGATAAGCCCCGTTCGCCGTCGCGTGAACGACCACGCCATCCACCCGCCGATTCACATCGGACTCGACTACGCGAAAACACCCTTCTGCCCCGTCTCCGGGTTCGCGAAACCCTTCCACATACACGTCGCTTCCGAGTGCACCTGAAAAGTCGTGCGCAAGCATCTGGGATATCGATGAAAACGTGGTGCTGCTCGCCGCCCCGCAATCCAGCGACGCAACCGTCGCCTGAGGGTCGACCTCGTCGTACCCGGCGTATAGCGCACGAGTCTTCGCTTCCGGTTTTCTTTTGGACAGTTCCCTTTCGCTTGTCCCAGAGCATCCACATAGGACCGCAGCGTACAATGCAGAGCTACATAGCGCGGGGCCGAATATCGCGACCGACCAGAACTTTGCAGCCGACAACAGGGTTCGAAAAGAACTGTGTGAATGCTTCAGGTGCGCAGTAGTCATCGCCGTCTCCGCATCCTAACTGGAGCAAAAACGATGCCTCGGTGGATTCCGCTCGAATCACCGCAAACGCAGACGAAAAGACCCGCCGCAGGGAGGCAAACCACCGCGGCACCGCGTGCGCGCCCGTGACCGCCCGCGTGCGCGCGCGCTACCCAGGGCGAGCGGCACCGAGACGAGCACGGTACCAGCGAGCCTTGGCCGTTTCGGAAAACCAATTGCCGGTCAGCGCATCGAGCACCGCGGTATATTCTTCAACGCGCATTTCCATCGATGCGCGTTCGAGCCGATCCGCGGGAGGTTCCGTCAATAGCTTCATCAGCAACGTGCGTCGCAAATAGTGAGATCGCGCTACCTCGAAGACCACGTCGCGCTGCACACCGTATAGACCGTACACGGGAAACTCATCGTTGTTGAACATGATTTCCCGTAAACTCCACTTCGCGCCCACGGAGATTTCGCGAATGCGCGGGGTGACCGATTCTTCGGTATCGCGCTGATTGGTGAGGTCACGGTCTTCGCGGTTGAGCACTCGGCGCCGAGAATCCGAGTAGATCACCGATACTTGGGGCACGCGCCCGTATCGGCGATTTCGGTCATAAAACTCCATCACCGTAGCGCGGCTCACCGAAAAGTGCTTGAGCGCTTTGGTAACCGTTTCTTTAACGGTCGGTTCGTGCTCGAGCTCCGCTCGGACGCGTTCGATGGCAGCCATGCTCTGAGCTTGCGCAGGCCCAGAGTAGCCAGCCGTGCCGGCGAGGAGCATCCACGCGGCACAGCGCGTCGCGACAACCTGTCCATACTTCGTAGGGTTACGTTTCATGTTCGATCGTTCCGGGATTCTCGCCGGATGCCCTCTGGCATCCAGGTCTCCAAAATCACCTCTAGAGTCTCCACGCGATTCTTCAGAGACTCGGCCTCAAGCGGAGAAGACGCTCCATGGACGAGGGTCTGCAAATGCTTTCTCCGCTCGTGCCAGATATCTTCCACGGCAAACGCCATCGTGCGCCGAAGCTCGTGAATCTGAACGCGCGCGGTCCGCAACTGGTAGTCGATTTTGCCAGCACCCCGCTTTGCGGTAAGCATCACGAACGACGGCATGTCCCAGCTAAGCACCAGCCAACCGCGGTAATCTTGATAGCGAGACGTCCCTGAAATCAGTGCGGGCGTCGAACCGACAATCTCTGCATCGCGATTGCGAAAGACCGTGCGCGATGCGAGCCGGACTTCAACTTCCGGAAGCCGCCGATAGCTCTGGTGCTGGCGCTTGGCGTAGTAATCCACTTGTTCCGGCAAAAGCCGCGCGCCCTTGAGCACGCCTCGAATCACATCGACCATCGGAGGGTCGGCGCGGAGTTTGCGGCGCGCCCACCGCGCATACACCTTCACGCGACTCACCGATGCCGTGGCGCTTTTTTGCGTGGCCCAAACGCCCCCACCAGCCACGATCCACCATCGGGGAAACCGGTCGCCATCACCCTTCGGCAAGGCGATCATTTGAGACAAAATGCGGCGGGTCATGCCTTGAAAAAAGGGAAACCACGTTTCGCCGTTGTCGTCTGACGCGTAGACCAACGTCCGACTCCGCGCGAGCTTTACGTGCGGATTTTTCACGATGGCTGGCGATGAAGCTTCTTTGCGGTAAGGCGGAGGAGGCGGATGCGGCGGGCTGTCGCGCAGAGCCACTGCGACGCGCTTACCTCCTGCTTCGTTCTGACCCACCGTAACCTGGCGAACCACGTGGTGGTTGAACAGCGTTGGCGCGACTGCTTTCCACGTCGTCCCTCCATCCGGCGAGTACCGCACGCCATCGTCCGTAGCGAGCCAAATCCCTTCCCCATCCGGTTCAATCCAGTTGATGGTGGTCCAAGGCGCCGTGGATGCGTTGTTGAAATCCGGATAGCACATCTCGAGGCCATCCTTGGACGTCGCGTCGCCCTGAAACAGCACGTGGTCGGTGGCGACAAACGTCTTGTTCGGGTCGGTAGGCGAAAACGCTGCACCATGCGCCGCCCGCCCCGGCCAACCACTCAAATCCTGCGCAAAGGTGATGCCGCCGTCTTTTGAAAGAAAGGGGCCAAAGCTCGTCGTGACATAGAGCTGGTTCGGGTCGAAGGACGAGCACGCGACGTGGTACACGGTGACCCCACCCGGCACGCGCAGTAGCCGAACGTACGTCCGACCTTCGTCCGACGATCCGAGTAGCTCGTCCTCCGTCGCCGCGATGATGGGATATTCGCCCCCCGGACACACAATCACCCGGCGGACCGAGCCGACTGGCTGTTGAGAGATCGCGTCGCGGAGCAACACCTGCGGCGCCCCCGTCGTTGGGGGCGTCGCACGCACTGACATAAACTCAGGCGCAAACCCGAAGAACAGAGATCGAAACGGCGGCGACACTCGGTCGACGGGTTCGGCGCGAAACGGGGGATCTTGAAAGAACGTAAACCCTGGTGGCCCGACTTCGCCGAGATCGGGAAGTCCGGGTGGACGGGGAATGGCGAGCGTGCGCTCGCGAACGTAGGGGTCGAGCTCAGTCTCTTCCCAAATCGCGCCACCATCGCTGGTGCGGAGCACTGTGCCTTCCTGGGTGCCCACGTAGATCTTGTCAGGGTCGTTTGGATCTACCGCGACCGAGCGCGTCTGACCCCGGATCCGTGGGGGCACCAAGATTTGAGTCCACGTCCAGGCAGGATTGTCGGGCGGAAGCAGTGCCTCGAGCCCCCCCGGTTCGAGCTCGTCTTCTGCGCCTTGTCCGGGCTGGCTCTCGTCGCGCGGGGGTTCCGTTGAGGCCGCAGGATCGGGGGACGCGCTGTCCGAAGACTGATCCGTTTGAGCCCGAGCTTCTGGAGCCTGGGCCTCTTGAGCCTGGGCCTCTTGAGCCTGGGCCGAAGCTAGCCGGACAAAAGTTAGACATAGACAGAGCCACACCGCCCAAAGGGTCGGGGTTCTCATTTCCAACATTTCCGCGCGCAAAAGACCGCGCGCAATCACGTAAAGTCGAGCCATAACAGGGGCTTTCCAGAACTCCTATGCCCATCGGGAAGTCGGTCAGCAAGCTAAACCTGCCCCTAAATCCGGACATCATGAGCGATTATTCACTACCGAAATGGGGACGTTGCGAGTTGGAAATATTCGCTCTGCGCATCAACAAATCGGAACGTTCGCGGCGCCAAGCTCGACGCTCTTTCGACATCTATCCGAAACAAAAATACCCGTCCGAAACGACGCCGATTCAGAACGAGGCTGATTCAAAACAACCCTGAAGCTCACATCTGAGACGCCCCGCTTTCAATTCACGTGCGCTCATCCTTGACCGGCCCGTCACATGCAGCGACAACTCGACCGCAGAATCTCATGAGCACACCAGATGAAGAGGTGAACTTCGACGGGCTCGTGGGGCCCACCCACAACCATGCAGGACTCTCTCGCGGCAATCTGGCGTCGCATCGCCATGGGGGCCAAACGTCTCGGCCGCGCGAAGCGGCTCTGCAGGGTCTCGAAAAAATGCTCGCGCTCATCGACCTCGGAGTGCCCCAAGGCGTCCTCCCGCCCCATGAGCGGCCTCACCTCCCTACCCTGCGCGCGCTCGGATTTCGCGGGAGCGACGGCCAAATCGTCGCCGCCGCATCACGAACACCGGGGCTACTCGCGCAGGTCTCGAGCAGCTCCCCCATGTGGACCGCCAACGCGGCCACCGTCGCGCCAAGCGCGGATACCGAAGACAGCCTCGTTCACTTCACGCCGGCAAACCTCAAATCTGCGTTTCACCGCTCGCTCGAAGCCGAACAAACATCGCGCGCGCTCACGCGCATCTTCTCGAGCCCTCAGCATTTCGTGCACCACGACCCGCTGCCCGGATCGTGGCGCTTTGACGACGAGGGCGCAGCCAACCACACCCGGCTGGTTACAAGCAGCAAAAGCCTGCACGTATTCGTCTACGGACGATCCGCAGTCACGCCGTCGAAACTTCCCCAGAAATTTCCTGCGCGACAAACGCGCGAAGCTTCCCAAGCGGTAGCCCGACTCCATCGGCTCAACCCAGCGCGGACGCTTTTCTTGCAGCAACATCCGGGCGCGATCGATGAAGGCGTATTTCACCACGACGTCATTTCCGTAGGGCATGAGAGCGTATTTTTGTGCCATGAACGGGCCTTTTTCGACATGAACGCGCTGGACGCGATTCGCGAAATCGCTCCCGACGTTCAGGTGGCTTGCGTTTCGGAAAGCGAAATCTCGGTGGCAGACACGGTGCAAAGCTATCTCTTTAATTCGCAAATCGTGCACGCGACATCGGGCCCCAAACCTGGCCGTACTCTGATCGCGCCCACCGAATGCGACGACCACCCGCAAGCCCGAACCGTCATCGAACAATGGATATCGGACGGCGTCCTCGATGCAGCGACCTATCTCGACGTTCGCCAAAGTATGAAAAATGGCGGCGGGCCTGCGTGCCTCAGGCTTCGCGTCGCGCTCACCAAGGACGAACGAGACGCCGTGCTTCCAAACTGTTTGCTCGACCGATCGAGCATCGCGACGCTGAAGCAATGGGTGCTCAAACATTATCGCGAGGAGCTCGAACCGGGCGACTTGGCTGACCCTCAGCTTCTCAGGGAATCACAAGCCGCGCTCGACGAACTCACCTCGCTGCTCGACCTGGGAAGCGACTTCTACCCGTTTCAGCGTTCATGAGAAAACGATTGTCACACTCTGGTACGCGTATCGCGCTCGCTCAAACATCCACGTCGATCCTGTTGCTGGTTTGCGCGATCGCGATAGCGAGCAACACCCAGGCCCAAGACGAGGCGATCGAACCCATCGCGGCGCACAAGCTCCAGATCGAGCTTCCCGCCGTCGCGCTGACCAACGTGCCTTTCTCGATAACCATCCGCGGAAATGGGCTCGCCCCCAGCCAAGCCATCACCCTTCGCGACGCCGAAACACAAGAGACGATCGCCACCGCACGCGTTCCTGGCGCAAACCAAATTCCTCACGCAGACACACCCGTCGGCGACCTCGAGCTTTCAAACATTCGGCTCGGTCATGCCGGCACGCGCAAAATCGTGGTGGAAGCCGAAGGAAGAGAAATCGGTCTCCAAGAAGTTCACGTCTTGTTCGCGCCGCTTGCGCTGCTCCCCCCCTTTCTCGCGATCGCGCTTGCGCTTTGGGCTCGGCGCGTAGTGCTCTCGCTGGCGCTCGGCATCGGCACCGGAGCCTTGCTCACCTCTCGATTCGACCCGCTCACTGCGTTTTCCCGCATGATGGATGACTACGTGGTCGGCGCGGTAGCCGACGAAGATCACGCCGCCATCCTGGTCTTCACGCTTCTGCTCGGAGGCATGGTGGGAGTCATTTCGGCGTCGGGCGGGGGCCAAGGGCTCGCGACATTCACCACCCGTTTTGCCTCCAACCGAAAACGTGGACAGCTCGCGACATGGTTTTTGGGACTGCTGATTTTCTTTGATGACTACGCGAACGCGCTACTCGTCGGCTCCTCGATGCGCCCCGTCACCGATCGGCTGCGCATCAGCCGGGAAAAGCTCGCCTTTCTGATCGACGCCACCGCGGCTCCCGTGTCGAGCCTCGCGGTGATTTCTTCGTGGGTTGGCGTCGAAATCGGATACATCGCCGACCAATACGAGCAGCTCGGCATTGCAGGCGACCCCTACTGGGTGTTTCTCGAAACCCTCCCCTATCGCTTTTATCCGTGGCTGATGCTGTTTTTTGGGGCGCTGGTGGCTATTTCAGGACGCGACTTCGGAGCCATGGTGCGCGCTGAAGCGAAGCCCTTGCGCGATGGACCGCCCCCCGAGATGCCATCATCCGCAGAGACATCTGCATCCAAGGAGACATCGTCGCTGGAAGGGGCGGCCGCGACCGGAGACACACCGATCAAACCGCGTCCTATGCTCGCCGCGATCCCTATTCTGGTCGTCGTTGCAGTAGCGATCGTCGGGCTTGTCATCACAGGGGTCGCGGCCATTGAAGCTGGCCCAAACCCCGACCAAGCGCTGACCATTCGCGCGATCATTGGAAACGCCAACTCTCTGCGTGCGCTGCTCTGGGCCTCAACCAGCGGGTGCATCGCCGCGATCATGCTCACGGTTGCGACCGGCACCATGCCGCTGTCGCGGACCATGGAATCATGGCTTTCCGGCATTCACGCAATGACTCTTGCGTGCGTGATCTTGGTGCTTGCGTGGGCGCTGGGGCACGCCTGCAAAGACGTTCAAACTGCCCAGTTCATCATTCAATCGATCGGCCAATCGATCGACCCGAGATGGCTGCCCGGGCTCGTGTTTCTCATCGCCGGAGGCATCAGTTTCGCAACCGGCACCTCGTGGGGCACGATGGCGATCCTTTTTCCTCTGGTGGTCCCGCTGGTCCACGGGATGCAGCCCGGAGACCACGGGCTGATGCTCGGCGCGATTTCTTCGATCTTGGCGGGAGCGGTATGGGGCGACCACTGCTCGCCGATTTCCGACACCACCATCATGAGTTCGCTCGCAGCCGGCTGCGACCACATCGACCATGTGCGCACGCAGCTGCCCTATGCGATGATCGTGGGGATCGTAAGCTTGGTCCTGGGCGACTTCGCGGTCGCGGCAGGGCTCTACCCGGCGTGGGTGGGCCTTATCGCGGGCGCACTGATGCTCGTCGCGATCGTCTTTCGCCTCGGAAAAACCTCTCCAAACCCCGAATTTCGCTCCCCAAGACCGCCTGGACTGGGCAATTCAGAGTCCATGTTGCAAGATTGACGATGTTGCAGAATTGAAACCGACGCGCCGTGTACGAGACACCTTTGCTGCTTTCGATAAGAAGTATGACTACGTTTGAATGGGGTGCGGTTGGACTCACCGCCTTATCGCTGGCCCTCAACTTGTGGGTCGTAGCGACGGCGGCGTATTGCATCTGGCGGCATCGTCGATCCCGAGCGCGAGTCGAAGCATGGCCAAACCCCCGGCGGCGACGCGTGTCCATTCTCAAGCCGCTCGCCGGTGAGGACGACGACCTCCGAGGCAACTTGGAATCGTTCGTGGGCCTCGTCGACCACGACTACGAACTGCTCCTCGGCGTCGCATCCGCAGACGACCCGGCATGGGAAATTGCGCGGGCCTTTCTGGGCGACCATCCAGATTTTCCCGCACGACTGGTGCTCACCGACCCAGACGCCGCGAGAAACCCAAAGGTCGCCCAGCTGATCTGCCTTGAGCAGCATGCCGCCGGCGACATCATCATCATTTCGGACTCCAACGTTCGCGTCGCTCCGGATTACTTGCGCAACCTCATCGGATCGTTTTCTGACCCCACCGTCGGACTGGTGTCGAACGTCATCGTGGGCACCAGCGAATGGACATCGACGGCGTGGCTCGAAAACTTGCTGCTCGCCACCCACGTGGCCCCCGGCGTGTTGGTCAGCTCGTTGGTCATGAGGCAGCCGATCACGGTCGGCAAATCGATGGCGCTCACCCGGCAGGCGCTCGATGCCGCAGGCGGATTGGCGAGCGTGGCCAATGTGCTCGCCGAGGACCATGCGCTCGCCCGACGTTGCAGGGCAGCCGGGTATCGCGTCCGCCTTTGCCTGAGCCCAGTGGAAAATAGAAACGCAAGCGGGGGCTGGCGGCGGTCGTTTGACCGCCACACCCGCTGGGCGAGAATTCGCCGCGCCATGGCGCCAGCCGGCTTTCTCTTCGAGCCAGTGGTTCAGCCGGCTCTACTCGCCGGCATCGCCCTTTGCTGTGTGCGCACCCTCCCTGCCTTCATCGCGTTCCTCGTGGCCTGCGCCGGGCAAATGTTGCTCACGCGATGGTGCACGACGTTCCTTGGCAAATCCCCACTTCCCTACCGCTACCTACCGCTCGACCTACTGCGCGGTGGCCTGCTGCTCGTATGCTGGGCGCGCGGCTGGAACACCCGTATCGTATGGCGAGGCAACCACCTGCGCATCGGCCGAAACACCGTCCTCAAACCCCGACGGCGCGCGCGGCTCTCGAGCAGTGGTCTAGACGGCCCCATTCTAGACGGGCACAGCCTAGACACCCAAGACGCGCACAAAGCCATCAAAGCATAACGACTCAAGCGGACGACAGGGTCTGGTCTGTGCGCCAGACCCCAGAGATCCTAGATCGAACGAAGCGACTCTAGGACCTCTCGAAGCACCGTCGCGACTTCTTCGTCGGCTTCGTCTTCTAGTGCTTTGGTGAGCGGAGCGATCGCCGACTGGTCTCGCAAATCCTCGAGGCCTTCGGCGGCGACGATACGCACGTCAGGCTCCGAGTCACGCAGAAAAAGCACAAACGTAGGGAGCGCTTCGGCGGCACCTCGAAACTTGAGCTCTTGCACAATCTCTTGCTTTACCCAACCATCATCCGTCGACCGAGCAAGCTCGGCAAGCTCAGCGCTCGTGCGCACGGGCTCGGGCTCGGGCAACTGTTCTTCCTGAATCGCTGCATCTTCCACGGCAAATCCTTTCCCCATGAATGGGTCCTGCGCGCGAACCGACGAGGATGACGCCGGATTCGCTTCGATTGAATGGCGCGTGGTTCGGGTCGCCCGTGTCGAGCGCGCGGCAAGGCGCACGCCGATCACGGAAGCGACCACCGCGAGAATCACGGCGGCCGCCCACTTCGCGACCCGAATCACGCCACGCTCATCAGAGCGCTCCGCGCCGCCAGGGCCCGGTGATCGCGAACGTGACGCCCGGAGTCTGAATGCTCACGAGCAGCCATCGGCCGTCGGGGCTGAACGAAGCGCCCGCCCATTCGCGGCCCCGGAAGTCGCCCGCAATGCCGTTGACTTCGCCGTTCAGCACAATGTTGTTCTGCGCAAAATCGAAGATTTCGCCACGCGGGGTAAGACCGCGCATATAGAGACCGTCCAAATCGCCATCTTCGCAAAGCAAGATACCGCCGCGAGGGCTGATGGCGATGTTGTCGGGATTGTCGAGCACCTCCTCGGACGGCGACTCGTAGACCAGTTTCAGCTTATTGCGCCGAGGGTTGAGGGCCCAAATCTGGCCCTCTCCGGCAGCGCCGCCGCTGGTGCTCACGAAATAAATCTTCCCGTTGCCGTACCACATGCCTTCGCCGCGCCGGAAGCTCGCCGCGCCTTGGCCGAACCCTTGGCTGAACACGCCGCCGCCGTCGCCGGGGGTGTCGTGCGGCCGCTCAGGATCGGCAATATCCACCCAGCCCACATCGAACACCGAACCCACCGGAATATCTCCTGTGGCGGTGTCGAGGCTGGGGTGGCCGAGAACCTTGAGCGCTTGCTGCCGGCCGCCGTAGTGCAGCGCGCCGTAGTATTTGGGCACGAAGCGATAAATGCCAGATTCACCGCGGTCCTCGGTCTCGTAAACGATGCCGGTATAGGGATCGACCGCCGCCGCTTCGTGCACAAACCGCCCCATACCTTTGATGGGTTGCGGACGGGCCCGACGGAGCGCCGGCACCTCGAATACCCAGCCGTGCGTCTGCTCGAGCTCGGCATCGCCTCGCGCGGCGCCAGGCTCATCGAGCGTCTCTTCACACGTGAGCCAGCTGTTCCAAGGCGTAGGACCGCCGGCACAATTGCGAATCGTGCCGCTGAGCGATGGAACAGTACGAAGATAGCGGCCGCGACGCGCGTCGAAGACCACCGTGGTGGTGCCACCGGGAGCTTGACCCTTGTCGTAGGTCAGCCGACGTCGAGCAAACGATTCGGTCAGTCCTTCCGGGTTGGCGCGAAGCTCGTGGTTGCGCACGTAGTAAATACGCCCCCAGGGGCCCCAAAGCGCGGCTGCCCCGTCGTGACCAGGGGGCGTGGGATCTCCGTTGACCATAGGGTCGCCGGTCCAGCCGAAGGAAACGTAGCGAAAACCCTTCGGCAACTTGATGAGCGGAAGCCCGGTGTTCAAATCGTGGGTCTCAAACAGCGGACCGTACCCCCGACCTTTCCGGCGCCGCCCCCAATGGGCAAACGCTTCAAACGGGTTCGAAACTGCGAGCGCCGCCGCCGTGGCGCTCCCCCCTTGGACAAAAAAACGGCGGCTCAGTTTGGTCTCTTTGACCTCTGCCATCGCTCCACCTCCTGATTGGTGTTTCCTAGGAGGAGGAGCTGTAGGATCTCTGTGTGTCGCTTTGGTGATCCTCGGGTGCCAACCGCCGCGCAGTTGTGTGACGGCCTCAAATCACCCCTGACCCTCAAACCAACTCCAACGTGAAGTAGAGGCAACTCCTCACCGCATCCCGTCCTGACTGTTGAACGTCACTTTGGGAAAGCGCTTCGAACAACCTGCGCGCAGATGACCTTGGGGGCTGTGGGGACGGGAGACTTGCAGATGCGGCGCCGTCCCAAGACTGGTTTTAGGATCCTCGCACCGCGCAAGTCCCCCTCGGCGTTCGTGCCAACCGAGGCGGTGGTGTACTGGCCGGTTGGCACGAACGACGCCCCACAGGCCCTAAGGTCATCTGCGCGCCTACCGGGATGTGCCTTGTCATTGTCTCGGTCAGATCGGACTACCCAAGCAGGTAGGCATCCATTCGCGGGATTGAGCCTCGCAACGCACCGCATCGGGTATTTTGGCGGGTTTTCGGCAACGGCTCACATCGTTCACAGATACGCATCCCAACATGCACGGTGTTTCCTTGTTGCATTGAACGAGTACGTCACCCTCACAACGGCTCTGCATGCCGCAGGTCTCGACTGAATCGTCAGCTGGCGGGTCACAGTACGCAAGCGCCGGGTTTTTGCCGCACTCATCTTGACGCGAACGAAGCAACGGCGCGCAAAGCTGCTCGCTGCCATATCCACCAAGGCATGCAGCTGTTGCAGCGTGGCTCGCATACTCTGCGCGCGGGAGCAGCTTGTGGTTTGTAGTGTGTTCAGAACCGTCGTGGCTCACGTACGCGAGGCAATAGGTGGTCTCTGAGCCTACCGTCCTCTTGTCAAATCCAAAGTGAGCGGAAAAGACCCTCGTGTTGTGGCCCCATGCGATAGCTTTGCCGCCACTCAAAGTCAGCACCATTCCGCCGGAGTTGCCCACAAAAGTCGAGCTATCATGTTCGAAGTACAAGGGATAGCCCCGATCAGTTTCTCGGATCGTTCCGGATATGGACTTAGCTGGCAAACCCTGCGGGTGACCAACGCTGTACACTGAACCCGCTTTCGGAGCGGGATCGCTATACTCGGGAAGTGCGACGGGTTGATGCGAAGGATGAACGACGCGATCGAGTTCAATGACCGAGTAGTCGAACCGGCTGTCGAGACGATGTGCAACGATGCGTTTGCAGCGGTAGATATCCTCGGCTGGATCGATTTGATTCAAAGCGGAAAACGAAGTTCCTGACGTTGGCTCTTGCTCATAGTAGTAGCCAAAGATAGCCGACAAACGATCGCATTCAGACTGTGTTCGGACGCAATGCCCCGCCGTTTGAACCAACGCGCCATTAGGCGTCGAGTCGATCAAGAAACCTGAACATCCGCGAACCGCAGGTTGATCTTGAAACGGGACGGATTTGCAAAACCCATTCTGACGAACGCCTCGAAGCTGCTCGGAGGAATGATCGTCAAAAATATTGGGATTGAACACCCGGCAAGTCCCGTAGTCTGTGGACAACGTCGCGCACATGTGCTCGCGGTAGCTGTTGAGCCCGACGCCACCGCTGAGCTCGGTGCCACTGTTGAACCCGGTGCCACTGGAGACGAGCTGGTGAGCGACGCTTCGGTCGGCGAGCAACACCGAAGATTCCCGCATGACTCGCTGAATAGCTTCCGGAGCGCCCGCGTATTCCGTAGCCGAAAAGCTCCCAAAGACAGCTTTCTCTCGATCACTTGTTTGTTCGGATGCAGCAAAATCTGCCGCCGAACAGGAGAAACAAATACCTATACACAGCAACAGAGTTCGCAACATAGCACTCGGTGTTATGCAAGACACGATCCATTAGTCGCGTTGAGAGACGAAGGTTACGTATTTACTCGCCGCAGCACTGAAATTGAGAAGAAGATGCTTTGCTTTCTTCGCGATGGTGTGGCCCACGCCAGAGGCTAAGCCCCTGCAATGGGACAAAAGTCACCGTTTGAAACTCAAGCCACCGAACCCAGCAAAAACCCGGTGCTTCCCGGAGACGCGCCGCCCGAACTGCTCTGCCCGAACTGCTCTGCCCAAAGGACAACTCAGCGCGGGCAAGTCCATTGCTCAACACGGGCCTGGTTTTGCATCCAGCGGAGCACATTTTGGCAATGCACCTCGGTGCTCTCGTCAGCCGATACCTTGCCGCACAAACGCTCGACGCTGCCGCGCACCCCACGCTGACCGCTGGCTCTGAGTTCTTCACAGCAGCTACGCACGACATCACACGTCGGGCTCGGTTGCTTTTGCCCTTCGATCACCATCGACACGCCCACGAGCACGGGGAGCACAACCACCCCCGCGGCAGCCACCATCGCGGTGGTGAGATACGGCCCGCGCGAAGGTCGCTGCACGGGGACGACATCTTGCTCGCCTCGACCCGCAAGCGCCTCCATCACTTCGCGGGGAACCGACTCGCGAAGCGCTGGGTCAACACCAAACGCCTCCACCGCCACGAAGCTTGGATCATGCGCATCCACGCGAAGCTGCACCAGTGGCGACGCCGCAAGCCAGCCCAGCTGAACCTCATTGAGAAAAACCTTGGCCTGTGTCTCGTACGCGTCCCCATCAGGGGAGAACACCTCCACCACCAAGTCCGCCTGCAGGTAGCGATTGGCCCCCCGCGAAATCGTCGCCACGCCGCGCTCCGCGCGCTTGATGCGCCCCGCCCGAGGCACCCCCACCGACAGCAACCGCATGCGCCGCGCCATCGGACGCTCCAGGACATAGGACACCACCACCGCACCGATGACCGGAACCGCTCCCAAAACCGCAATCCACCAAGCGCCCATCCGCATCTCCCCTTCGCGATTCTCGACAACCGCTATTTCCCTACAGCTGGTTCCGAGCAAGCAGTCGAACTACGAGATCAGTATGATTGAGCAACCTCGTCTAAGCTTCAGACTCAAACAATACATCGTAGGTCGCTTGACCAAAACTCACGCGAGAGCGACCACGGAAACCTTGCCAGACATCGTCGATCGTGCGGGAGTACCTGTTGCCTGAATTTCCGCCTAAATCGAAGCCGAGTTCAGCGAGACGGTCGCGACTTTGCTGCGCGATATGGCAGCTAATGCACGTCGTCTGGGGCCCGGATACGGACGATGCGGCGGGGACGATTAGCGGGTTTTCGATGCGATCGATGTGACCGATCAACCGTTCCGCGTCTGACGCATCGAATTCGGCATCGCTCTTCCACAACGCCTCGCTGATATCGATTTTTCCTTCCGGAGCTCGGGTCGCGGCTCGCGCCTGGCCCATCTCCACCGCGCTGAAATTTTCGATATCGTTTGTGGGCTGAATCGAAACCAGCTCTTCGCCTCGGAACACGGGCGCCCCCGACCCAAAAGTCCACGCCGACAGGTCGGTCGAAACAAGCCGCCACGTCAACTCACGAAGCCGACCCGACCGACGAACCTGTCCAATCAGGTTTCGAAACGCATGGCGAACGGGCTGCGTCCCCACTTCATCTGCCTCGCCTTTCGAACACGCGTCCATTTCGGCGACAAGCCCCGGATGCGGGGTGAGAACTCCATCTGAGGCAAGGGGCGTCGTGCTCGACGTTTGACTTAGTCAACTACATGACCCAAATTCTAGTCATGAAAGTCAACATACACAATGCGAAGACGCATCTCTCTCGGTACGTGGAGGAGCTCGAGCGCACCGGCAAGCCGATCATCCTCTGCCGCCGAAACGTTCCCGTCGCGGAGCTTCGCCCGCTCCGAAAAGTGCGAACGCAGCCGCGCCGCATCGGCCTCGCAGCTGGACGTTTCACCGTTTCAGACGAGTTTTTTGAACCGCTCCCCGAGGCCCTGCTGGCGTCATTTCACGGACATACTGCCCCTCCGGAAGAGTGAACATTCTTCTCGATACATGCACATTCTTGTGGGTGATCACGGGCGACTCGAGGCTGTCCCCAAAAGTTCGAGAATCGTTCGTCGCCCCGGAACACCGGGTAACGCTCAGCGCGGTTTCGGCATGGGAAATCGCAATCAAACATCGACTGGGAAAGCTGCCTCTTCCCGCGCCACCCGAAGACTTCATTCCCGAGCAACGTATCGCACACGGCATCGACGCGCTGCCCCTCGAAGAATCTGCAGCACTGATGGTGACAAAACTTCCCGATCATCATCGCGATCCCTTCGACCGAATGCTGATCTGCCAAGCAATTGTGGAAGGCGCGACCATCGCGACACCGGACCCGGAGATCATCAAGTACCCCGTCGCCACCCTGTGGTGACACAAGAGGCGCGCTCGGGTGTCTCACTAGGAATCAGCGTTCTGCTGCTTGCCTGCAATCGCACGATTCGTATGTGCTCAGCCAACCGTCGCCTGGAGCGCCGCCCCTGTCCGCGCGGCCGAATTCGATTTGCGAGTCACATTCGTCTCTCGTTGGAGAAACGAGTTCACGTAGAACTTTCCCGTCGCAGATGAGATGCCACGTCACTCCGCGATCCGCTCGTAGTTTGCCTTGTTCGATGAGGCACTGCACGGCGGTGTCGTCGAGCGGACACTGGCGGTCTTTATCAAGGCTCCTCAAACTCGTTTTCGACGCGTCAGCGGCTAGGCTTCCGTCAAGATCGATGATGCCCATCACGTCGGGCGTGGTCTTCGTGTCCGTAACTGCGAGCGTGATAAAACGGGCGTCCTTGGGAACCATCCACCGATACGTGGCAAATTCCTTTAGCTCTTCTTTTTGTTTGCCGTCCGATGACGTCTTTGCCTCGGTGAGAAAGTCGTCTGGCTCTGTCTCGTGAATCGGAAGTTGGTATTTGAGCGGCGGCATGGGACGTTCGGAGGGCACGAGGCTCGTTCCGGTGTCGTTGAACGCTTGCGTTGTCAACCGTGGCAACGAGCGTTCGTTGTGAGATTCCAACTGGATGTCGATGAGCATCCGCTCGCCGCGGCGCGGCCACCCGTCGCCATCGGGAAACTTGCTCCATGCGAGTCCGTGCAACCCCCAGAAACGATATTCAGCTCTGCTGTAGCCGAATACTGCTCGAATTGGCTTCTTGGGACTGGCTTTCTCGATCTGACCCTGGTCTCGACCAGGCGATGCGTCAGCCGCGCAAGCGACAAGCAAAACCGCGAAGAGAACCCAGGCGCTCCTTCGCGCAGTGGGAAACACAGCACCCAGTGCAACAGCCATAGTGACGACCTAGAATGCGAGAGCGCGTGGGTCAATGCGACAAGCGTCGAGCTACTCCCAATTGGACGCGTATCGCAGAGCATCGCAGTCGGTCCGGTAGGAGCCGGTAGAAACGGCTCCCAGTTGGTGGGCCCGCGGATGGATTGCGACGCCGTTTGATTTCCCAACGAACCCGTTGTTGTGCGCATCAATCCCGGTTGCGCCGAGCCGGTAGTTCAATGAGCCGTCTTTCGGTTGGTGAGGATTGTGCCAAAGGTGAAGCGTGTGCGCGCAATACGGCTTGCCTGAGTCGCTCCGGGCGAGCCCAAAGCACAACAACAACCCCGAGCCGCCATCGTCGTGTCCACACACTCGGTCCGGTCGAAGGTTGTACCGTTGAATCGTCTTGATTTTCCCGGTGTTCACGTTGTGCCGAACGTCGATATAGAAACTGTATCGACCGTCGCGCTCCCATATCCGCCGCACGTCGTGCTGACCTTCGAGCTCGCCACCATAGAGAGACGACTTATCGCAGACGAGGTCAGACGGCTCACAGGAGCCTCCGCGACTCGTGGACTGCGCATTTCCTTGGATCTGTTTGGAAGCCGCTTGCGCCGTCTGGTCTCCAGTCTGCGCCGCGCAAGCGCATAGCATCGTGACGATCGAAAGGAATGCAAAGATGCGAACGGAGTACTGCATGGTTCCTCGTTTATGCGATGGGTTGGTCTGAAACCGAGCCCTCCCCCACCGGCCGGCTTTCGTATACTGAACGTGGATCTCATCAGCACATTTGTCGCTATATTTGAATAAAATAGCGCATATTTGTGGATACTGATGAGTATCCATTTCGTGCAGCGACCGCGTCTTCAGACTCGAGACCCGGCCTCACAAGAACGGCGAAACGGTTCGTTCGGCGCAAGCCGATATCGTCTTCGAGGGGCCACGCGCGGAGCGAACGAAACCGTACGGCGGTTGGTCTTCAACTGGCCGTGCAACCGATGGGATACGCTCCGCGACGTCCGAACATCGAGCGAACTAGTGCGAGATAGCGTCGGCGCTCAAGTTCGCGCAGTGAAACCAAGAGAATCGGAGATTCGCCTATTTTCGTCCGACATGGGTGACATGGGCGCCGACTCACGTTTCGACGCACTCGGCCGAGTCGCGCGACAACCTTTTGTTGGAAAGCCAACGAGGGTTCACCGTAGAGCGCACAGCAACTCTCAAGCATGCGACAATTCAGCAAATACGATGCCGTGACCAACGGTCCGAGTCGGCTCAGATGAACAACTGGTTCGGGTCGCTCTTTGAGCCAGGCTGCTCGACGCTCAGACTACGGTGCTTCCGTTTGGGCCAGGAATCGGCGTTGAACGACTTCAACTTCCGTTCCTTCATAGCGGTAGTCAAATATGGACCGCTTGATCTGTTCTCGTTCTCGGGTCATCGCGGCGTGCTTAAAGTTATTGACCGTTCGGTCTACCCGGACCGCTCGGCCCGACGCGTCGTGCGTTGCGACCGTGGTGATGTCCGTGACTCCGTCGTTGTTTTTGTCGACTTTGAGCTCAACGTTGTTCCCGCGAAGTTCCTCCGAGCGCTTGATAAAAGCTTTGAGGTTCCATCGTGAAAAACGTGGGGAACCCGGCCGGATCTTCAAGGAGCAGCGCTCGAAGATTCGCCTTCTGCAGTGACACACTCGACTTTGGGCCGTTCGACAGCGCCTCGTCTCCGACACCGGTGGCGGCCGTGCACGCAGATCCCAAAACGAGCGGTAGCGCAATGCGACAATACAGGAGTCTCATGACAATAACTCCTGGTGCGGTCCACTATACGAGTTGGCTTTACTCATGCACGCCAGCAATGAGCCACATCGAAAGCAAGGATGAGCTTCGCAACCTGGGGCCAATTGGCTCGATTGTCGCGACCGCCTGGGTGGAGCAACAACTATGCCGCTTTGATGCGGCACGTGATATCGCAGAAACCCGAGGAAATCGCGACGGTCTCGGCGAACGCAGGGAAGCTTTTTGCGTCACGTCACCGATCTGGCGGATGAAGTCCGACACCGAATGGGTCGGGTGTCACGTGTGATTGCTCGACGCCCGGGCAATGCTATACGCGCGCCTCATGCGGAAGTTGGCGAGCCTGGTTTGTTTGTGTTTGTTGCTCAATGCGTGTGCAGCCCAAGCGGAGACGCCTGAAACTGACCAACTCGAAAAGCTTATCTTGGGGACGGCAGCCGTCGTGTACACCTTGACCCTGGTCACAGGGACGTTGATCGGCGCCCAGGTGTACGCGGTCGAGGCCGAAGCGAGCGCGTACGAAGCTCTGTATCGCGAGTGGATCAGCAACACGAATCTCGATCGTTCAAGTCGCGCGAACGTCGGCGCCTATGCGGTGATGTTTAGCCTTCTTCGTCAGATCGATCGCCACGAGGCTCAGGCGCACAATGCACGCGTCGCGGTTTGCTGCTTCGCGGATCACAACGAAATAGGAAGCACGATTTCGGAGCTTTACGAGGCGATGCGGCAGCTCGCACAGCGGGGCGAACGGTCACGCCTCAAGACCGCTGCCGACCATTGGGTGCATGGCCGGGTGGCCGAGTCCTTTCAGGAGTTGATGCGGGGTGCATCCCGTGGCTCCCAGCGCGCTCGGCTGCTCACCCGCGAAATCGAAAAAGAACGTGCGCGAATACGCAGCATCAACCACCCCGAAGAGTTTTCCAATATTCGGCAGCTTGCGAACCGCGCACGGCAGGCATTGCAGCGGCTCAACTCGCGATACTCGAAAATGTACGAGAATCAACAACCGTACTCATTCGACGGTTCGGGAGGGGCGCCGCCGCCCTCGAATACAAAAACGGATGAATGCGACTATTGGGCGCCCCAAAACGCGTATCTTCGTCAGATCAGCGAACAGTTTTTGCATGTGCTTCAAGCCGCAGAACACCTCTACGCACTATCAGCGATTCATCGCTTCAAAGGCGCGCGTCGCTTGCTTGCGACGACAAAACTAAGCGCGGCCATCGACGCGCTAGATATGTCGATAAAGTCACAATCATCCCTCGATTGCGATCTCGAATCCCTATGGAACTATCTGAAAGCGTCGTGGGATGCACTGCGCAAAACCGGCCATGGTTGATGTTCGGTAAGCGTTCGCCGAACTGCATCGAGTTAGAGGTCGCGTCCTAGAAAGTGGTCTCGACTCGGTCGCCCTCAACCGCAACGCGCCGCTGCCAGAAGCAACGCGCACGCTGCAGTCGAACTAAGAGTGCGCACGTGGTTCCATCGAGTCCAGCTCCGAAGGTATTGAGCCCAGGTTTCTGCAGCAGAGATGGCGGATGGGTCTACCTGTTCGAGTACGTTGTTGAGAGGAACGTTGAACGCGGCGGTGCATACGAACATGCCGACGACATAGAGGAGCCCGCCGGACACCAAGTAGAGCGCGCTCGGGGTTCCCCAATGTCCGACCCCCCAGACCACACACCCGAGGCAGGCCAGCGAGGTCACAAAGAATAATGGGAGAAAGAGCGACGACAGGATGACCCGGTTGATGGACTGCATCGCCGCGATGCCTTCCGCGCTCGGCAACGCCTCGAGCGAACTCATCACGAACGCAGAGAACGCAAAATAGACGCCCGCCATCAAACCACAACCGATCGCAGTGGCTTCGAGACTCATCGTTCCAAGCGCGTTCATCGGTGCCTCGTGTGGATGATGGCGCTCTGCGCATGGCGGGTGGTCATGGTGTCTCCTTTGAGGTTGCAAGGTATCTACAGAGAAGACTTATCCATGCGATCACGCATCGCAATCTACATTAATCCATAGTAACGTTGCGTTTGTGCATAATACTCAGTCAGCTTCGGCAGACCTTCCGTGGGACGACGTGAAACTGTTTTTGGAACTTTGCCGCGCGCGCACCCTAAGCGAAGCCGCACACGCGCTAGGCGTCGACCAGTCGACGGTATCGCGTCGGCTCGCGGCACTTGAATCGCACCTCGGGGCGTCGCTGTTCGACCGCGGTCGCAGCGGAGTCTCGGCGACCGAGGCGGCGGCTGAGCTTCTACCCGTCGCGGAAGAAATCGAGCACGCGATGGCGCGCTTTGCTGGCGCCGCCGAATCGCTCGAGCGCGAGGTCTCGGGATTGGTGCGCGTCGCCTGCCCATCAGATGCCGCGGAAGTGCTCATCGCGCCGCAGCTGCCGACCTTGCTCGCCCGCCATCCAGAACTGAAGATCGAACTACAAGCCAGCGAAGGCGTAGTCGACGTGGCAAGGCGCGTCACCGACATTGCGCTACGCACCGTGCGACCGCAAACCGGCGACCTCATCGTGCGAGGTCTGGGAACGGTTGAATGGGCGCTCGCAGCGACGCCTCAACTCGCGAACACCCTCGGCACGCTGCGGGCCTGGCGCGACGTTCCCTGGGTCACATGGGGCGAAGGCCTAGCGCACATTCCCGCGGCGAGATGGGTGCGCGAACACGCCGAAACCGACCCCGTCGTGCGCTCGGACAGCTTGCGGGTTCAAATCGCGGTCGTCTGTGCCGGCGTAGGCGCGGCCCTCATTCCCGCTCAAAGCGTCGCCCACTACGGGCTCGCGCCGGTCAAGATCAGCCCCAAGCTACGCCGCTCGATGACCCCATGGTCGCGCGACGAGCTCTTCCTCGTGACCCACCGCGCGCTTCGCAACGTTCCGCGCGTGCGCGCAGTGTGGGATTTCTTGGTGGCCGAAGCGTCGGCACTTAGGAAAGGAAACAAAAGAGTCTAAAAAATCGACAACTCTTGCTCACTCAGGTCGACAACCGATTATGCACCGTGTCGACCAAGCATTCGGAGCCTTGTTTTGCGTCGCGGGCATTTGGCTCATCCCGCGCTCTGCGTTTGCGCATTGTCCAGAATGCGCGGAGCAAGCCGCGTCGATTGTGCTGGGCGGTTGTCTGGTTGTCGCAACGACAAGCGCCTGGCTTTCCTTGCGCCGCGCGAACGCCTCGCGACCAGTCGCAGCCGCCGCGAAGCACTTTCTGCTGGTGCTCCTTTGCAGCCTGGTGCTGGGTATCTTCGCGGTCCCCGTGCTCTACCTCGTCATTGGGACGCTCCGCTAGCATCCGACCGGACGCGACACTAGCCTCAGCGGGGCGCGAACGGATCAACAACACGCAGACCAGGAATGCGGACGAAGCGCTTGTTGTGCGTCCACAGCTCGCTCGCTCCATGCTCGAACGCGATCAGACCGATGTGTAGATCGAACACGCGTGGTCCACGAACCCCCAAATCCTCGGCTGTCTGCGCGAGTCGTACGCCGAACGTCCGCCCGCCGGTCACCACCGCGATATCCGCGTCAGCGATCAGTTGCCGTAAAAACCCCGCGGCTTCGGAGGGCGTCGAAGGACGTCCGCCGAATGTCCTTTTGAATGCCCGAGGTGAATGCGAAAAACAAATCCGTTAGGCTCCGCGAATGCTGTTTAGAAAGATCGACACCTTCGCACGTGCATCGTCGAGCAGATGTACATCGTTCGAGTTGCTAGGCCTTTGCGTCTTGCAGAGCATTTTCGCGTTATCAGGCTGCTACGCGACCGCGGAAACAACAGACACGTTTCAAAACAAGCAAGCTAGTCAAGATACGCAGGCAACGTTGGCCAATCTGGCCCAGCGCGGCTCCTGCACAGCGTATTCTTGGGCAAGCTGTCGACCATCCGCACAGAACTGGGATTGTTCGACGATCGGCACGCCTCGACCCGCCCGCAACATCGAATATTCAGTCGGCGATACATCGATGCACACGTACACGGGAAAAAAAGGGACGTTCCGTCAGGATGAGGCACTCTTCACACTGACGCTTGAAACCGACGAAACGAATCCTTTGACGGATTGGAAAAGCAACCAGTGCGCGATCGGTTGCTCGTTGGAAGCGCGCGCTGCTCTTCACATTCCGCACCAACGGGACGACTTGAAGTCCTGGCGCACGGGAGTGAAAGAATTGTTCGCGGGCCAACAACTATGCGGCTTCCTCGACGACAACAAGAAGTGCTCCAACCCCGAACGTCGCGTGCGCCTCACCGCGACGAATGGCATCCGCGTAATTGCATCCACCGCTGGACTATCCGGCGGAACGCCGCAAGGCAACACCAACGCCGAAGATGCTGGGAATCCAAAAACGCCGATCATCTATGTGAAATACATCGCTCTTTCGCCCAGCTCCGTTCCGAACCGGGTGATTCAAGTGTTCTTCAGCGAAGCCACCCAGGCTGGCCCTCCCATGGCTCAGCTAGCGCTGCACGGTTGCAACCTCACGAGCGACCCCACAACGAACTGAAAAGGTTTCCCGCTGCTCGGAGGTTTTTACCCTACTGACAGAACGGTGTCAGTAGGGGTGTGGCACATGGGTTTCTCCAGCTCTCGAAAGGGAAGGTCTGGACGCTCGTCGCGTGGTGCGAGCTCCGAGACGACTTTCGCGTCTTCCGGCTCGACCGCATCGACCACTGCGCCACCACCGGCGAAACATTCACCCTAGGAGACTGGTGTCAAACGCTGCACGATTTCTACCGACGCATAGAAGAAGAACACGGACCCAACCCGCGCTAGGGCGACCCGACCAATTGGCCTGGCGCGCAGCACAACCGCCGAGCCCGTTCATCGAACACGGCGCAAAGACGAAAACAATGGCCACGCTTCTGCAGTTCATGATGTCTTGCATCGTTCGTGCTACGGTCTCGAGCTTGAACGGGGGTACATGGTGCGTTGTTCGATGACGAGCTCACGAAACAAATCCCATGTTTGGCGTGTGCGCTCTGCCATTTCCCTTTTTTTATCCGCTTCGGTGATTTCCGCGTGCGCCGCACGCGCCGCGGATGAAGCCTTCGTTGATGCACGAGAAAAAAGTAGTCCGATTCCGTACGAGATATCTGTTCTCTGCGGCGAAAACGCCGGCGAATGCCTGGCCTTGATCACAGCCCTCAATCTCGTTGCCATAGGCGCTATCTGGCTCGTTTCTCATACGCCGACCCGGCGCACTTATCGGACGAACCGCAAGCTCACAGCCGAAGAGCTTCAAGCCTTACGACGCGCGGGTGCTACCGTCGTCCCCGCGACCGCTACGCTTGCGCAGGGCGCAGGTGCAGCGCAGGGCGCAGGTGCAGCTCAGGGCACAGCCCTGGCCGCATTCCCCAATCCTGGATGGCCGGTCACCCATCCGTATGTCGCACGCCTAAGAGTGGAACGAGCAAACCGCGGACGACCGAAGTGTCGGGGTCAACATGGCGGACTTCCAAACTTCAACGAAGAATGCAACGACGAAGGAGAAAGGTGTGCGGTGCTCCGTGTTCTCGGCAAGGTCTCCAGCGACGATGGGGAGCTGTCTTGGTCGGCAACCTACGCCCAGGAGTGCACGTGCACGAACGGCGTTTGGTTGAACTGCACGAAGATCTGAGAACTCTTGGCACCCCGAAGACTGCGCGATAGAGTACAATCGAGGTGTGGCGGTTAAAGAGCGGTTTGATATTCAATGGTTTGACTCTCACGAGGACGCCGACCGCGCGAACAAAGAGTTCTATCGAAAACTGACCCCCGAACAACGTCTCGATATCGCTCTCGACCTCATGCAACCATTCTATGAAGCTCAACCCCGATTTAAGAGAATTTATCGAACTGTTGATCTCGGAGAATGCCCAGTTTCTCGTGATTGGAGGATGGGCGTTTAACCGATACGCCGAGCCGTAGAACTGGAGCGCTGAATCGACGGTCGTACGCGAGTGTACCTGCCTTGCACACTTGCTCCGCGTGGATTGATGAAAATGCCGAATTTGTCAGTGGCGCGCGATATGACGTTGCGGTAAGTCTTCAGTGTCACGTTCTCGTCATGTGTCTGGACCGCGCGGGCAATAAGACTCCCGCGAATACGAAGAATGAAACGGCTGTGGGGAGCCGAGCAAACGCAAGGGGAGTTTCGATGTTTGTTCCACGCCACACTCATTGGATGGTCGTATGCGTCGGGATGGCCGGCGCGTGCACTGCGCACTCTGCGGATGAGGAGCAGGGGGTGGCCAAGTCCGCATCGGGACTGGAGACGCTGGGGGAGCAGGCGGTGCGATGCCGCGACGTGCTGGTGGATGCAGACGCCCGCCTTCGCGAAGCGAGCGCCTTGACTGACGCTCCGCTTACCCCGAGTTTTGCAACGGAAGCGCTAGGTGCCACCGTCAGCGTCGGTCAACAGCGGAACGTCTTCTTGGCGCAACTTGCCGTCTCCGAAAGCGTGTCGGAGCCCGCGACCGCTCTCGTGACAGCTTCGCTAACACGCTTGTGCATTCGCTTCGATTCTACGAAATTCAATACGGACAAGACCACCGAACCGAAACCCAGAGCTTGTACGGATGATGCTCCTTGTCCGGGTTCCATTGAAACGCTTCAACAGGCAAATATCGACCTACTCGCCGGCGCCCGACTCGAGAAGAGTCTAACGATAGAGGGGCGAACGTTCCGCGAAGAATCGCAAGGCGACCTTGAGGTCGACAGGCTCAACGGAACTGCGTTTGTTTCGGTTTCGGTGAATGTCGGGCGGCTCCTTGGCCTCGTGAAACCGACGAAAACGAAGGGATGTCAAACCCCGTTCAGTCTCGAAAACTTCCAATCTCGATTCGACAAGGCAGCCAGCATCGGTACCCAAGCATCGAACGCCATCATGAAGACCTGCGGGTTCGATGAGCCGCAGCTTTTGCAGGCGGCGTTTCAAAGACTTGACGCGCAGCGACGGGCAGCGAACACAAACTCTCAGTAGGCGTTTCGCTCCGATTCACCCTGGCTCCCGCAGTACCATGACACTCACGCGCATCTGTAGTTTGATGGCTTCTGTTCTCTTCGTCAGCGCATGCTCGGCGGAGGCAACCGACCTCGATGGCCCTGAGGTAGTCAATGCAGAGAAATCCATCCCGGGACTCGCGTGGAACGATATCCTGGCCCTCCAAGATCCGACACTCGTCGCGGCAGGCACCCTCGCCGCGATTCAGCAAGAAGCGTCCTCGTTGGGTCATCGAGTCGTTCCGATCAAGCTCGACTTGGCTCACTACTGGTGTCTTCGCAACGCCACACGGAACGACTGGAACGCGTCAGTAGATGTAGGCGTACTGAACTGGGCTGCGTTCAATCAGACCCAGAAGTGCCGACGAGAGCTCAAGAAGGCCCAAGACAATGGGTGGGCCACCGGGGGTTGCGACTACTACAATCCATGCAAGGTGAAAACGCCGGCCTCAGGTTCTGAAGAAGAGCGTGTCGGCGCGCGCAGCATGTTCCAATTGCCTCGACTTGTTGCATCGACACAACTGTCGTCTCTGGCGCGATCGCCGGTCGCGCTTGTACAACTCGTATGGGGGGCATATCCCGACATTCTCGGAAAGATTCCTCCAGAAACGTCTTCCGAGTCGGGCACCGATTCAGGAGACGTCACGAAGTGCCGGCATGGCGCACATTTGGCGAAGGCGGCGCTGGGCTTTCGGAGCACAGACGCGGACCCAGTTCGCGTCCCGGGACGCACTATAAGCTTCGAGCGGATTCTGGAGATCAACAACGAATGCGGCATCTTGCCCGAGCTTCGCACCGCAGAGGCTCTCGTAAACTCAGGATTGCGCCTCTAGCCGCGATGCTCTTTTGGGCTTCGCCTTCGTAGCCCCACATCAACCCGCGACGATGCGCGCCCGCGACTTCAGTTTCGCGACCCATGGAGTGGTCGTTCGCTCGGCGGTGACGAGCGCGAGGTCGAGCTCTAGCGCGAGCGCGACGTAAGCCGCGTCGTAGCTGGTGCAGTCGTGCGAGAACGCGGTTTCTAGAATCGTTTCCCGCGCGGGCTCGATGACTTCGATGGGCGCGAGGAGGTGAAGACGGTAGATTTCTTCGGCGGTTTCAGCATCGAATTCGGCTCGCCGAACGTAGGTTCGGAGCACGTTGGCCATCTCGAGGTAATGGAGCGAGGGCACGCTCATCGTAATTTCGCCGCGGAGGAGCGATTTTTGCCATCTTCGCGCAGAAGCAGAAAACGATTCAGGGACGTACCAAGCGATGGCGACGCTGGTGTCCAGCACGCAGTTCGCAAACGTCATCGTCGTCCATCGCGGTCACGCCGCAGAATGTCGAGCACGCTGCCTCGGGTTTCCAGATTCGCCAAGCGGCGCTGTATCGCGAGGACCCGGCGTTCGTAGCGCTCTCGGCGATGCTCTTCAGCTTTGACTTTGACGAATGTCCGAAGCGCTTCCTCAATCAGCGCTCGTTTGCTTTTCGCCAGGGAGTATTTTTGGGCTTCGGCGAGAAGAACCTCATCCAGCACGATGTTCGTTCGCATACACATTACAATACACATTGTGTATTCAGCGCACCAGTCGGGTTGAATTTTTTAGCTGTTTGGTACAGATCCAACGTTGCCGACTCACCCGATTGGTTTGTAGAGTTCGGCCGAAGGAGATGGAGCTGATGCGACGTTTGAGATTTCTTTCTTGTCTTGTTTTGGGACTCTGGGGCGCGGGCTGCGGCGACGATGATGCGGCGACGGCTTGCGGTGATGGAACAGCGCTGGTGGATGGCTCGTGCGTGCCGGCCGAGGAGGCCTGCGCTTCGGGCACGACCTACAACTCGGAGACCCGCATGTGCGACCCCGATGGCGGAGGCTGCGGCGACGGGACCATCGAAGTCGCCGGCGAATGCTTTCCAGATGACATTTGCGAAGCCGGGACCACGTTCGATGCAACGACGCGCCGTTGCGCGCTCGACTCTTCGGCCTGCGGAGAGGGCACGATGATTGTGGAGGGCGAGTGCGTGCCCGTAGACGATGGGTTTCCCACGCCGGACGTGATGGAGGCCAGCGAAAACAATGATCCCACGTTCGGGGGAATGCCGGCCACGGTCAATATTCCCGATGAAGGCAGCTCGGTGACCCTTGGGGGTTGCGTCGAACCCGTGAGCATCTTTGGCGATGATGCCGTCGAGCCAGACCAGGATGGCTTCGTGATCACCCTCACTGAGCCCACCCTGCTCAACATCAAAGTCGCGGGCAGCGGCGGAATGGTGGGCGGCTTTGTCCTCCTCCCCGCTGGTGGTTCTGGGTTGGCCCGCGCGGGATGGCGAAGACTCGGCGCCAACGTCACCGACGTGGTGGTCGACCGCAACGTATTCGTACCGGCCGAAGGCGAATACCTTCTGCTGATCGCCGACGGTCGCGGGCTGGTTCTCAACGAAGCCGCGGGGGGGCCCGACCGCTGCTACTTTGCGGAGATTTCCCGCCAAGCGATACCCGCCGCGACCCCCATCGAACTCGACACCGAGACCCGAGGGACGCTCGGACCCGATCCGATGTTTTATTCCTTTTCCACCGATTCGGAAATCGACATCCAAGCGATTCTTCGGCTGCAAAGCAACCCTCGAAACGAAGGGCTCGACCTGGCGCTGTTTTCGCCCAGCAGCCGCAGCTACGATCGGTCTGACCGCGCGGGCGATCCAGGCAGTTTCGGAATCAATTTCTCTCTCGGCGCAGACGAAGAACTCACGCTCGTCGTCGACTCGAGATTGCGCCTGACGCTGGTTCGACCCATGTTTTCTATCGAGGTGGTCGACCAGGCGAGTCTGATGGCTCGCTGAGTTCAATCGCAGGGGGCGATCATACCGGGGGGCGATAAGTCCCCCGGGTTCCATCGCGTGATAGGCTGGCGGGGCGAGAGGGCGTGATCGACGAAACGCGAACGGAACTAAACGACACCCACGTTCGAAAGCTGGGCAAATACCGCCTGATTTCCCGAGTTGGCGATGGCGGCATGGCCGATGTGTATCTCGCGGTCGCGCAGGGCATTCAGGGCTTCAGCAAACTACTGGTGCTCAAAGTCTTGCGCGGCTCGCTGGCCCGTGACCCGGATTCGCGGCGCATGTTCATGCACGAAGCGCGCCTCGCCGCGCGGCTGAGCCACCCGCATATCGTGCAGACCTACGAAGTCGGGGTGATCGAGGGCAAGTACGTGCTGGTGATGGAGTATTTGGAGGGGCAAACGCTGCATGCGGTGCGCAAGCGCGCGCACGACCGCCCCGAGCTTCTGGCGCTCCAGCTGCGCGTGCTCAGCGATGTGTTGGCGGGGCTTCAATATGCTCACGAGCTACGAGACTACGACGGTACTTCGCTCGACCTCGTGCATCGCGACGTCAAAGCGAGCAACATTTTCGTGTGCTACAACGGACAGGCTAAGTTGCTTGACTTCGGAATCGCCAAAGCGCACGGAAGCGAGCCCACGCGCACCGGAATCCTCAAGGGCACGATTCCGTACATGGCGCCGGAGGCGTTTCAATCGAAGAAGCTCGACCGACGCGCAGATATCTATGCGCTCGGGGTGTTGCTTTGGGAGGCGGCGGCGGGGCGAAGGCTCTGGGCGGGGCTCGACACGCCGGCCATTATGAGCCGCCTCGTCACCGGCGAAATCCCCAAACTGCGGGAGGCCAAACCCGACGTATCTGCGGAAATCGAATCGATCACCGAAAAGGCAATGGCCGTCGATCGCGAGGAGCGCTACGCCACCGCCCTCGAACTGCAAGAGGACATCGAACAGGTGCTCTCGACGCTCAGCCCCATGAGCCATCGCAGAGTGAAAGAGATGGTCAACGATCTCTACGCCCATGAGTGGACGCGAAGCCGGAGCATTATCGACCAACATCTCGCCGAGCTCGCGAAGTCGTATCGCGCGGAACGTGCGTCATCCAACCCGCCGACCGCCGCGGAAACGCCTTCCGGGATGACCGCCATGGGTTCGCCTTCTGCGTCCGCTGCGGCTGCGCCCACGCCCTCGAACACAGAGATTCCTTTAGACGTCACACTGACTGCACCGGCCCGCTCATGGGCCCGGCCGCTGATGTTTGGAGGAGGCGCCGCCGCGGTCGTGCTCGCGACCTGGTTTGGTGCCTCCGCGCTCACCAACGAGGACGCCGCCAGCAATCGCCTAGCCGCTGAAGATACGGAAGCAAACCAAAGCGAGGGTTCGGCGGATGCTCCATCGCGACAGGTGACGGTGCGCATGGTGGTCGAGCCGCCGGATGCACGGGTTTTTCTCGACGATCGTGAGATCGCTGAGAAACCCGTGCGAATCACCCTCCCCCAAGGTCTTATCAGCCACACCTTCCGCGTATCTGCCGAGGGCTACGAGACTGAACAAATCAGCTTTACCGCGGAGCAGGATACGAGCACCGTGGTTCGGCTCAAACCGCTGGCCGCGGCCGCGCAAGCTTCTCCCAAAGCGAATCGAAGCCCGCGGTGGCGACCGCGCAAACGCGCTGCAAAATCCAAAACCGTTTCAACCCCAACGCCCCCTCAAAAACGAACCCGGCAAAACCCAACCAAGATGTTTGGCCCCGAACTCGACCCGAGCAACCCATGGCGATGAATCCCTCGACCAATATCCAACGCTTCGCTGGCCTCAAACGCTTGGCCGGCCTCAAACGGCTCGCCACCGCGACCCACGTCGTGCTCCTCCTGGCAGGCGCAGGCCTCTTCAGCGAAACAGCGTCCCAAGCGCAAGCGCAAGACAAAGACGAAGCGATGGTGCATTTCAAACGCGGAGTAACGCTCTACGCCGAACGCAACTTCTCGGCCGCGCTAACGGAGTTCAAGCGGGCCTACGATATGGCTCCGAGCTTTCGCATCCGCTACAACCTCGGCGTTACCAAGCTGGCGTTGCACGACTACGCTGGCGCGATGCGCGAGTTCCGACGGTATCTTTCAGACGGTGGCGCGGACGTGGACCCGTCGCGAAAAGCATCGGTCGAGACTGAACTCGAACGGCTCCGCGACCGAGTAGGCTCGCTGGTCGTTCGCACCAACGTAGAGCGTGCTGAGATTCGAATCGACGACGACGTGGTGGGAACTTCGCCACTCGCTGAGCCCATCCTCGTGAGCATCGGCCGACGGCGGCTCACCGTGAGCGCCGAGGGCTACGTCGCGCGCACCGAGTTGCTCGAGATCACTGGGGCCGAGGAGCGCACCATCACCATTCAGCTGGAAGAGGGCGCCTCCGATGCGCCTCCGTTGATGGATGAAGCGGAGCTTCGTGAATTCGTCCGTTCGGAGTCGAGCGGAGCCGTCGACCTCGCGGCCGCGCGCCGGCGTGTGCTCGCCACCAGCATCGTGACCTCGGCGCTGGCGGCAGGGGCGCTGACGTCGTTTGTATTCGCGATTCTCACCAACAACAAACTCAATGACGAGCTCGAACAGGACGTCGCCGACCCCGAGGTCGTTCGGGACCGCACCGACGAAACGGAACGGTGGGCGCTCGCGGCAGACATCTTGGGCGCTGCCGCGGTCGTTTCGGGCGGATTCATGGTGTGGGCGGTGGTCCAGCACCGCCGGGCGCGAAGAGCCGCGGCTAAACAGCGCGAGAACACCGCCGCAAGTCTCTCGGTAGGACCTGGTGGTTTGCGCTTTGAGGGGCGCTTTTGATGTACGCACGGGCTATCTCGGCGATCATCGGGGCAGCGCTCGGAGCAGGAACGATGGGTTGCAACCCGACGCGCCTGGTGCCGGATGCCGGCGTCACTGCCCCTACGGAGGATGGGGACACCGCCGACGCAATGACGCGCCCCCCTCCTCCACCGCCCGCTTGCCCGGTGGCTGACGACCAAACGAGCATTGGGTCTGCGTGTGCAGATGGCAGCTGCGCCGACCTCACCTGCCTGGAGGCAGCGTCCGCCCGCGTCACCCTCGTGGCGAGCGATTCGAGCGAGTCTGTAGCCACCGACTTGGATTCGTTTCCAGGGTCACTCTGCACCACGGAGTGCACTCTCGGAGGAGATGAATGCGGCGCCTGCGCGGCCTGCGTTGGGGAGCGAACGCTAGGTCAGTTGATCGTCCCCTACGAGTTCATCGACCAGGGAAGCCCGGACGTCCCGAACGCAACATGCCGGCCTCGCTGCATCCCCTCGCCCACCGGTCGCGGAGACTGCCGCGAAGGCTTCACCTGCAGCCCCGAAGTTTCGGCTTGCGTGGAAGCATGCCAAAGCGACGCGGAATGCAAGATCGTGGACGGGTTGGCGGCCAACAGCGAAGGAAAGCTTGATCGCTTCCTCTACAACCCTTCGTCGAACGGAGTGTGCAGCGAGACGACCGGACGATGCACGTTCGTGGGCAACAATGAAGACGCCGTCGCCGGAGACACCTGCGACGAAAACGCCGATTGCGGCACCGACGGCTTCTGCGATACGCGCGTGCGCCCCGAAGGCTATTGCCTGACGCTGCATTGCGCGCTCGACCAGTTTGAATGCTCGGGAGCCGGGGAAACATGCATGCTGCGATTTCCCGACTCGCCGACCGGTCTATGTCTCAAGGGCTGCGTGGTCGGCGCAGAGGACCCTGACAAACGCTTCGGGCCCGGCGGGTCCGGGGTTGGTTGTCCGCCAAACTTCTCCTGCATTTGGGACGGCGCCGAACGGCCTCGAAACGGCCTCGACGGCGTGTGCTGGATCGGCAACTACAATCGCGTCACGGAGCCCAATATCGGCGCGCGATGCACCTCGAACACCGAATGCTGGTCGCCGTTCGGCTACGGAGAATGCTTCGGCTGGAAGCCTGACGTGCCTGGATCATTCGGCGTTTGCTCGACCGCGAACTGCGAAAACGACGAGTTTGGCGAAGGCATCTTGCCTCGCTTCTACAATCAAAGCGTCTGTCCCGTCGCAGATGGAAATGCTTGCCTAGTGGCGAGCTCCGATCCCTTGCGCAAGAATTGCTTTCGCCCGTGCGCCGAACCGGGCGATTGCGACGCCGGGCTTGCCTGCAACCGCCAAGCCTTCGACACGCCGGTGTGCTTTTTTGCGTGTCATGAAGATATCGACTGCAACGATGGCCGGGTCTGTCGCGCACCGGCTGGCGAAAGCGACTGCACAGAACGAAACGATTGCACCTGCGTACGACCTACCACGTAAAGATTATTATGCTTCGTTTCCACTACGACATCGCACGCGCATGCCACCCACTGCTGGTCGCGTTCACCCTGACGGCGGGGGCCGGATGCAGCGTGATTTTTCCCTCAGGGGACAGCCAATGCCGCATCGACGACGAATGCGCGGACACGAACGTTTGCCTCGACGGCCTATGCCGACCCACCGAGGAACTCGGACGATGGGGATGCACGGGCCGGATTCCCGCCGTCGAAGTCGGCTCTGAACCTACCCTCGAAGCCCGCTTCGATTTCGTGGACCCCTACGGGACAGCGTTTGTTGGAGGCACAGCGCAGCTGTGTCAGGGACCTGGACCGACCTGCGAAGCGATCGGAGAGCCTCTCTCAGTCGATCGACAGGGACGCGCGGTAGCCAATATTCCAAATGGTTTTGGGGGATTTCTCGAAACCTCGCTAGCCAACTTCGACACCCACTTGGTCCTGTTCCCCGAACCGCTCACCAACACTGTACCCAACACATTCGCGATCGGCTCGGAAGCATTTCGCAACATTTTGACGCCCGCGTGGGTAGCGCTCGATGACAGCCGAGGCCACGTGATCGCCCGCGCATTCACGTGCGACGAGGCGCTTACGGGATTCGACGCCGACACAAACCGCTCCGGAGTTCGATACGAGCTCAATCCCGCGCCGGGAGATGCGTTCGTCTACTTCGATGACCTCGGGCGTCCAGAAACGGGCGGCATGGCGACGGACTCGGACGTGGGTTTGGGCGCGGCGTTTAATGTCGCGCCAGGTCTAGCCACGCTCACCGCCATCGATGTAGCCAGCGGCCAACAAATCGGCTCGGCAGAAATCCCCATCCGAGCGGGCGCCATTACTTCCGCATTCGTGGGACCGGATCGTCGACAATGAACCGAATACTTACTCAAGCATGGAAAACATTCGGAGGCGCGATCGGCGCAACGGCGAGCTTGGCGGTGACCCTTGCAGGATGCACCGCGTTGTTTCCCAGCGCGACCACCCAATGCGCAACCGACAGCGATTGTGCGCTCGATGGCTCCCGCGTATGTGTCTCGGGCCTGTGCTCCCGCGTGGACTCGCTCGGCGAGCTCGGCTGCGGAGGAAAGCTGAGCGCACGTGCGATCGACGAAACCAACGAGGTCACGTTTTCGTTACAGGTGCGCGACCCCTACTTTGGGCCCAACGTCACCCCGCGAGGCGGGCGCGTACGCGTATGCGAGGGCTCAGGACCTTTTTGCTCATCGACGGTCGGCGAGCCACTTCCTTTTGACGCCGACGGCCAAGTCACGTTGGCGCTCCCGGAGGGGTTCGTTGGCTTCGCGGATATCGACGTCGATGGTTTCCTTCCGACCCTGGTCGCGTTTGCGGATCCACTCACAGATCGTGATATCCCTGTCGTCATTTCCCCGCGCCCCGAGAACTTCGAAAATCGCTTTTTGCCGACTGAGATCGACTACGACGCGAGCAAAGGGTCGATCATCGCGCGTGTGTCCACCTGCTCCGAAGCATTGTCTGGCGAGGAAGGTGAACGCGTCGACCGCTCAGGGGTGCGAATCGACTCGGAATCGCTCGGCGCCACGCCGATCTACTACTCGAACAGTATCGAACCGGAAGCTCAGCTGACCGAGACATCGAGCGAAGGCATCGTTGGCGTATACAATCTGGACGAGGGGCTGGCACGGCTGCGCTCGGTGGTTGCCGATGGCGACGAGCTGTTCGGAGATACTGAAATCCCAGTTCGTGCCGGAGCGATTACGTTTTTTGAGCTCTCCCCGAGTCGAAAGCCCCCCGAATCGATGTAGAGCGTGTTTTCCCGATGGCCGTCGGCTGGTCGTCGCCTTAAACTTCAGTACACTATTTCGAAGTACATGGATCGTCCGGTTGTTGCTTCCAGTGTCACCGCCATTCGGATCCTAGCATTGCGGATCCTAGCCCCGCTCTCGGGTGGCGCGCTCGCGATGATGGCTTGGTCAGAACCCGCCGCCGCGACGGTGGTCCAAGCGCTCTCCATTGAGCAAATGGTCCGCGAAGCCGACGCGGTGGTTCACGGGGTAGTCACGCGCTCGGGGTCACGCCTGTCGCTTGACCAAACCCGCGTCGACGTGGTCACGGTGACCACCGTACACGTGCATCGTTGGTTCAAGGGGCCAGGCGGTTCGGACATCACAATTCGGCAACCAGGTGGCGAATGGGAAGACTATCGCTCCGAGATTGAAGGCACCCCAACATTCACCAAACACGATGAAGTAGTCCTCTTTCTGGAACGACTGCCTGCCGGCGAGTTCCGCACATTAGGGCTCGCCCAAGGCTGCTTTCGAGTACAACGTTCAGGCTCCGGCGCAGTCGTGGATCGCGACTTGTCCTCGCTCACGCTGACTCGACAACGGCAACGCGCAGCGGCAGAAAAACGCGCAGCAAGGTCCCCCCACCCCCAGAAACGTGCGGACCCTCGAAACGCGATACGCCTCAACCGCACGCCACTCCACGAGCTGCTCGACGTCATCGCCCGCGTAGCGCAAGACCAGCGTCGACCGCCCCACGAGGCAACCCCGTAATGCACCGAAGCCGCGCGCTCAAGTGGGGCACCTCCATATGCTTGATGATGTTGCTTTGCGCCCCTCAGACTGCGCAAGCGTACACGCTCGTGAAACGACCCTGGCGGCTTCCTATAGCCTGGTCACTAGGAACGACGTCCGCCGATTTATCCGCCGAAGGATCGGAACGAATCGTGATCCAGGCGCTCACCGACTGGACGTCTGTGCCATGCGCACGCGTGGAAACAGATTTTCTTGGCACAACAGATCAGCCGCCGGGGGAGGAAGACGGCGAAAACGTGATTGGCTGGGCCGACGATTGGAGGTTTGGTCGCCACGTGATTGGCCGAACAATATTCCGCTCCAGTCGCGAAACAACGGAGGCGGATATTGTGTTCAACGCGGAGCACTTCGAATGGGTCGAAGGACTTCCTGAAACCGATCTCGAAGTCGACGCATATTCCATCGTACTCCACGAACTCGGACACCTGTTCGGCATCGGCCACTCGGACGTCGAAGGCGCTGCGATGCAGGCCGGATACGATCACACCGAGTACTCGCTATCGGACGACGACCGAGTCGCGATTTGCACGCTCTATCCGCGAAACCCAATCGCGGTGCGCGTGATAGGCCGCGGAGAAACCTCGGAGCCTCCGTTCTCAGGGCCGGAACCATCCACCCCCGAACAAGGCGGCCAGGATCGTACGGCGCAAGATCGCTCTTCGCGCGCGCTCGGCGAAGCTTGCGAAACCAACCAAGACTGTGCGGCAGGGGGTTGCGCGGAATCGGGTGGCCGTATGTTCTGCACGCAGCGATGCACAGAGCCGCGCGACTGCGGAGCAGGGTTTGCCTGCGAGCCGCGCGGAGACTTCCAAATCTGTGTTCCTCGCGAAGGCGCCATGTCCAGCGCCGCCTCTTCCTGCGCGATCATGCCGGGACGGAAGCCAGCCGGAGCCTGGTGGCTGCCGGAAGCCACGCTGCTGCTGGGGCTCACCGTTTGGTGGCCCACCATGCGCAGGTCTCGCCGCCGCACTCGACTTCGGCGCTGCACGCCCCAACCGAATCAACGACGGCGATAAGCCAGCGCTTTGCCGCAACTGCGCGCCATGGTAGTGTCCTCGGCTTGAATCTGGGCGCGGAGCCGTCTCTGGTTTCGGTGGCGTCGTCGCTCGCGGCCTTTGGGCGACGACCTGCCTTTGAGCGACAACGACGTCGCTCATGTCCGCGTCGCTCTGCGTCCATGCCGCGATACGTCAATGCCGCGATACATCACATAGTCCCTCGGTATGCCTGATCCTCTGGTGAAACATCTCGGTCGCGACCTCACCGCCGGCGTGGTGGTGTACTTGGTGGCGCTGCCGCTGTGTCTAGGCATCGCACTCGCGTCGGGAGCGCCTCTTGCGTCCGGTCTCATCGCCGGCATCGTCGGCGGCATTGTCGTCGGCGCGATAAGCGGTTCACACACCAGCGTAGCCGGCCCCGCCGCCGGGCTGGCTGCGGTCGTGGCCGCGCAGATTGCAGATCTGGGCTCGTTTTCTGCATTTCTCGTCGCGGTTGTACTGAGCGGGGTCATCCAAATTGGCCTCGGGATGGCGCGCGCAGGTTTCATTGCTGCGTTCTGTCCCGCAAGCGTCATCAAAGGGCTGCTCGCGGCCATCGGCGTCATTATTATTCTGAAACAGATTCCTCATCTCGTTGGCCATGACGCAGACGCCGAAGGCGAGATGGCCTTTCACCAGCCGGACGGTGAAAACCCGTTTAGCGAACTTATCGCCGCGGCCTCTCACATTCAGCCTGGCGCACTGTGGATCGGGCTCACGTCGATACTCATTCTCTGGGCATGGGCGCGAGTCCAGTTCCTCAAGAAAAGCCCGCTCCCTGGCCAGCTCGTGGTGGTGCTCTACGGCATTGGCATCAACTACCTGTTTCGTTTTCTGAACAGCCCTTGGGAAATACGCGGCGACCACTTGGTGCAGGTGCCCGTCGCCGATACTCCTGAAACTGCGGCAAAGCTACTTGCCTTTCCAGATTGGTCTATCTTGTCGAACCCGGCGGTGTATCTCGGGGCGTTCACGCTCGCGATGATCGCGTCGCTCGAAACGCTGCTCAATATCGACGCAGTGGACCAAATCGACCCCGAACAGCGCGTGTCGCCACCGAACCGAGAGCTGGTCGCTCAGGGAATCGGCAATGTCGTGGCGGGCATGATCGGCGGCATGCCGATGACCAGCGTGATCATTCGCAGCAGCGTGAATATCAACGCCGGCGGCAAAACCAAGCTCAGCGCGGTATTTCACGGAATTCTGCTTCTCGGTTCGGTGCTTTTCATTCCTGGATTCATCAACAGCATCCCGCTCGCCGCGCTCGCCGCGATCCTTTTTATCACGGGAATAAAGCTCGCGTCGCCAGCCCTATTTCGGCAGATGTGGGCCGGGGGCCAGGGTCAGTTTCTTCCCTTCGTGACGACGATCGTGATGATCGTGATGACCGACCTGCTCATCGGCGTATTGATCGGTTTGGCGGTAGCCACGTTGTTCATTCTTCGCAACAATTTTCGGCGGCCGTTGCGACGTTTCATGGAGCGTCACGTGCACGGCGATGTGTTGCGCGTCGAGCTTGCCAACCAAGTGAGCTTCTTCCACAGGCCAAGCCTAAGCAAAACCCTCCACGACGTGCCGCGCGGCGGCCACGTGCTGATCGATGCGCGCAATACGGACTTCATCGACGCGGATATACTCGATCTGCTCCACGACTTCCGAACCGTGACTGCGCCGGCCCACGGCGTGCAAGTCAGCGTAGTTGGCTTCAAGGACGAGTACGCGCAGCTGGCCGACGAAATCAAGTTCGTCGACTATTCCACGCGAGAACTGCAGCAGGCGCTCACTCCACAAAAAGTGCTCGACATGCTTCATGAGGGCAACGAGCGCTTCCGCAAAGGCGAACCGATCGCACGTAACTTGAGACGGCAGCCTGATGCAACCGTCCCCGGACAAGCACCGCTCGCCGTGGTCTTGAGCTGCAGCGACAGCCGGACACCTGCCGAACACATTTTCGACGTGGGAGTAGGCGACATTCTCAGCGTTCGCATCGCGGGCAACGTGGCGCACGATAAGGTGCTCGGCAGCATCGAGTACGGATGCAGAGTGGCCGGCGCAAAACTGATCGTCGTGATGGGCCATACTGGTAGCGGTGCGGTATCGGTCGCGGTCGATCTGAGCGTCCGCGGAGAGACCGCGAAGCAAGCGATGGAGTGTGACCACCTCGACGCACTCGTCGACGAAATCAAACGGTCGATCACCGAGCCGCCTGAAACGCTCGAACACGAAGCCGATCGGCGCAACTTCATCGACCAAGTCGCCGAGCGAAACGTACTGCGGTCGATCGACGTGATTCGCTCACAAAGCACCGCCATCGGCGAGCTGATTCGCACTGGGGCCATCGACATTGCCGGGGCAATGTACGACGTCAATTCCGGAGAAGTACGCTTCCTCCCGCCCAGCGAAAAAGCCATCACGCTATCTCCATCTCCAAAAACTGACGAACCAGACAACCTCGAGCCCGATCGCAAACACGCTGGTTGATGACGGAACCGAGCGCCGCAGCCGAGCCGGACGCAGAATCAGAATCGTAGGCCGACGCCGATACCGAATCCGCTGCGGAATCAGACACTGCATCAGCATCAGGTTCTGAGTCTGAGTCGGTACCAGGATCAGTACCAGGATCAGCGTCGGACACGGCATCGGGATCCGCGTCAGGTTCTGGTGCTGCAATCGCTCCTGCTGGCCAACGTCACAGAGGTGTCACCATGCGGGCGCACGCACGACATTCGCGCCATCAAATATGGCAACCGTGATACCCCTCGCACCAGTCGAAATCGGAGACCACGGGCCGCGAACGTCGGAGAGCTTTCGCACTCGCGCGCTCGATCTATCTCGTTCCACCCGGCGCGTCAGCCGTTTCGTATTGTTCATGCTGGACTTGATTCTCAAGGAGAGTCAGCGGACAAACGCTGGTCGCACGCGCACGCCTGCCCAGCAGGCACAGCATATGCGATGGGTAGCGGAGAATCTTTGCGCGATTCACGGAATTCGCATCTCGTCTCGCGGAATGATTCCGAAGGGACCCGCGGTCTACGTCGCCAATCACCTGAGCTACATCGACCCGCTCGCCGTGCTAAGCGCGGTTCCCGCGCACGCAGTCGCGAAATATGAGGTGGGCGGATGGCCGCTCATCGGGGAAGCGATTCGCACTCTCCCAATCTTGTTGGTCGATCGCGATTGTCCCTACAGCGGCGCACGGGTGCTTCGCCGGGCACGACGTGTGCTTCAAGCGGGCGCGTCGGTGCTCGCCTTTCCCGAAGGGACCACCACCCACGGCGACTGCGTGCTGCCTTTCCGGCGCGGCATGTTTGGCATCGCGCAATCAGCTGGCGTGCCGGTTGTTCCGGTCACCATTCGCTACACCTCTCTCGACCCCTGCTGGGTAGGCGACGCGGCGTTCTTTCCTCACTACCTTCAGACCACCGTGAGAAAGCAGACCCACGCACAAATGATCATGAGCGAACCGATCGCTCCGAATCGCTCACTCCGCGCCCAAGAGCTAGCGGAACAAGCGCGTCAAACCATTCTCGCGGAGCTCGCAGCCGGAGCTCGCGAAACCCTCGTCGCCTAACGTCTCGCCACCTAGATCCAGCGGTTCCCGTAGCGGGAACACTTCTTCGTACAACACTAGTGTTCGTTGTCTCCAGAATGCACTCCACCCGGTCATCGTTGTCACCACCTCCTCGCTTGACAGATGACGCGTAGAACACGGCCTGCAGCGAAGCAAAACGCAACAAAGTTAGCAGTTTATCGCATGCGGCGGAGACGCTGCAGAGTCTCGCACGTTTATTGCTGCAGTTCAGATTATGACGCGTTTTGGCCGCTCTCCCCGAACACAGGGACCCCGTCTACCTTGTGTGTTGTTGAAGTCGGTTCCCGTTGCGTGTGCGCTGCTCACGTTCGGAGCCGTCGCGTCGTGCGCGGATTCGCCCCCTACCTCCGAGCGCGCGACCACACCCGAACCCGAACCATCCCCGCAGTGCGCCAGCAACAAGGACTGCGACCCAGGATTCTTTTGTGAAACCACCTTGGGCGAGTGCCTGTCGGCGGTGCTTGAACGCTGCGAATATCGACCGCTCACCGATGGATTTCGCATTCGTGAGGAGTGGGCGTGGAGCGGCGATTCGGAAGTGCTGCCCGCATACGACCAAATCATGATGTCGCCGATGGTCGCCAACCTCACCGACGACGACGGCGATGGCACGATCAATGAGAACGACGTTCCAGAAGTCGTGTTCAACACCTTCGCAGGACCGAACTACCAGAGCGACGGCGTGATTCGAGCGGTGTCCGGCGACAGCGGCGCTCGCGTATGGCCGACTGCCGAACCGGGTTTTCGAACTGCCCCAGGCACCCAAATCGCCATCGCCGATGTCAATTTCGATTCTCCAGGGCCCGAGGTGATGGCTTGCGAAATGTGGAGCCCGGACCCCGCGAACCCAGAGGTGCGTGTGAACACGCTCATTATTTTGAGGGCTGATGGCTCCGTGCTCCACAAGACCCATGAGAATACAAGTCAAGGCTGTTGGGCACCTGCCGTGGCGGACCTAGACGGAGATGGGACTCCTGAGATCGTGAACGGGGGCACCGTATTTCACGGTGACGGCACGCAGCAGTTCGCCTTTGCCGGCGGGCCCAGTGTCAGCGCGATCGCCAACGTTGACGACGACGAGGATCTCGAAATCGTGTTTGCCGATCGCGCGTACAATCACGATGGTTCGTTGCTCTGGCAACGACCTTCCAGCGAAGCAGGTCCGGAGCGTGGCTTTGTGGCTATCGCTGATCTGGATGCCTCAGGCAACGACGCTAAGCCAGAACTCATCGTTTCGGATACGATTTCTCATTCCTTATGGGTGTATGATGCGGCGACGGGTGATCGCCGACTGGGACCAATCGACATCAATCCACCCGGCACCACGTTTGATGGCCCCAACGGCCTTCGTGGAGGCGGACCACCGTTGATCGCCAACTTCGATGATGATCCCTTTCCGGAAATCGGAGTCGCAGGAGGCTTCGCCTACGCGGTGTTTGGGCACGATGGCGCGCTCCAGTGGTTCCGCGACACCAGTGATATCTCGTCGCGGTCCACCGGGTCGAGCGTGTTCGACTTCGAAGGCGATGGCATCGCGGAAGTGCTCTACAACGACGAGCTCAATTTCTACGTCTACAAAGGCACGGATGGGGCCGACTTGCTCAAGCAGTGCAACACCAGCGGAACGATTGCTGAGTTCCCGATCGTGGTGGATGTAGACAACGACGCCCGCGCTGAAGTGGTGCTGATGGAAAACAACTACGTAGGCAACCCGTCCCTCACGCGCTACTGCGAGGATGAGGTCACTCCCTCAACCACCGGGATTCACGTCTTTGGGCATCCCGACGGGGAATGGGTAGGCACCAGGCGCATCTACAATCAGTACTCCTACCACATCACCAACATCAACGAAGATGGGACCGTACCCAAACGCGAAGAGCCTCATTGGCGTGTGCCCGTGACCAACAGTTTCCGAAAAAACATCGCTCTCTTCGATGTTCCCGATGTAATCCTGGAAGACCTTGAAGTGAGCGACTTGACCTGCCCAGAAACCCTTGAAGTCACCGTCAACGTGATCAATCGAGGGGCCGCAGTGACCGCGCCGAACGTGCCGATAAGCTTCTTCTTGGTCGCGGAGGATGGAACCCAAACCTACGTCGGCCAAGCGCATACCTCGAAGCGATTGAAATCTGCAGACTTCGAAAAAGTGACGTTTTCGTACCCGGTAGCCCCCGAGCAGCTAGACAAACCCTTGCGATTTATCGCTTCGGCCAACCACCCCGATCACGAGCCATTGACGGAGATGCGCGAGTGCCACACGGACAACAACGACTCCGAGACCGCGGAGAACGACTGCCACGCGTTGAACTAGCGCCGCTGCGATCGTTAAACCGCGCTCGCGGAGCTCCCCGCGAGAGCTCGCCAAGCCCTCGCCACCCGAATCCAGCTTCGCAGCAGAAAAGCCTTGGTTGAATGAGGCTCTTGCAGTACACGTCGCCGCGTGGCGAAGCTTGTTCGTGAGCTGACGCAGCTCGAGAATATTCTCGAGCGATCGGGTTCGCTTGCACGTTCGGAGATGCTTACTTCTATTCCCAGTGCGGCGGGCAGCCTACCCATCTACGGAACGGTCCTTGGCACCTCCGATCGAAGCGCGCCAACGTTCGGGCTGGTCGGCGGGGTGCATGGGCTCGAGCGAATCGGCACCCGCGTCGTGCTGGCATATCTACACACCGTGATCGAAATGCTGCAATGGGACGAACTGCTCTCACGGTCGCTGGAACGGATACGTCTGGTGTTCGTTCCTATCGTCAACCCCTACGGCATTCTCATGCGGCGGCGCGGCAACGCTGCAGGCGTCGATCTGATGCGCAACGCGCCGCCTCACCCCGACTCTCAAGGAAGCTTCTTCGTAGGCGGCCAGCGCCTTTCGCCTCATCTTCCATGGTATATGGGCGTTGAGGGCGCGCCGATGCAGCCGGAAGCCTTCGCGCTCTGTAACTTCATGCGTCGAGAGGTCTTTGGTGCACGCCGCGCGGTGGTGGTCGACGTGCACTCCGGTTACGGGATGGACGATCGCGTGTGGTTCCCCTACGCGCGAACCCGAAAACCGTTCCCTGATGTCGGATCGGTCTATGCGCTGAAACAGCTGCTAGACACGGCGCTCCCCAATCATGTCTATCGGGTCGAACCGCAGGCGCGAAACTACACAGTGTGCGGCGACCTGTGGGACTTTCTCTACGACGAACAGCGCGCTCAACCCGGTGCCGGGGTATTTTTGCCGCTCACGCTCGAAATGGGTTCCTGGCGCTGGGTGAAGAAGAATCCCCGACAGCTTTTTGATCGCTTGGGCGGCTTCAATCCCCTCAAACCTCATCGCCTGCGACGCACGCTAAGACGCCACCTCACCCTCTTCGATTTTCTGCGTCGCGCCACTGCGAGTGATCGCGCGTGGCATGGCGAGGGCGACGAAGAGCGAAGGAACGCAGCGTTTCGTCTGTGGTTCGCGGACTAGACCCGTTGACCAACATCACAGGGTTGTCACGCAGCGGCCACCTGAACTTCGCGGGAGGCTTGCAACGTCATGCCACGTACGCTCACGCGTTCAGGTTGCGTGTTTCTTACTGTGGCCCGGGGTCAAGTCAAGGCGACGGCTCGCGACGATCCGCGCTTGAGAAAGGGAGGTTTCATGCCCGCTCCAATCATCCTTCGATCGGATATGAGTCCAGGCCGACCGTATCCGCCATCGCATAAGCATCTCCCACTCGGACAGGCACGCTCTGGCCGATACATTCTGCGGTTTGCGCAAAACGAAGAGGACCTACTTGCGGTGCAACGACTGCGCTTTGAGGTCTTCAACCTTGAACTTCACGAAGGCTTGGAGTCCTCTTACGCCACCGCACGAGACGAAGACGAGTTTGATTCGAGCTGTCATCATCTGATGGTGATTTCGGCGGAAACGCAGGAGGTGGTCGGCACCTATCGCCTGATGACCAACGAAATGGCCGAAGCCCGCGGCGGTTTCTATTCGGAGACAGAGTTTGATTTCCGCCACATGCCCGCCCACATGGTCGCGCAATCAGTAGAAGTCGGACGCGCCTGCGTCGCCCGCGAACATCGTACCGGCCGAGTCATTCATCTGCTTTGGCGCGGTCTCGCGCGCTATCTGAGCTGGAACGAAAAACGTTATCTATTCGGCTGTTGCTCGGTGCCCAGCACCGAAGAACACGTGGCGCGCAATGTGAAGGAGCACCTCTCGAGCGTCGACGCGATGCATCCCGAGTTCTACCTGCGCACGCAACCATGCATGAGCATCAAAGATGCACCGTTTGCGATGCCCGAAGCGGATATCGAGCTGCCCCGACTCTTCGCTACCTATCTTAATCTTGGCGCCAAAGTATGCGGCGGCCCAGCGCTCGATCTCTCGTTTCACGTGACCGATTTTTTCGTCGTGCTCGACATCGAAGATATCGATCCTCGCGTCCGTCGAACTTACTTTTTTCAAAGCTGGGACCAGGCGCCTCTCGCTACAGACGCAACGCTGCGGCAACCTGTGCTTCATGGCGCGGAGGCGTCGTACGCAGAGAAACCGCAATAAACACCGCCACCGACGTCAGGAGCACGAACGCGCTGGTCTGCAGTCCCATGGGCGGAAGCAGACCGCTTATCTCCAGCGCCAAGTTGAGTATTAGACTCACGACGATGGCGGCGTTGGCGGCCGGGGCGGTAGCGCGTTTCCAGTTCAGACCGATGGCCAATGCAGGGACCAGGGCTGCGGCAAACGTGGTCCAGCCAAACACGCCAAGCAGCGCCACCAGGCGCTCGTTTTGGTAGTGCGAGTAGAGCGCGAACGACACCGCGAGGACGGCGATGGCAATCGTAGCGAGCCGCGCGCCGAGCAACTCCCGCCGCATCGATCGACCTCGGAACGCGCGATACAAGTCGTGCACCAGTGCCGCGGCGCCGATGTTCAAAAAAGCATCGGCGGTCGACATGATGGCGGCGAAAAGGCCAGCAAACACGATTCCTGAGAGCACGGGATGCGCGTAGTGCTGGAGAAACGCCGACGCTGCGGCATCGGCCATGACGAGCGGAGGGTGGGCGCCGGTCACTACTTTTGCGCGCATACACAACCCAATGCCGACCCAAAGCGACGACGCCAATACGTACGCAAGCACGGTCAGGGGAAGAATCGAGCGCGCGTCAGACACGCGGCGGTTCATCATAAACTTCGAAACGATATGCGGCTGGCCGCAAAGCCCTATGCCGAATACGAAATACCAACTCACGCAGCCGACGATGCCAAGACTACCCCATGGCCCGATCGAAGCCGGATTGTCCTGCCATAGTGCCTCCGACATGCCGGCGAAGCCGCCGTCAAACGACTTCGCCGCCGTCACAAAAATCAACAGCGCCGCGCCGACCATGATGCTGCCTTGAACCACGTCGGTGTAGACAGAGGCCAAAATACCGCCGGTGACGCAGTAAAACACCAGCACCGCGGTGGACAGCAGCGCGCACGCAGTGAGGCTGGCATGGGACCACACCCCAGATTCATGCAGCAAGTCTTGCAGCACCGTGGCCATGGCCAAGATTTGCGTGGCCATATACCCCATCACCCCGAGCACGATAGCCACTGCGCTGAGCACACGCGTCGTCTCGGATCGGTAGCGCGCGGCGAGCACATCGGGAATCGACAAGCTTCCATCGAGCTCCGCAAACAAGCGCAGCCGCTTAGCGAGCAAGAAAAACGCCACCGCGTAGCCGAGGGGCACCGAAATCATGATCCAAAAAGACCCTGTACCCATGCGGTAGACGAGCCCAGGACCGCCGACGAAACCAAAGCCGCTGAGAGTCGTCGAAAACAACGCCAGCGTGGTTACCGCAACGCCGAGCGACTTTCCGGCCACAAAAAAGTCTTGTGACGACTTGGTGCGCGCCGCAGCCCATAGCCCGATTCCGATGCATACCAACATGTACACGCCGACCAACGCGAGCGTAGTGGTGGAACGCGAAAGGCTCATGACTTCTCGATGCGCTCCTTCAACATACGCTCGAGCTCTCGCTCCGAGGCCTCGCTCCAAACCCAACTACGAAACCGCAGCACGTAGAGGACGACAAACGCGATCGGACACGGCCACAGAAGATAGAGCATCACCGCGGTGCTGGAGGGGAACGAACCCCACAGCTCGATCGGCCCGTGCGCCTTCGAGCTCGCCAGCCAAACCAGGGTCGTCCATATCACCGTCCATGCTCCGGCCACCGCAGTCACCGATCGGATCACCCGATTCGTTCGAGGTGCCGCGAGAAAGAACGCGAAGACAAAGAGCCCCATCACCAGAATGCCGCCCGCCCACGCGGCAACCGTCGCCACCAGACCCGAGCCGCGCGTTCCGAGCGCGACGCCCACGTCCACGTGGGGGAGCACGGGATGACTGCGCGATACGACGATCCCCGAACCGAAGAGCGCGCCAGCAAGCCACAGAACCATGAGCGCGATGACGACCGCGAATATTCCCCACCCCCAGCGATCGCCACGACTCGGCGTTTCGTCTCTATTCATCACAAATTCGCGGGCCTACGATCGCCGAGACCAAACGTCCAGCCAACCCATATTGGGGAACATTGACCTCGAAGGCGGGGGATGTTAACAGAAAATCGCATCGAACTCGCGCCACAACAACGAGGATAGACATGCTCTGGCACCGCAAAAACACACAATTCGAGGCAGAAGAAGCCAAGTCGCTCCAATCGGCCAAGGAGGAGCTCCGCGCACTCGAACAGCAAATGACCGCCGAAGAGATGGCAGCGATGAATGGCGGTGCTGCTGTGCTTACAGACTCGGACATGCCCAACGGGTAGATCCCGCACGCGCCAGGCCCCCACGCACCAGCGCTCCCAACGCACTCTGACCCGAGCAGAGATGGGTCCGGCGCTGGCTTGGGCCTTTCACGCGACGAACACCGAATAAGGTGGCCCGATGTTCTGAGAGGACAGTGATTTCGGCGAAAACACTGATTTCGGAGAAGACACTGATTTCGGAGAAGATATTGCTTTCCGAAAAGGCGTTGCGCGCGGCCACGTTGCGGCGGGCCATCATTGGCTACGAGCAGTTTCAATCGCGCGCAGCCAATTGCGACGATTCGAACGCACTGGACGAGTTGCTGGCATTCGCGGCTCGGGAAGTGCCGTTCTACCGGAGCCGTCTCCAGACCCGACTCGACAGCGATTCTCACGCTGGATCGAGCGCAACTCTGGGAGAGCAAGACTTCCCACTGCTCACGCGCGACGACCTCCGTGACTGCTTGGAGGACCTACGGGCAGAGTCGAGCCGTGAAGACTGGTCCCACGTCTTCAACTCTGGGTCGTTTTCCGGCGAACCGGTCTATGTCCACTGCGACTACGCGATGTGGTTCGCGCACACGCTGGGACACTACGGCGAAATCGCCGCACGAAGCAAATCCGTGTGGAACGCGCTCGAGCCTCATGCGGTTGGCGCCGTCAACCTCATCGATTGGCCCGAAGCACGAAACGCGACCTACCCTATGCCGAATCTTCGCCTTTCAAACGTGGAGACACGTCGCTTCGGTCGCGGGCGACAAAAATCTGCAGAGCGCGTACCGGGTTACAAAGACCTCCTCGCAACCGAGGAAGAAGACATCGCCACGCTCCACCACCTGCGCCGACGACCACCACCCATTTTGGCGGCTCGACCCTGGGGCGCGCTGCGGCTCGCCGACATGGACGCGAATACCCTTGGCGACAGTCGAATTCGCCCGAAGGTGATTGCGACCAGCGGCGGCAATCTCTACTCGGATCAAAAGCGCGCACTCGAAGAATGGTTCGGCTGCCCGGTGATTCACGCGTATCGCCTCACCGAAGGAGGCACTGTCGGCATCCAGGAGGCGCGCGAGGCATATCAAGTAAGCCCTTATAGTCGCCTCTCGGTGCTCTTGGCCGACGGCACCACCAGCGCCAACGGGATCGGAGAAATCATCCTTACAAATCTCTTGAATCGAGCCATGCCGATCATTCGTTATCGCACGGGAGACATCGCCGAGCTCCGTACAACGACGCGCTCGGATGGAACCCAAACCCAGGAGCTGCTCGACCTTTGGGGACGGTCAGCCCGCGAATACGTGCTCCCTGACCGCGCCATTCACCCACGCATATTCGACAAAGTGCTTCAACGCGGTGAAGTACGCCACTATCGAGTCACCCAACAACCCGGCGGCTCGTTTCGCGTGGAATGGGAGCCTTCCCCCAACACCAAAGACCTCGCGCACACTCACCACGAGCTAGAGACCGCCCTTCGGCGCGCGGGCATTCCTGCGAGGCTTGAACGAACCGACTACCTCGAAGCCCCCTTGGCAAAATTTCGACGCCACATTGCTCACTAGGCAAAGGTAGCGCGTCACCGAGCGAGCTTCCCGGCCCCTATCTCCAAACGGGGATGACACCGACGTCCTTTCTGTGCCGAACGATAAACCTGTAGATTCTCTGTAGCGCATTCACCCAAATGGGTTAGATTGGCGCTCGTAGCTGTGGCCTATTTTTTCGCCCCTGAGCAGTGTCCGGGCGATGGCTTTGTCCTTCGCAGTTTTCAAACCGGGGATGGCGTTTTGCTGTCCGAGGCGGTGACCTCGTCGTACGCCCATCTCAAAGAATTTATTGACTGGGCCAAGCCCGACCAAACGGTCGAAGATTCCGAGCAAACCGTGCGCAAAGCGCGCGGTCGGTACCTCTTGGCGGAAGATTTTCAGCTCGGCGTATTTTCCGAGGATGGCCAAACGCTGCTCGGAGGCACAGGTTTTCATCTCCGGGAGGGCCCGCTCGAACACGGCGCAGCCGAAATCGGTCTATGGATTCGTCAAAGCCACGCCAATCAAGGCCTCGGCACGCGCGTGCTGAATACGATGTTGGAGTGGGGTTTTTCCAAAGAATGGCCGTGGGAACGGCTGTCTTGGCGCTGCGATGCACGCAACCATGTTAGCCACCGCATCGCGCAGAAGGCACAAATGGAGCATGAAGGCACCCTTCGAAATATGAGGATGAAACCAGGGGGACCGCTCCGGGATACCGAGTGCTTTGCGGCATTTCGCAAGGCGTGGCGGGCTCCCTCGAACGACCTGCCGCTTGGTTCCTAGGAGACTGGTGTCAAACGCGGACCGAGGATCGCGCAGCGCCGGTAGGCCAGTCGTCGCGTCCGCGAACCGAGGAAATGCCGAAGCATTTTCGAG
>JANQQS010000031.1 GCA_028284955.1 Myxococcota bacterium | reverse complement strand
GTGCCTCCTGGCGGGGGAGTTTGGGTGAATCGACGGGATCGTATCCCGGCGAGAGGGTCTGGGTGCCAGACCCTCAGGTAAACTGATCACTGCTCTAGTCTACTGGATGCGGATTTGGCCACATCTAGCCGTCTGACCGTTGAACTTCACGGTGACTTCGCCGGTGACCGCGCCGCGGGGCAGTTCTGCTTCGAGTCGTCGTTCTTCGACGCGAACGACTTTGGCGGAAACGGTTCCAATCGCTACCCGGGCGCCGGGGCCGAAGCCGCTTCCTTTGACTTCGAAGCGCTGACCGCGACGGCCTCGAGGTTCGGTGGCGCAGGTGATGCGCGGGGTCACACTGGTGGTTCCTTGCCGCGCGACGCCGGGGCGCACTGTGCTGGTGGGCACGGCGGTTCCAGGTTTGGCGACGTTGCTACCGCCCGCAGTCGACACGCGCGGGGTCGATCCGGTTGAGCCGCTGCCTTGGGTCGTGTTGGTGTTGGATGCATTTGTCGAACCGGCGGCTGGCGTCACTTTCGTGGTGCCTTGTCGAACGACTGCCGGTCGCACGGTGCTCGTCGGGCGTGTTTCGTTTTGGTTGGACGCTTCAGCGTTGCTGCCTCCACCACTGCTGTCGTTGTTCGCGCTGCCGCCATTGCCGCTATTGCTGGCTTGCGCGGCGCGGCGCGGCGGAGGACGACGAACGACGACGCGGTTTGCGGCACGCGTCTCCGGCGTGGTGACGCTCACAGGAACCGAGCTTTCCGGGTTGCGATAGGCGTGGCGAGGGCGAAACGTTTCTGGACGAAAATAGCCGGGGTAGTAGCGATATTGGTTCCCGTCGGGAACACACACGGGCGGCTGCCAAATCCGGCCGCGGGATGCCACTTGCCAGTGGCCGTCGACCCACACCCAGCTGCCGTTCCACGACCAATGACCGGAAACCCACACCGAGTTGTCGTTTGGTCGTGGAGGTCGCGTGGCGACCGCGGGCCGCAATGCGGGTGGAGCGGTCGGCACTTCGACGAAAGATTGTCCCGTGCCGGTTGACGCGTGGGCGGAGTAGCTGGCGGAAAACGAACAACCGGTCGCGATCGCGGTCATTGCGATCAAGGTCAATCGGACCAGGGTCAATCGGATCAGGGTCATCTGCACATTCCTTTCGCGGCCATCGGCTTGTACGCGACCGCGGGGCGGAGTATTCACCCCTCAGCTCGCCTACGAGCGCTTGAGCTATCCGAATTCACACGTAGTTTCAAGGTTCTCCATGGAATCACGACGATTCGGGGCTTGCTCCGAGGGCCTTCTCGAGCTGCGGTCGTGCTCGGTCAACCATTCGCTGGACAGCCTCTCGCGCCGCCTCCGCGAGCTGGGCGGTGTCTCTAAAGCTGGAGCTCTCAAGTGGCGCGCCCACGCAGCCGACGACCTGCGTTCGTTTGCGTTGTGCGACGCGCGAGAGGTGGGTGCCGAACGAGCATCGGTAATATTCGGTTCCGTGTTCGTACGCGAACCCAACCGGGATGACTTCGACGTTCAGCCCGCGCGCCGCGGCAAATGCACCGCTTTGAAAGGGTCGTACTTCGTCGCCAAGGAAGGTCGTTCCCTCCGGGAACACCGTGACGGTGCGTCCTGCTTCGAGATGGCGCCGAATTTCGCGAATGGCCCGTGCTCCGCTGCGGCGGCTTTTGCGATCGACAAAAATCGTTCCCGCTCGGTCCGCGAGCCGGCCCACCAAAGGCCAGCCTGCGACGTCGCCACGGCTCAGAATATGGCCTCCGAAATGTCCCAGCAGGATTCCGATATCAAGCGCCGAACGGTGGTTCGCCACCACGAGCCGACCACGCGTCTCGGACTGGGCCCCAAGCGGAACCGCGTCGATGCGATAGCGAACCCCGAGCACGCGCATGAGCGTTCGACACACGTGCCGTTTGTAACGCTCACGCATCGCCTCATCGGTTTCCGCACTCACATGCGGCCGCTGCAGCTCATATACCCCGAGCACCCCCGACGCATACGCCGCCGCACCGGTCGCCCGCATCGCCAATCGCGCATTCTTCCCCCAGGCGATCAAGGAGCTTCTCGTAGTCTAACGCAACTGTCGAATTCGTTCATTGCAAGTCCAGTAACATTCCATAGAGCAGCGGAATTTTGGCCTGAGCGTGAGCTCGAGCCACGTGCCACAGAGTGCTGAGATTTTGAGTCTGATTGCGAGCGCCCCCACAGCGAACGACTGAGAGGTACAAACGTACCTCGCAGGGAGAGAGCGAGGAGGTAAGCCGCAAGCAGGCCAAAAGATCAGTACTCTAGTTCTAGTCAGCGTCTGTGTTGTTAAACATCACCGTAACCCCCAGCACGTTGGACGCGTCAGCGCCGAGCAGCCGGTGTAGCGTTTTCACTTCTTGATACGCCGCTTCGACTTGCTCGGGCTGCGCTTCGACTGCGTCGACGAAGGTTCCCTCGATCGTTTCGGTCGCGGAAATCGCGCGCTCAAATTGATCCTCGAGCTTCGCGCTCAATGATTCGCGGTCCGTGCCTCGAATGCGTTCGGCGAGCACTTCCTCGAATCCGACACCTTCCTGGTCGTTCAAATCGCCGGTATACGCCGCGCGAAGTCCTTCGAGCGTATTGACAATGTCTTGGGCCGAGCGGTGGCTGAAGCGCGATTCTACGCTGTCCGGTTGGGGGTTGCCTCCATTGCGTTTGCCCTGAGGCTTTCCGATCTTGAGCTCGCGAATATTCTCTGCGGTGAAGGTGAGCTGGTTGAAGAGCTCGTTGACGGCGATCTGAAGCGTCACGAAGTATTCGCTGCCTTCTCCGGCGCGGACGATTTCCCCCGCGAAGTCGCCGTCGCCGGGGTCCCACGCCTGAACCATCTCTTCGGCGCGAGCTGCGAGGTCTTCGGTGAGCGCGACGAGGTATGCGCAGCGCCGGTCTCCCCCGTCTGTTTGAAACCGTTCGAGTTCGGCGGCTTCGTCGGCTTCGGCGTCGAAGAGCACATACTCAATGACTGGGAGCCCTTTCTTGGTCACCCCCTGGCCATCCAGAAACGCTTGGTCGATGGATTTGGTGTCGGCCAACACTCGCTCGATGTCTCGCGTTCGAGCCGGCCAAAAATCAATCTTCGGTCCGAGACGAGGAGGGTCGTCTTGGTAGGGCCCGAGCGCAAACGCTTCGCTTCGTTTCCATGGGGCTCGCGCATCGGACCACGCCTCTTGCGTCGACGTAAGCGATTCCAAGGTCGGATTTGCGCAGAACGAAGCAGCTTGCTCGCGAAGGTCACCGGCACGCGCAGCAAACTCGCGATAGGTGGGCAGGGCGATGTTTTCGGCGAGCGTGGTCAGCGCCTCTCGTCTCCGATCGTCGGTGACTTCGCCCAGCGCGTTTTCATCTTGAGGCGCGCTATCCGAACATCCGGAATGTGCGATGAATCCTGGCAGGGTTGTCAGAAGCGCGGCCCATCGAGCGTTTGACATTCGCGTACGGGGTGTTGTTCGGTGATTCATAACGACTCCAAGAAACGAATGAGCGCAGACCGATCGCCGGCGGATAGGGCCCGAAACGTTTCGCGGGCGTCTTCGGCCTCTCCCCCGTGCCAAAGAATCGCTTCCGCGAAGCCTCGCGCGCGGCCGTCGTGCAGCAAGCGCAGGTGACCGTTGACTTGCTCGATCAGGCCCGCGCCCCAAAGTGGCGGCGTGCGCCATTCGCGTCCTGACGCAGAAAATACAGGGCGGTCGTCAGATAGCGCGTCACCCATGTCGTGAAGCAATAGGTCGGTGTAAGGCCAAATCGTTTGTTCGGAGAGTTCATCAAGCGACGCCGATGCGCTGGTTACATGCCGAGGCACGTGGCAGCTGTCGCAGCCCGCTTGCTGAAATAGAAACTTTCCGCGCAATACCTCAGGGTCTTCCCAGTCTCGGCGGACGGGAACGGCCAGAGTCCGAGAATAAAAGGTCACCGCGTCGAGCAGGGCGTCCTCGATTTCCGGCGACCCACCGTCGATGCTCGCTTCGCATTCGACCTGTGGCGCAGGGCAGTTTTCGTCCGGAAATACTCGAGAAGTAATGCCGATATCTCCCAAGAACGCGGCCGCGTTTTGCTGCAAGAGCGAGGGCTGCTCAGCCTTCCAGCCAAAACGCCCGGTGCGCATTCGTTCTTCGGTGACGTCGTACACGCGATTGACCCGCCCTGAAATACCGTCGCCATCTTCGTCGTGTTCATCGGCGAGCTCGACGAGGCGCGACTCCGGAATCGCCTCGAGCAGCCCGAGGCCAATCATCGCTGGCGCGACCCGCGGCGACACGTGAATGTTTTCATGCAGCGGACCGAACGCGAGTCCTGGAAACTCATACGTGGGCTCAAGCAGCTCGTAGGAAGTTCCGTTGGCGTATGCTCCTTTGACCGCACGGGTTGAGACGACCACGTTGGCTTCCGGTGTGACGCCGACCAGCGCAAAGGGTTGAATCTGTCCACCGTAGTTTGGGTCAGGAAGCGGGCCGCCTCGTTCATCTGTCCCCGGAATGCTCAATCGAATGAGCACGCTAACCGCGGTTTCGCCAGGTGCTGGAGGTTGGCCTCTCCCATCTCGCGCGTGGCAGCCCGCGCATCCGCGGGAATTAAACGTGGGCCCGAGCCCATCGAGCTTTTCGTTGCGTGCTGGTGCGGTGATCCAGTTGCGGGTGAAGAAGCTGTCGCCCAGCGAGAACGTCTCTCGATCCGTCAAGTTGCTTGCCGGAAAGGAAAATGCGTTGCGGCCGAGCAATAAGGTGACGGTGGTTTCGCCGCCTGCGAGCCACTCGCCGTCCTCGACTTCCGCACGCAGGCCCATTGGCGCGGCGGAGTCCATCGAAGCATCGGATGCGTTTCCTCCATCCGATGCTTCGATCCGGATATGTGCTGAATCTCCGCACCCGCCGGAAAGCGCGAGCCAGAACGCGAAGAGTGCTGTCCTAGTTGGTGGATTCACTGGGCTGCAATCACTGGGCTGCATGCATGGGGCTGCGTTCGCTCGTCCTCTTGTTCTGGGAGATATCAGTTATTCGGGGATTTCTACGCTCAAAGCAAATGCATTGAAGACCTCGAACAGTGTCATTTCCTGCGCCCGCAGCGCGGTGATCAACACACGAACTCGTTCGTTGCCCGCGCTGTTGCTTGGCGCGATCTCCTGGTCAAACGGCGGCTGCAAGGCTTCGGCCGCAGCGACGCTGGCATTGATCTGTGTCCGTAGCTGGTCGGCGAGATCTTTGTTCACCTCCGCCACGACGTCGTAGACGCTGGTGCCCGTGACTTCGGAGTCGTCGAGCCGCGTGTAGCGACCTTCATAGACGTTCTGAATGCCCAGTGCATCGCCCACCATGTCGCGATGGGTGTTGTCGCTGAAGCAGGAATGCTCGTCTTCCTGGTCGCCAGAGTCGAGTGCGGTCTGCAGGCGTTCGCCAGCCGTCTCAAATCCCGAAAGCACAATCATGCCCGTAAGAATCTGCTCGAACGATTCAAGCGGATCGGCTGATTCGAAGCTCTCCCGAAAATTGCCCGTCGTGTCCGCGGCCCACGCGTCGCGCACCTGGGTCAGATGCGTGCGCAGCAAGTCGCTAACCGTGGCAAGATAATCGCCGCGGCGATCCTCATTTTCGACGCCAACGGTGCCTCCGGGCCCTTCAACGTAGTCGGTATGCGCGCGCTCTCCGGGGCCCGTTTCGCTGAGGTCTTGCCCCCAGAGAAGAAATTCGATGGGGTGGTACCCGGTGGCGACGTTGGCTTCATTTCCTTCTGCCTCGTTGAGCCCTTCGAGCGTAGACGCATCAATGTTGGGCACACTCGTGATGGCATTGATCACGCCCGCGCTTGCGTCGCCTTCCACATAATCAACAAACGCTTCGTCCATCGGCCAAGCGTTGAGCAAGCCTTCAGGGCCGTCAGTTGGGTTGTCGATGGGGCCATCGTAAAACCGGTAGACCTCGGTCTGAAGATATGGCTCGCGCGATGCAAGCCACGCCGTGCGCGCAGCGATCAGTGTTTGTTCGGTGGGGCTAGCCAAGAACGCATCGATCGCGGTGTCGAGCGCTTCGGCAGCTTCCAGTGAGTCTTCATAGCTCGCCCGAACGATATTCGCGTAGGTCTCGATCGCTGCGCTCAGATTGGCGGGAGGAGTAAATGAACCCGTTTGGCCATCCGCGGCCGCCGAGTCGGAACCCACCCCCGAATCCGCCGAGCTAGTCGAGTCGTCGTCTCCGCACGCCGCCAAGCCAATGGCCGCCGCTGCCCACCACAAAAAGCTTCTATTCATTGCACTGTGTCCTGTTCGAGGAGGTCCCATTCGAGAGGGAGTCTTGGTTTGAAGAAGGTCAATAAAGAATATGAAAATCAATTTCGAAATCAGCTAGCATGACGGCTTGGGGTTGTCCATCGATCACGCTTCGCCAAGCGCGGGAGTGTGGGCATTGAGGGTGAGTTGAGGCTGCGCGTATTGCTCGGCGCCTTGAGCCAGGAGCGTCGAGAGTTCAAAAAACGCGTCGGCTTGAAGGCGCAGAGTGAGCGCACCGAAGTGAAGGCGCACGGCTCCGCAGCAACATTTTTCGATGCGGCCATGTTCGCTTTTCGAAATGATTCTATGGGTATGAGGGTTAGCGCGCATGAGATGATCCTTTCGTATTGTTAATGAAAGTCAATTTCATCAAGTGAATAAGCCGATAGGTTCGTTCTGTCAATACAAACTCCGCGATGAGTCAACTGGCTAGCTTCACGAAGTGAATGGCCCGTCAGAATGTTCGCTTTCCTGATTGACAACAGGAACTTTGCTAGTAATTGAAATTGCAAATCAATATCAATTTCGTCTGATGAAAGTATTTCGATATGCGTGTGCGGCTGTTCTTGTTTCTTCTTTTTGGTCTGTGTTCATGCGCTGCGAACGTCGGCGAGGCGCCCGCCGAAACCCGCACGACGAAGCAACATGGTCAGCTCGGTCGCTGGGTGGGTTCGTGCTCGAAGGGAACGCTCCGGCTCCACGGTTCGTCGCTATTCGGCTATGGCTTCGTGAACAAGCAAGGCCAACGAGAGTTTCTAAATCTCGGCGTGCTCGACCGCTGCGTGCGCTGCAGTCAAGGGCTCAAAGCCGTGAACCTCGACTACCGGGTTCAATACGTGAGCTACGCGACGGAGTACGTCGACTACGACAATATTCGTTTCGTCAAGCGGTACAACGCAATCGACTACGAGCGTGGCGGCCAATTACCACGAGGCATCTCCCGCCCTCCACATCCGGACTACGTACATCGTTTCGCGTTTATCAAACCGCTAGCCACAGGCGCCGCGACATGCCACCAGCGGCATACCCAGCCGCAACAGAGAACCGATGGCTCATACAGCACAGGGCCGGCGACCTTGGTGCTTTGGCGCGGAGGGCAACGCGTGGAGCGGTACCCCTGTGCTCATGTGGATATCACCGCCATCGATGAGGAACTCAACGCGATTCGACTTGGCGGTCAAGACCCCGTGGACTGCTCGGTCGCCTTACTCAACGGGAAGTAGCGAACGCGAGCGTTCCGCACGGAAGTCTAGAAATTGGGAGTATCGATGTCGTTGTTGGAAAGAATCGGTCGCGGGCTTGTTGCAGGGCAGGCCATCGGACGTTCGATGGCTGGATATCTGGCGGTTGGATATCTGGCTGCAGGATGCATGGCGACCGCAGAGCTTGAGACCGCCGAGAGCGAAGAAAAATCGTCTTCGCGCTTCGGAGTTTCAGAGCGAGAAGCACAGAGGTTGCGCCAGCTTCATGTCCAGCGCATCGGCCAATACGACGCTCGGTTCGCTCATCGTTTCGTTCCGGGCAACGTCGTTGCTATCGGTTCGCTCGATGGCTCCTACGCGATCACCTACGCGAAAGCGGGCTACGACGAAAGCCTGCTTGTAGTGCGTCGGGCTGACGCGTTCGTGGAGGCTGGGTGGATCGCGATCGGTCTTCGGCGACCTCGGGGGATGCGAACACGCTACCGGCTTTACGAAATCGATCCGCGGCGAGGAAAGGTCATTTCTTACGACGTTCGGAACTCGGAGCAGAGGCTCTGCAACGAGCTCACGACCGCGGGCATCTCTGGCTACTCCGAGATCATCGAGCCCGTCGGAGTGCCCATTGCCAAAGGCGCGTGCCGGCCTTTCTCTGGCCCAAAACGCAAGATCTGCGAGGTCACGATCGCTGGCGGTTGGAAAGCTTTTCACCACTACACCGGTCAAGTCATCGGCCGACAGGCCGCGCTCGAAGCATGCGCTCCGGAACGGAGCGATCTCTGTTCCACCGGCGAAGTGCTATGGCGACCTGACCCTGCGCGGCCGGGTCGCAGCATCGTAACGTACGACATACGTCATCGCGGAAGGGGAGCGCCTGCCCATGTCAAACTGTGGGGGCGCAACAAAGATGCGTTGCCCATACCGCGCGTCGCCGGGCGTCCAGTGGAACCAGCTCGAACTCCCTATTCGCTTTGGCATCAAAGCGCTCTGACGTGGAACCCCCATCACTCCATGCACGGCGCGCCGACATCCGGAATCCGAGTGGCGTGGTCAGGCGAGCATACGCTGCGTCTCTCTCATCGGGCGCATGGGCGTGATGTTGTTCGCGATGTCCCGGTGGTTTGCCTCGGTCGTTGATCGGCGAACCGGGGTGTGTAGTTCTTCTGATGTAGCAGGTAGACACGATGATGAATCGGCAGTTGTATCGAATGCCTTGGGTCATCGCGACGGTCGTCGCTGGAATGGGATGCGCAGCCCAGATGGAAGACACAAGCAGCGAGGCTGAACAGACCAAGCAGCTCGTTCGCAAATCGAATCCTTCGCTAAGCGAAGAACAACGTCACCATCTTGACCAGAGAGCACGCGGCATCCTTGGAAAGGTGCGCACCCTTTTTTTTCGCGATGCGTTTGCTCGCGCGCGCCCGTCGTTTTCGAAGGACATTTACGACGAGCGCATAGTGTCTCTGACCTATGTAGTGGACGCGGGCGACGGGAAAAGGCGGACCGCGATCGTTCGACTGTCGCCTGTAAACCGCGCCTTCGTGGACGGCGAGCTCACCCTGATGTGGCCCGACGACAATGCACCGCCGCGGATCATGCACTTCAAGTTATTCGAAGATGGCGGCGTGGCGGAGATCCAGGCGCTTTCGACGGGCGCAGCGTTTAGTTCGTGCGAGCAGTGTTTGGCGTGGAGCGCCTCGGTGTATAAGTTTGTGCTCGAGCTCATCGCCTCGGGTGTCGGCTACGGCCCAGCGTCGTTCGCGTGCGCCAAAGCGCTTGCCGCGTCAGCCCCGACGGTCATCGGAGTAAAGTTTGTCGCAAAAGCGTGCACCGTGGTTCTTCTGGCGATTCAAGCGTGGATTCTCCATCTTCCCCTTCAAGGCGCCGCCCAGTTCGTAGCCAACCTGACCTGCGAGCGGCTTACGCCGTTTTGTGAAGAGCGCGACGAAGTGTCTTGCGATGGTCTTGTGCCCAACTTCAGCGCCCGACGAGACGGGTACTACAAAGTTCCCTACGTGAATTTTCGTCGCAACATCACTCGGCTGTGGGGCGACCAGAGTTTTGAGCTTGAGCTGTGGACCCACGACCGGCGGACGAATCATCGAACATTGCACACGTCACGAGGCATCCTGATGAAGCGCGACCGAGGATTCTTGGGCACGCTCGGAGCCGGCGTAGGGCAAGGCTTGACTTGGCGAAACAAAGAAAAAAACATCGAGATATTCAAGTTCCCGTGGGACGAACGCGGGCTTTGGCTCAACCACCGGCCGACGCCTGGAGCCGGCCACTTCGAAGTTCATTACGCTCGTTTGCAGTGCCTGTAGATCTCGTCCAATGGGAGCGAACGGCGCGGTGCAACACTAACCCTCGTTACCCGACGGTGTGGGTTTCCACCCGTTTGAGGACATGAAGGCGCAGACGCGGTCGGCGTCGTCACTAAGATGCATCACGCGAAGGACCGAGCCTTTCTTGAACCCTGTACGATTCGTACAAGGCTCGGCTTTTTTTCCTTGCCCGTGAACCAGCGGAATCGCTGACGCGTCGACTATCGAATTCAGTGTGCATTTTTGCCGCACGCCTCGTTTCCAGCGACTCGTCTGAACCTGATTTTTTGAGATCGCAGTGGCCCATTGGTCGAGGTCGAGCTCTGCGCCGAACAAGACTTCGCCGCCAACGTCTTCGACCATGCTTTGGGTAACGCGGCGGTCTCGACTGGTGAGGGCGAGCGGGTAGCGAATGTTGCGTACCGCGAGGCGAGCGCGTTCGCCGAATAGGTAGTTCGATTCTTCGGAGAGCATGGCGCCGATGCCTCCCAAACGCGTATCCAGCTGGGCGATGTCAAAGGTCGATTCTTCAAACACGTCGCGATGAAGACATCGCAGGCCGGCTCGTTCCGCTTCGGAGAGCGCCGAGGTATTGTCATCGATCACCACCACTTCGCTGCCTTCGTGTTGGAGTTCTTGCGCGAGCCGTCGCGCCAGCGGATTGGCGCCGAAAATCGCCCATCCAGCGTCCGATGCCCGGCGGAGATTCAGCCAGCCCGCGGCGAGGCTTCCGGTTGCTGCCGACCACACGACGGTGACCGCAATGACCAAGAATACGAGCGCGCGGAGCTCGACCGCGCCGTCGACGCCGGCTTGTGATAGCTCGTGCCCAAAGAGCGACGCGACCGCCGCGGCGACAATCCCGCGCGGCCCAATCCACGCGAGAAAGATTCGTTCGTTGCGGCGCAGTGATGTCCCCCAAGTGCCCAGCAGCACGCTGAGCGGCCGCACGGTAACGATCGTGGCGATCGCGACCGCGAGGCCCGGCGTGCCCAGTGCGAGTACGTCGGCGACCCGAACATCGGCCACGAGAAGCACGAACAGCATCGCGATCAGCATCGTGGTCAGCTGTTCCTTAAAACTATGAAGCGACCGATGGCCGTACACATGCATGTTGCCGACGATCATACCTGCCGCGGTCACTGCCGCGATGCCCGTCTCGTGCACCACGGCATTGGCAACCTGAAACGTAAGCAAGGCCCACCCGAACGTAAATGTATTGACGAGCCGCTCTGGGATCACATGGCGAACACGCAGCAGCAAGCCGAGGACTCCGCCCATCGCCGCCCCGACCCCGGTGCCGAACAACAAGCGCCCCAAGATGGTCGGAAGCACCAGGGCCGCGCTCGAGCCGCTCGGCGAAAGCACGAGCTCGAGCGCCACCGCAGCGGTGATCGCGCCCACCGCGTCGATGAGCACCCCTTCTGCCTCCAGCACGGTGGATACTGTTTTGTGCACTCGAAAGCGACGCAGAAGAGGCGTCACCACGGTGGGGCCGGTGACCACCACGAGCGTTCCGAAGAGCACCGCGAGGCGCCAGCCCCAACCCATGACGAGCCCGGCAATGGTTGCGCCAGCGACCAAGCTCACGATCGCGCCCACGCTGATCAGCTGCTGGATGGCCCGCCCGCTTCGCTTTAGTTGCCGAAGCTCGAGGGTCATTCCGCCTTCGAACAGAATAATCGCGACGGCGAACCCCACGAGATCCATCAGCCCGCCGCCGAGGGTTTCCGGCCGAACCACGTTCGCGACATCGGGGCCGAGCAATACGCCGAACGCCAACAGCACCAAGATGCCGGGAACTCGCGCGTGGGCGGCAATGGTTTGCCCCACCATGCCGAACGCAAGCGCGAGCGCCACCGAGAGCGCAGGCCCTCCGTGGCTCACGATGTCATAGAAAGAAACGCCAAACATGGCGCCGAAGGTAGCGTACCCGTGACCATCTCGCCCCTCGTCTGATGTGGGCTAGCGGTACACGTCCTTTCGATGTCCGATTCGGACAATGTGCACTGTGACGACCTTCTTCTCCACTGTGTAGACGAAGCGATAGTCTGTGTAGACGAAGCGATAATCTCCGAGGCGAAGTCGAAATCGGTTGTCGTCGTCTCGACCGGCCATTTTTCGAATCGGAAGGAGCGAGCTAAACGGATTGACCTCCAGAAGCTCTACAGCTTCGACAACCTTTCGCTGAGTGCCCCTCGGGAGGCCCGCCAGTTCTTTGCGCGCAGATTTCTTGAACACGACGCGGTACTTTTTCAAGGTTCCATCCGATCAATGTTGCATTCGATCGATGTTTTCGATCAATGTTCGACCGGTTAGTGATCGAGTTCGAGTTCTTTTCGGACAGCGGCAAAGGAGACGGTGGGTTCGTCAGCACGTTCGTCGATCAGCGCATGGTCGAGCTCGTCTTCGAGTCGTTCTTGAATCAAGTTTTCGATAAACGATTGAACCTTCAATCCCCGAGCGTCGCAGAAAGCGTTGACCGCACGCTTGAGTCCAATCGGAATCCGTGCATTGATGATCACTGTTTTCACTGTTTTCATAATAAAGCGAAAGAAAACAAAAGCAAGCGCCTCGTTTTGCGCGATGGTACCGTACAAAAAATGGTTTCGAGATCTAAGCTTGTTCAAGAGCTCTGCGAACTCGGCGTGGTGCCAAAACCGTTGATGGTGCACGCGAGCCTTCGCGAAGTGGGCGCGATCGAAGGGGGCGGCGATACGCTGATCCAGGCTCTCCTCGAAGTGCTCGGGGCTCGCGGCACCATGCTGATGGTGCTCGACGCCGACCCGGATAAACCTTTTGATGCGCTGACCACACCTGTCGACGTGGAAGATATGGGGGTCCTCGCGGAACTTTTTCGCAATACCCCGGGTGCGATTGTGAACGACCACGTGGCTGCGCGCTTCGCAGCGCTCGGTCCCCAAGCGAAGGAGCTCCTCGATCCGATTCCCTTGCACGATTACTTCGGCCCGTCGTCGATTTTCGAGCGCTTCACGCAGCTTGAAGGATCGGTGCTTCGCCTCGGCGCGGATATCGATACGGTCACGCTTACCCACTACGCCGAATACCTCGCGCAGCTTCCCGAAAAGCGGCGAGTGCGCCGACGACTGCTTCGTGCCGACATTGGCGAGCAGTACGTGGAGAGCCTCGATGATACGAACGGTATCGTGGATTGGCTCGAAGGAGACTACTTCTCTCAAATCTTGATCGACTTCTTGAACGCCGGAAACGCGAAAACAGGTCCCGTGGGTCACTGTGTAGCGGAGCTCTTTGAGGCACGGCGCTTCGTGCCGTTTGCGGTTCGCTGGATGGAAAAACACTTGCGGTAGCTCGCGAGCATCGCGATTGGCGTGCCTCGACAAAGTGTCCTAACCAATCAGGTGATGAATCATTTTGCAAAACGCGCTCGGTTGAGAAATGTAGTTGGCTTTGTGGTAGCCAGCAGCTTAGTGGTGATGAGCTGCGGTGACTCCTCGAAAAAATCTAGCGATGCTTCAGTCAAAGATCCTAGGTTCCTCCCGCGATTCATCGGCGAGCCCGCAGACGTCAACGGGCTTCCGGACAAAGATGCTCCCGCGCATCCTTTTCTCGCGACGCAGGGAACGCTTCATGTGGACGGTCGCCAGACAGGGGTTTCGGATATTGCGGGCCCGTTCGGACGCAATCCTCAAGTCACTTCGCGGTTTTTTGGGCTCATCGGTTTTTGCTCGCCCTTGCTTTGGGACGCTAGCGCGTTTGGCAACGGTAGCGGCCAGAATGGTCCAGACGGCAACGTGTATGCGCTTTGTGCTTCCGTGCAGGGTCTCGATCTTGTGGGCCAACTTTCCGCGCTCGATTCGGACACCATGGCCAAACGCGCTACGTACGACGTGGTTCGCGTTCCAGTTTCGTCGCTCGGAAATTTCGAATCTTTGATTTCGTTTGGCGCCATCACTCTGGACAACCGGGGCCGCGCGATGCTTGCCAATGAAGAAAACAACGCCGACCTGGTCGGCGTGTCGGACGGTTCGTTTTCGGTTGAGGAAACTATCCAAATCGGCGCACAAGTCCCGCAAGGACGGCAAATCGAATCAGTGGTGCGCGATCACGACGGCAACTATTGGTTTGTCGATTTCGGAGGGCTTGACGCAGAAGGTACAGTGACCGAGTCGGCGTTGGTGGGGTGTTTTGATGCCTCCTCGGGGCAAGGCGCGAACCGAGCGCTCGACGATGAAGCGATCGAAAACAACTTCGCCATCGCCGAAGACGGGCTCTACGTCGTCACCGACCGCGCGCTCTATCGATTTACCTGCGACGCGGGCGCGACCCAAGTTGGCGAGGCATGGCGAAGAGCGTACGATCGCGCTCCCGAAAAGCGTGCCGATACGCTTTCCTTCGGATCGGGAAGCGCGCCCACGGTGCTGGGGAGTGATTGGGTGGCCATCACCGACGTGGCGCAGCCGCAGATTCATCTGCTCGTGTACCGGCGCGAAACCGGAGACGAGGTGTGTAAGCTGCCTCTATTTGAGAGTGGCGCGAGCGCCAACGAAAACTCCGTGGTCGGATATGATCGCAGCATGATCGTGCAGAACTGGGCCGGCGCTCAAGGTCCGCTCGGCGATTTTCGTGATCTTCAACCTCCCGGTCTCGTGCGCGTAGACATTCGCGAAGACGAAAGCGGCTGCGATGTTGCATGGTCCAATCGAGACATTCGCTCCACGAACACCGTGCGGCTATCCACGGGGAGCGGTTTGATCTACGTCGTTGCGCAAGACACGTCCGTTCCTATTGTCGATGCGTGGTACCTCACGGCGATCGATTTTGATTCCGGAGAAACGGTCAATCAAACGCTGATCGGCGCAGGCTTTTTCTACAAACAGCTCTTTATGCCGGGAGCAATCGGGCCTGACGGAAGCTTTTATCAGGGTGTGCTCAGCGGCATCGTTCGCGTTCGAGATGTTGAGACTCAAGCAGACGCGAATCTTCCTGGCCCCGATGCGCTTCCTAATGTGTGCGACCGCGCCTCGGTCATCTTCGAGCAGTGCGAAGACTCGGGTCTGGATTCAGCCACCGAAGTCCTTAGTGGCCCGTGCGCGGGCGAAGTCGAATGTTTGTCGAACTGCATTGTGGAAAACGAAGGCGCTGCCTGTTTCTTCCTTGGAGCCGCGCCCGATATCGAGATGGCGCAGCGCCTTGGTGCGTGCACTGCGCAATGCAACCCCTAGGAGACTGGTGTCAAACGCTCCCGTCGGCTCGCTTGCGGCGGCAGGCCAGTCGCCGCCATCCCCTCACGCTCGAACATGCTTCGGCATTTCCTCGGTTCGCGGACGCGACGACGGGCCTACCGGCGCTGCGCGATCCTCGATCCGCATTTGACACCAGTCTCCTAGCGCGCTGATAGCTCATGAACAAAACACAACTGCTCCAGACACTTGTCGCCTGCCTCGAAGAGGAACGCGATGCCCTGCTCAAGTCTGCCGAGCGGACGCGCCAGGCGGCGACGCACGAAGAAGCGCGCCCCGAGAACGACAAGGACACCCGAGCGCTTGAGGCTTCCTACTTGGCGCGCGGGCAAGCCAAGCGGGTGGAAGAAAGCAACGAAACCATCACTCGACTACGTTTTCTGTCGCTGAAGACATTCACGGCTGAAGAACCGATCGATATGACGGCGCTCGTCGAGCTCGAAGCGGAAGACGAAACGTTCCACGTGTTCTTGTTGCCCGTAGGTGGCGGTTCGCGAGTAGAGTTCGAAGGTCATACCGTGCGCGTGGTCACGCCTGCGGCGCCACTCGGTCGTGCGCTGCTCAATCGCGAGACGGGAGACGACTTCGAGTTGCAGGTAGCGCGTCAGAAAAAGCAGTACGTGGTGGTTTCGGTTGTGTAGATCGGGCCTGCGCGTCGAACGAGGCTTCGAGCAGCGCCTCGCGCGCCGCGCAGAAGCGAGCCGACTCGTCTGTGTCGTTTCGCCAGACCAAGAATACCGGTCTGGTCTTGACGGAGGGAGAACGACCTTCTTTTGCTTCGAGCATCGTCAGCTGGCCGCAGTCTAGGCTCGCCTGCGCCAAGTAGCGGGGGAGCACGCTTACCCCGAGACCACTCTTCACCATCTCCAAGACTTGATTGAGGTCGGAGACTTCGTACGCGAAGCGGGCCGGAGGGAGCCCCTTGGCGCCGAATACATGTTTCCACCAGGGCCTAATCAACCGTTCTTGTTGTTCGGTCGCGATCCAATCGAGCGCGCGAAAATCCGCGGCGGAAGTCGGGGGATAACGCGTTGCAAAATAGCTCGAGGACGCGACTGCCAGCGTCTCTTCGTCTGTGATGTGGGCGGATCTCAGGTCGGCGGGAGCTGCTGCGCCCGTGGAAATTCCGAAATCGAGGCGTCGCTCGCGAACTTCATCTTCGACTTCTGCGCCATCGCAGTAGCGCACGCGAATTTCGAGATCGGGGTACGACTCTGCGAGCTGGCGGACGCCGCGCTGGAGCCATAGCCGAGCAAAAGGGCCTGCTCCGCCGATTTGGACTACTCCGCGAACTTCGGATTGCTCTGCGACGAGCTTGTCGATGGTTTGGTCGATGCGATCGTAGGCCGCGAGCACCGCTTCGAGCAACGTTTCTCCGACGGAGGTGAGCGTTGCGCGTCGGCCCGAACGATCGAAAAGCGAAAGACCCAGCTGGCCTTCGAGCGTTTTCATTTGCGCGCTGATGGCTGGCTGGCTGACGCTGCGGGCACGGGCGGCGGCCGCAAAACTTGCCGACCGGCCCACCACGGCGAAGCTCTTCAAGAGGTCGTAATCCACCAGCACGAGCCGCGCAGCGTACCAGTTTTCATTGCGGTTCACCAAGCGAGGCATTCATCAGTTCTTCTTGGGGTGCCTCCTGAAATTTCTGATTGGAACCCGGCCACATGCCTCGTTAGCAAACACCTCGACGCAATGTCGCGTCGCCGACCAGGAGAGATGGAATGAAGAAAAATCTCGGAGAACAACGCCGACAGCGAGAGATTGCCGAGCGCGCGCAGTCGTGGATGAAAGAAATCGAAGGACGTCTTAGCGCGGAAGAGCTGCGCCAGATTCATGGCGGTATGTCTCAGCCTGCTGCGGGAGACGGCGCGTAGTTGGTGGCGTTTTCGAGCGCTGCGCTGCTCCTGTAGTTGTTTCATGAGTAGTTGTTTCATGAGCATTGTCGACGACTGACGTCGAATGGGTCGGCGTGGCGCTCGAGCCCGTTGCGAAAGAGATTGTGGAGCGAGGCATGATGCGACCGATCGACGAAACGGAACTCGACGCCGAACCCGACGCGGAACCCGACGCCGACGCGGAACCCGACGCCGACACCGACGCGGAACCCGATCCCGATCCCGATCCCGATTCCAATCCTGAATCTGATCCCGATCTTCCCCTGCGCCTCTGGCGCGACCAGCTCTTCGTCGACTTTCGACGTCCGATATCCCCTCAGGCCCAATTCGCAGAAGGATTCATGCACGCATTGGCCGGCTGGAAGGAAGCCGGTCCCCTTGTGGAAAGCCTACGCCGCCCACATGCGCTCGAGCGGTTTCTTCACTTTGCCGCAACACGATCGCCGTTCTACCGCGAGCTTATGAGTGGCAACGAAGCGTCGCGGGCTCAAGACTCGCTGGCGAGTGTCTCTCTGACCGACTGGCCGATCATGTCGCGCGAAGTCTGGGTGGCCAATGCGGAGCGACTCGTGATTCCAAAAGCGCTTCGCGGCACCCCGACTTTTTGGACTCCATCTGGCACACGAACGCCGCCGGTCGTGGTCGGCTACAGTCGAGCCGAGCGCTACGTTCGGCATTTCGATGTGTACGAACAGATCGCCGCTCGAGAGAGCGCGTTTCGTGATGCGCTGGAGCCGCGACAGCTGGGTGTGTTCATGGCCAACGACGGCGGCAGCTCGGCATGCCCGTCTGTGCCCGTGCCCAGCCTCAACCTTTCCGTATATCAAGTGGGTCTATTCGGCGGCACCCGACGACATACCGACGAACCCTTCGTCAACCGACTGCCGAGCCCCGCCGAAGACGAGGCATTGGTGCTCCGCTTGCGTCGACACCCGCCGCCATTGCTCCATGCGCGGCCCTGGTCGCTCGTGTTGCTGGCGCAGCTTGACGAAGCGCTACCGCCCGCATCGGCTCGCATTCGACCGCACGCCATTTGCGCGAGCGGGGGCAATCTCTATCCCGACCAAAAAGCGCTCGTTTCGAATTGGTTCGAGTGCCCCGTGTACAACATCTACGCGCTCGCCGAAGGAGGTCGTATGGCCTTGGCGCCTCCGGAATCGGAAGAGTTTCACGTCGTCCCCGACGCATACCATCTCGAAGTTCGATGCGACGACGGCGTGATTCGCGAAGAAGGTCTCGGCGAACTCCTGCTCACCAATCTGCTTTCTTCGTATATGCCCCTGATTCGATATCGAACCGGCGATCGCGTGCAGCTACGTCGCGACATCGATGAGCGAAACCGGCCACGCTTTGTGATCGAAAAGCTCTACGGCCGCTCGGCGGACCGTTTTTGCTTTTCCCACCGCACAGTGTTCACCACGCAGCTCGACCCCATACTCGCCAGCTTCCCCGTGGTGGACTTCACCATCACGCAAAAGCGAGACGAGCTCCGCGTGGAGTGGACTTCCATGCAGCCAGCGCAAGAGCTGAGCCAGGCTATCCGCGTACGCATCCAGCGAATCGTCGGTACCGAGGTTTCCGTGACCGTCGTCCCAGTGCGTAATTTGCCCGTCTCGTGCGGAAAGATGCGCCGCTATATCGTCGAACGTGACTAGCAACGTGCCTTCGGCGCGCGCGAGCGACCAAGCCGCTGTGTCCATCAACATCATGACCCATCAACATTACGACCCATCAACATTACGACGTGGATGAACGGTTTCGTTCTGCTTTGTGGTCGTACCCGTCGAGGTACTCGAGCGTACCAAACGCTTCCAAAATCGCGCGTTGTTTGCGACGCTGCACGTATTCTTCAAGCGCTGCGGTCACTGCTGCCTTTTTGGTGGCGTGACTTCCGAGCTGTTGAGCTTCAACAATGAGTGAGTCGTCGGGCGCAAGATTGGTCACCATAGCCTACAACTAGAGAGTGTGTGAAGTATTGTGTCAAACGCCTCCGAGACAACCCGGTAGGGCGATTATGTCACAAATTGTGGTCAATTTATGACAGTTTAGGCTGATGACGGCGGCTTCTCAGACATGGAGATCGTAGGTCGATCCGGTGAGGGGATGAGTCTATCGTTTCGCGATACTCAATGTCTCTCTCGGGGTCTCAGGCAAAGGCGATCGAACACTTAGCCGCGCGTGCGCGGGCGCGTCGAAAGGAAGCGCGGGCCACGCTCGACCACGTGCTGCGCATGTCGAACGTCTCGGTCGTGGAGTTCGATGCCATGATGTCCGCGATTCAAACGCACGCGCGGGTGGCGCTTCACTTTCACCCGGATCGACTGAGGCATCCCGATCGACTGAGGCATCCCGATCGACTGAAGCATCACAACCCGCCGGACTCCGACCGAACAACCAATGACGAGACGGTGGTGGCGGGGCTACTGCGCGGAGGGGTGTACAAAAGCCAGTTTGAAACCGGGCGTTCGAATGGAAGTCTGACGGCGTTCCCGGGCGGGGTGCGCGATGAATGGGAAGAGCGGCTCTTCGGCGGCGCATACGAAGGTGCGACGAGCGAGGGGAGGCCGAAATACGGCGCGCTCGATTTGCTTGGCTTCCCGGACGGCCCATCACCGCGGTTCGGTGCGTGCTACTTTCTCTTGGCTCCTAAAGCATCTGCCCGATGCACCTTCACCTATGGTGATTCGCATGGAGCTCCAGAAGAGCAGGGTACTTGTCGCGAGCTTGATGAAGTGATCGCAGCCGCTTTGAAAGATTCGTTTACCCGAGATTCCGTACTCGGCGCTATCGGAATGCGCCCTGGGCCGCTCATCGCGCGCATCTCAGAATGCGTCGTCGCTCCACTCGAAGAACGGTTCTCCGGCGAACCTTCACGCAACCTTCCTTCACGTAACCTTGACCACTACATCGAAGCACAGGTGCACGGCCCGATTTCGTTAGAGGACCACGTCGACGCGCTGATCGCCGACCCATCGTTTCAAGAAAGCGCAATCGGCGAAGAACTCGAAGAGCTTTGCGCACGTTATGACATCACCTTGCATTGGCATTGCGGGTTTGAATTGCCCGAGGATGAAGTCCCGGGCGATTTTCGTGGCGTGACGATGCCTTCGCTCGCGAAGCAAATCGCGATGGACGGCGTGGTCCACGCCCGCGCGATAGGAGAAGCGGCCCAGGCGCTCCACCGTCGGCCCGAAGATTGGTCCGATCGAGGAAGCTACGATGAAGTTCTTCAAGAGCTAAAACTGCTGTGGCACTGCGTGTTGAGGTTTGGCCATTCTGTTTGAGTTCAATTTGTCGTGTGCGGCCTAGCGCGTGTTGGTTCCGAGGCTGTTGTCGCAGATCGTCTTTACGGGAGTCGTGAGGTTTGCTCCTGCGTAGGCGAGCAACTTCGGATAGAGAGCGCGAGACAGGTGTCGGCTCCCGAGAGGAAGCGTATTGTCAGACGAAGTATGAATCTGAGGGAGGGTACTGAAGTTCGCACCGGAGGATGAAACTCGAATCGAGGTGATTTGCGAACCGTTGGATGTAAGCGCGATGACTGTGTTCAAATTTGTGATGTTGATCAGGTGTTCGCCGCTCGAGTACCACCTAGCGATATTCATGCGCGAAACTCCATTTTTGAAGGGGTGGTCGAAGTGGATCAACTCCTTTGCTTCGTTGTCGACAAAGAGGTGGCTGTCGACTTTGTCGAGGTATTCAAAGGTGGCCGCGGGCACGGTCTTCCCACTTTCAATTGCCTCAAGTACCCTGACGGCTGCTTTCACATTGTTAGGGGACGGCACGGAGCTAGTGAGCGTTACCGCAAGCGGGCTGGATTCGGTGATCAACCCGAGACACAAATCGGGGTCGAGGCTCGCGTTCTTGGAGTCGTAGGGCTCCGGTTCAGAAGCGCTACTAACGCAGCCGGTTGCGAACGCGAGTCCGATTGACATCGCCAACAGCGCTTGGGTTACGACGTGGCGCGTGGCCTGACGTTGCATTGTTATTTGCGAGCGCGAGTATGGAGCACCCATTGCACATCTCCTAACGGATCCACAAGTCCTTGATGTCGCATGGACGATGCAAGTGCTAGGCCAAGTGGTTCGCGCCAGCAGGCGACCCCGTTGCACATCCGGTCTGCGTGCAAGAAACGGTAGAAACTGAGCGGTCACTCAAACGGCGAAACAACTAGGGAAGATGGTGCTTCCCTGTCAGGGAACACAAGTCATCAGCTGGTTGTTGGGTCCCGGCGCTGGTCGCGTTTGCTTTGGCGTCGCCCGTCCATCGAACCACTCCAATCGTACCGTCGGGAGGGACTGACTCGGCCCCTATCCGGCCGCTTCGCGTCCGCCCCACCGCGGAGCGGCGGGGCCCCCAGCAGATTACCCTCACGCAACCAGGTCACGTGCCTCCTGGCGGGGGAGTTTGGGTGAATCGCTGGGATCGTATCCCAGCGAGAGGGTCTGGGTGCCAGACCCTCAAACAAATCAGAGCAGTACGGTTTCGCAGCCGAGCAAGACTTCCATCTTTGCGCCGCGCTGGGCGCTTACGGTCGTGCAGGTGCTTGGGCAGAGTTCGATCGAAGTCGGTGCGGTGTCGTTGTCGTAGTACCATCCGGAGTTGTCGCTGCAGCTTGCTTCGTCACTCACTTTAGAAATGAAATCGACGTCGCTGCCCGGCGCGGTGAACTGAACGTTGACGCGATTGAAGTCCAAAGTTTCCCCCGGCGGCGGTTCGGGGATTCCGTAGCTGCACGGCAACAGCGCCGCTTCTCGTATCGCATCGAGGCCAGCCGAGAACTCTTGGGCGAGGTCGCTGTCGGCATCGATCAGCACGGCGGTGGTCTCTCCCGCTTCGGCCACCCTCCGCATTTCTTGCTGGAACATGTCTCGATTGAGTTCTTGACCGGTGATGCCTAAGACAAAAGTTTTTACACTGGGATCGCCGGTCACGCCGTCTTCCGCGGCTTGGCGAAGGTTCTCGAATGAACTGTCGCAACCGTTGGGGTTTCCATCGGTGACGAGTACGACAACGCTTTGGCGATCCGCGTTGTTTCGTTGCCATCCGCGGGCTTGGCGAATCGCCCCTCGGAGCGCGGGAGTGAGCGGAGTATTGTCTCCCGGGGAAAACGAATCGTAGGACGCCAAGATATCAGAACCGACTCCCGGTAGCTCGGCGATGTTTACTTCGGGCGTTGCGTACGAGGCGACGTCGCAACTCTCTGGCGATGTACCAAAAAAATCGATGCTCATCCCGATGCCCTCGGCTTCCGGCAGATCGACAAACGCTTCAAAACCTCGCCGCACCGCGGCCCACTTGGTTCCTCCGTCGTTCGGGATCAAGTACCGCATTTCGGAGCCGCCCATCGACACCGAGCGGTCCATCATCACGTGAAGGTCGATTGGCGTGAGCTCGCCTTCTCGAATGTCCGCTGCGCATTCCTGTCCGGGTATCAGCGCGGTGCCCGAGCCACCCGAGCTTCCATTGCTCGAACCGCCATTGCCTGAACCGCCATTGCCTGAACCACCGTTGCCTGATCCCATCGCGTTTCCGCCGTCAGCCATTGCACTGTTGCCATCGAGCCCATTGCTTGCCCCGTCGCCCGATGCGCATCCGAACATGGATGATCCGTAGACCAGTGCGCCCACAACTGCCGCTCCGTAGACCGTCGCTCTGGCGCCGATTGTTTTGCAGCCGACTGTCCGGAAGACCAGGGCCCGCCTTGGCGCGTACCATCCCTTACATGTACCCACATCCGACATATCTGAGTTCCTCCCGAAAGCGACACGTTTGTTTTGCGCACTACGTTAGACCCCCACGGACTCTGTGAATTGGGTCACCTTTCGCGCGTGCCCGCGCCAGCTTTCTGAGACGCGAGGAGGTTTGCGCAAAAACGGTCAAAACTCAGCTGTCTGGCAGGGCTAGTTTGCCGTTCATCGATCGACAGACACGACGACGTCGTCTCGTCGACCGAGGAGGAGAAACAAACATGAGTGATTTTCGAAAGACTTGGGAAACCTATGCGCGGTCTTGGCGCTCTCCCTCAGAAAAAGAAAAGCGCGCGCTCTACAAAGAGTCGCTCGCCGAAGATTGTGTCTATACCGATCCGCTCACCGAGCGCCGCGGTTGGGACGACCTCGTCGCTTATATGGTCGAGTTTCATCAGCAGATTCCCGGTGGTCATTTTCGTACCACCGAGTTCTTCGCGCATCATGGTCGCAGCGTGGCGCGCTGGGATATGCTTGGCGGTGACGAGCAAGTTTTGGGGCACGGCATCAGCTATGGCGAATACAATCAGGACGGCAAGCTGGTGGCAATGACCGGGTTTTTCGACCCTCAGGCCTGAGTTTCCGAGTAGTAATTTCCAAGCGGTGAACTACCTCAACCAAGTTCAACGTGGAATCGACTATGTCGAGGAACACCTACATGAACCGATCACGCTTGCCGACGTGTCGCGCGCGGCAGGCGTGAGCCATTGGCATTTTCTGCGTATGTTCAAAGCGCTCACCAAAGAAACGTTGAAATCGTATATTCGCTCTCGGCGCCTTGCGGAGGCGCGCGTCGAGCTGCTCACGTCAGCCGACAGCGTGCTCGCGATCGCGTTGCGCGCAGGGTTTGAATCGCAAGCGAGTTTCACCCGAGCATTTCGCGCGGCGTTTGGCATGCCGCCGGCTGAGTATCGAGCACGAGAGAACGAACATGTTCACTTCCAGAAGCTGCGGATAGACGAAGGCTACATTCGTCATGTCGGCGGAGGAGTATCGCTCGAACCGACCATCGCTGCGTGCGCCGAGCGCCATATGGTAGGGCTCGCCACGCGGATCTACGACTCGGGATCGGAGCGCAACAACATGGGAGAGATTCTTCCCAGGCTGTGGAACGATTTTCTCCCCCGCATGGATGAGATTCACGATGCGGTTCCGGGAACGTGTTACGGAATCATCCGCCAGGCAGAACCCGAACACGAACTGCTCGAATACTCCGCCGCCATGGAAGTCGCGCGCGTACCCCAGTCACTTCCCTCGGGGATGACCCACTGGGTGGTCCCCGCCGCCGCGTACGCGACATTTACGCATCGCGGCAAGCCAAAAGAAATCGACCAGACCGTCAACTACGTCTACTCGAGCTGGCTCGTGCGGTCGGGGCGACGCCATACCTACGGGCCCGATATCGAAGTCTACGACCACCGCTGGCGCCAGGATTCGCCTGACTCGATCATGGAGTATGCGATTCCGCTGAATGACTGAGTTTGGGTGACTGAGTTTGGGTGACTGAGTTGCTGGGGCGAGTGTGTTGCGGGGGGCAACTTGAGCACGAGGCGGCACGAGCTTATGGACGGAACTCGTCTCCGATCGGGCAGACGTCTAGGCCGACCTTCCGCATCATTTTGTTGATAGCCACTGCGATTTGCGTTCGTTCGAATCGTTTCCATTCCCGTTTGTCCGAAGCTGCCGCGGCGGCAATTTTGTCAATGTAGTGGCAAACGAGTTCCCGGATAGACTGGCCCAGCTTCTCGATCCCGCACGGATCGTCGAGTCCACGATTGTCAAGCAGCGTTTGATATAGGGTGTGGAGGGAAGAGCGGATTTCGACGCCTATTCGCGTAGCGCCAAGCAAAAAGCGAACCAAACCGCGTGCACCGGGCCGGGCACCTCTGCGTCGACCGGTGTAATATTTCTTGTGGCGATGCCGTCTTCCTGGGCACTCGTGACACGTCAACTCACGAGGCAGCCCATGGGCTTAGAAAAAGCAGCAAACCAATCGTCGAAGCTCTAGATTGAAGAACAGTATGACGAAAGCTCGAGCCATCGTTTCTGCCCCAGAACGCGACTCTTCGCAGGAGTTGTTGGTTCAGCTGGCCCGAAAGCGAGCGCGATGGCTTGCGTTTTTGTCGCGGCGCTGCGATTCCGCGACCGCTGAAGACGTGGTGCAGACTGCGCTGGGCCGTGCGGCGGCGAAGATTCAGACGCTCCGAGATCCCACGCAGGTAGACGCGTGGTTCTTTCGCGTGCTCCGTCGAACCTTGGCCGAGCACTACGCCGCGCGCGCTCGCGACGAAAAACGACGGCAGGCGTTGATGGACCAGGTCGATGTGGAAGCGCCCGAGGAAGTCGCGGGATGCGGCTGCGTGCTGGGACTGCTGGATCGGATTCCGGAATCCCAACGCGCGGTGGTCGAAGGGGTCGACCTCTCAGACGAGACGATTCGCGAAGCCGCAGAACGGCTGGGCATCACGGAAAACAACGCCTCCGTACGGCTGCATCGGGCTCGAAACGGTTTGCGCCGCGCGCTCGAAGAACATTGTGCGACGACCAGTGTGGCAGGGTGCGCAGACTGCGCGTGCTGACACGAACTCAGCGGTGACATAACCTCCCGGTCGATATGACCTCTGCTGCACGCGGGCGGCCTGCGTATTTTGTGGGGCCCTGGGACCTGAATCGAGATTTGTCGTGCGTACCTCAGCGGCCCGCCGACGGTACAGTGGTGCTTGTGGAGTCGCGAGCCAAAAGTCAGGCGCTTCCGTATCACCGGAAGAAGTTAGTGTTTGTGCTTTCAGCGATGCACCATTTTGCCGCCGAGCTGCGCGAGGCTGGCTTCGACGTGCACATCGTCAACGCGTCGACCTATGTCGAAGGCATCGCTTCGCACGTCGAGTCGCATGGTTCGACGTGCATTGTCGCGCTTGAACCCCGAGAATGGGGGCTTTCGCGCGCGTTTGATCAAGCGGTCGCCGACAACCGATGGGGCGTACCGCTCGATCGTCACGACGACGGCGGCCCCGGCGGACATTTCCTTTTGTCGCGCGCGGAATTTCGCGATTGGGCAGGAGACCGCGCGCGGCTTCGTATGGCCGATTTCTACAAATGGATGCGCATTCGTACCGGCTACCTCGTGAAAAACAAAAAGCCCGAGGGAGGAAAGTGGTCGTTCGATGCCGAAAACCGCAAGCCTGCGCGAGGCCACTCTCCGCCGGAGATACCGCGCTGCGAACCCGACGCGATGACCCGACAGCAAATCGACCGGGTAGCGAAATGGAAAGGCCACTGGGGCGAGGCCGAGGGGTTTTCCTGGCCCGTCACGCGACAAGACGCGCTTCGCCATCTCGACATCTTTTTCGAGCATCGAGCCGAGAGTTTTGGCCGTTTTCAGGATGCCATGCTCGCGGAGCAGCCGTTCATGTGGCATTCGCTGATCTCGCCGGCGATGAATGTGGGATTGCTTTCGCCCCGCGAGGTATGCGAGCGAATCGTGAACGAATATGCGTCGGGGCGAATCCCGCTGGCGAGCGCTGAGGGCCTGCTTCGGCAGATTCTTGGATGGCGTGAGTTCATCCGAGGCGTTTACTGGCGGCGAATGCCCGAGCTTCGCGCGGCCAACTTGCTTGACGCCCAGCGACCCTTGCCAGATTTCTTCTGGGAGCCAGACGCGACCGACATGACATGCCTTCGCGAAAGCATCGGTCAAGTCAAAGAAACCGGCTACGCGCATCACATCCAGCGCCTCATGGTCCAGGGAAACTTTGCGTTGCTCGCCGGCGTGCATCCACTTGAGATCTCTCATTGGTTTTGGGCCGCGTTTGTCGATGCGTACGAATGGGTCGAGCTTCCCAATGTGCATGGAATGGCGGTCTTCGCAGACGACACATTCACAACCAAACCGTATGCCGCGTCTGGAAAATATATTCAGCGGATGAGCGACTACTGCGGCCGATGTCCGTACGACGTCAAAGCGCGTCACGGTGCTGGCGCTTGCCCGTTTAACCCACTTTTTTGGTCCTTCATGCATCGGCATCGCGATCGGCTTGAAGCCAACCCGAGGCTTCGGATGCTTTATCGGAACTGGGATCGGCTGGACGATCGCGAACAAAAAAATACGCTCGAATCTGCGGAAAAACTGCTTTCCTCGTATGTGCCGGCCGAGCCCGCGTGGCGATTTCGCGACGACGAAGGCTAGGGCCGCTTATTAAGCTTGCATTTCGCAAGTATTGATGCTTGCATTTCACAAGTATTAGTTGCCGGTTGTGATCACAGCCCAAACAAGGAGAAACATCATGAAGCTCTACGTCAATTCGCTTTCGCCCATGTCGAGAAAAGCTCGGTTTGCCAATGCTCTGCTGGGAATGCCGGCCGAGGAGCTCCCGATCGATTTCTCCCAAAAGGAACACAAGACGCCAGAGTTTTTGGGGCTCAACCCCAACGGCAAGGTGCCGGTACTGACGTTGAGCGACGGCACGTCGCTTTGGGAATCGAACGCAATCGTCAATCGGCTGGCTGCGGAAACGAAATCAGAGCTTTGGCCGCCATCCAACGCGCGCTACGATATTTTGCGATGGCAGTTTTGGGAAGCGGCTCATTGGACGCCGGTGTGCTCTCCGTTCATCATCAAGAAGTTTTTCGATGCACCGATCAACCTCGATGAAGCAACGGAGAAATTGGCGCCGTTTGCGCGCGTGCTCAACGGCCAGCTGGAAGCGCGGACATGGATTACGGGCGACCAAATGACCGCTGCAGATATTTCAGTCGCGGGCATTCTCAGTCACCGGAAGGCTTGCGAGATTCCGCTTGCGCAGTATCCCCACGTTACGCGATGGATTGAACGCATTGAAGCGATGCCCGAGTGGCAAAAAGCGATTGGGGCCTAGACAAGGTTGATTCGAGTCATGAATATCAAGGCGCTGGAACAAGCTGAGAAGAAGTTTTTGAAACAGTATCCGGGAGGCTTTGCACACCCCGAGATGGTGGCGATTGGCAAGAAGCATAAAATGGAGCAGCTTACCGCGTTTGCTCAGGCAAGCTTTGCCAAAAAACGATTTGAAAAACCTGCGGACGTCGTCGCAGACATGACTCGGCTTGTCGGCCGATCCACAATGGTGTCGATGTTCGAAAAGCCGAAGTTTCGATCCGCGATGGCCGACTTGTCCAAGAAGGACCAAGAAAGGCTTGCTTCCTGTCTATACGAGCTACTGCATGGAAAAGAGAAAGCCGGGTTTGAATCACTGGTGGACGAACTCATGCCGTGGAAGCTTGCCAAATGGACGCTGTGCACGGTATTTCAATCGTACTATCGTCCGAAGAAAGACGTGTTCATCAAACCTACGACCGCCAAGCTCATCATCAAAGAGCTCGAAGTCGATCTCGCGTATCAGGCGATACCAACGTGGGCGTTCTACCGCGATTTTCGCAAGCTCGTGAAAGAGCTCAAAGCGAAGGCAAGCAAAGATTTGGCGCCCAGCAACGCGGCGTTTTGTGGTTTTCTCATGATGAATTTGGCTCAATGATGACTGCGGTCGGTATGACGAGTTGAGGAGATAAGGGATAGATTGTCCGCTGGAACCCGCCGATCGCCTTGCCCAATCGTTCATGCGCTCGATATTCTCGGCGACCGCTGGACGCTCCTGATCGTGCGCGATTTGATGTTTCGCGGCAGGCGCCACTATCAGGAATTTCTCGATGCCGGCGAGGGCATTTCCACCAATATTCTTGCGGACCGACTGTCGAAACTTTGCTGCGCTGGCCTGGTATCCAAAGCCGAAGACGAGACGCACGGAAAGCGTTTCGTCTATCGACTGACCGACAAAGGTAAGGCGCTTGCGCCCGTGATGCTGGAGCTCGTCGCGTGGAGCCACGATCACGACGAAGACACCGCTGTTCCAACCAAGTTCGTCCAGCGCATTCGGCGCGAGCGCGAGGTCGTGATCGACGAGCTACTCGAGAAGCTCGAATAGCCCGAGACCGAGGTGGACTCAGCGTAGGATGCTCAGAACGCGGGGGTAGGCCCGCTTCCCGGGTCTTTTGACGGGTGTTCTTTTGGGGCGGCGGTGATGTGGATGTCGTCGGCCGCGTAGCAACTATCAAACGCTGCCAGCTCGAAGCTGGTGACTTGTTCGGCCGCCGCGACGAGTCCGGCTGCATAACAGTCGTTGAGGAAATCGTGGCGCTCTAGCGCCAACTCAGCGAACCTGGAACTGTCGTGGTCGACCCCCATGAGCATTTCGGCGTATATCCATTCCTGCGTTTGAATGTCCCCGTGTGTGCACAGCGGGAGCTCGTGGTGCGTTGCTTCTTGAGGCCAATCTGCGAAGTAGTTCCAGGCGTAGCCAGGGACCAGGCGAGATCGGTCGTGGATCGTCACCTCAGTACCCTCGGGTGCGCTGACGTCCGATTTTTCGAACGAAAGAATATGCACTTCGCGGAGCGTGCTCTGGTCGCCAACCTCAATACGCCAATGCGTGCTGGCGTACGAAGCCAGGACCAATACTTGTTCTCCAGGGTCATCCAAGCGAACGCGGGCATCGAGCTGCCTAGGTGGCGCCAGCATAGGATGACCGTTCTCGTCGAGCACCGGGAGTCCATCGTTTCCGACTACCCAATTTCCGAAGGGGTCGTTGCTTGGCTCATAAATCGAGATGATGCGCATGCGCGGCCCGGGTGGTTGCGAGGCCGAACGATAGACGCTTGGGGGTTTGTACCCGTCCGCGTTCGTAGCGTTGCAATTAAGAAATACCGTTTCCGGGTTGATTTGCGAAAGCGCAACTGCGTCGTCGTCGCTTTCGTCAGCGTCGCCCACATTGTTTTCTTCTGTGTTCTTATTTCCGCTTTGCGCATCGCTTCCTGGTGCATCGTTGTCGCTTCCATGAGCCATGGGTTTCGTCGCGGACGGATCCGTCGTGTCATTCGTGCAAGCGGCGGCAAGCCCGCAGAGTAAGCAGAAAAAGTACGTCGGTAGTCCATGCTGCATCGGGTCCTCCATGTGTTCCGAAACTGGCGCATCACGTTTTCGGATCTTGTGATTGCGTATACGGACTTTGAATGACAAGTTTCCAGCTGTCCTCCTCTATTTCGAAAGAAATGAGCATTTTTGGATACTCGTTGGTATCCATCGGGGCGCCATGGAATCCGTATTTTCCTTTCTCGACTATCGCGAATTCCTTCGCGCGTTTTATCAGCGGCGCAAGCAGCGCCGCGCGGGCTACTCGTATCGCGCGTTCTCCAAGCGCGTCGGTTTGCGGTCCACCAACTACCTGAAGCTCGTGATAGACGGAGAACGCAACCTCAGCCCCGAAATGGCGGAGCGATTCGGCGAAGCGTGCGGTTTGGAAGGCGGCGCGCGCGAGTATTTTGTTCGTTTGGTGGCGTTCAACCAAGCGAGCAACAGCGTAGAGCGAGAGGCGCACTATCAGACGCTGCTCCGGTCGAAACGATATCGGCGCGCCCAGCGGCTCGACGCCCGGCACGCTGAATATGCGGGTCATTGGTATTTGCCGGCGATTCGAGAGCTCGCGGCGCGCCCCGATTTTCGTCAAGATGCGCGATGGATCGCGCGAACATTGCTTCCGCGCATCTCGGAGACCGAAGCGCAACGAGCCCTCGACACTCTGTTCGAGCTTGGCTTGCTGGTTCAGGAGGGCAACGGGCGTGCGACCCAGGGTTCGTCTCTGCTGAGCACGGGCCCGGAAACAGCCTCGGTGCACGTGGCGCGTTACCACCGGGAGATGATGCATCGTGCTTCGGAGTCGATCGATTTGGTGCCATCCCAGGAGCGCGATATTTCGTCGATCACAGTGTGCTTAAGCGCCTCGGGCCTCGCGCGCATGAAGGAGCGAATTCATGGTCTGCGGCGTGAGCTACTCGAGCTCTCGGAGCTCGAGGCTGAGCCGAAGCAAGTCGTTCAGCTGAATCTCCAGCTATTTCCTTTGTCGCGAGTCGACGAGCGGGAGGACGAAACGGACGGGGAGCCGCCGCGCGCGCCGAAGAAAAAAGCAGCCTCGAGAAGAAAGGCAGGCACCAGATGATGATGCGGAAAGGTGTCTTTATCGCGCTGATGAGTTGCGTTTGCGCGTGTCACGGCACTGAGTTTGGCAACCCTTTTGCCGAGACAAAGAGCGAGGAAACCACGATCTCACTTCGTCTCCTGTCGTCTAGGGCCGACGATGTAGATGTTCGCGGCCTATCCAACGCGCCGGTTCGGATTGACGACGCGTGGATTCGAGTGTCGAGGATCTCCTTATTGGTTGGTGAATCGTGCGAAGACCGACAAGCCGAGCGTTTCGATGTCTCTGGGCCGGCATCGTTTCAGCTGAACGGAACCGAGAGCATCGTATTGCGTTCGCAGATACCCGCGCAACGCTACTGCGCCGTCGAAGTGGTGCTCTCGGGCAGCGGCGAGTCCCCGAGCGATGCGCCGGAAGCCTTTTCTGATTCGTCAGTGGTTCTCCACGGCCGCTATGCGGATCCCAGCGAGCATGTCGAAGATCCGACATTTCGGTTGATTCAGTCGGAGGATATCGAGATATTCTTACCGATTGTTTCTGGAGGCGTTGCGCTGGGCGCCGGAGAAGATGGGCTGCTGGTCGGTTTTGACGTGGTCGCATGGGCCGCTGAAGCTGCCCGCTCGCGCCTCACTACGGGGATCTTGCCTGCGCGACAGATTGTTGAGGGAGGCGGAGTGTACATCGACCCAAGCCGGGTTGGTGACTTCGATGAAACCAATCCTCCAGATCGGATTGCATCCGGCGAAGTGCCGCCGGAGTTCGTGGATGGGGTGGACGTACAGAGCGATGATGTTCTCAGCGATCCAGAACGGTTTCCACTTTCATTGTTCATTCAGATCGAAGATGTCGCGACGCCGATTCGACTGCGGGGCTCTACGGTCGGGACAAATGAAAATGAGTTCGTCATCCGAGCGGACGACGGAGAGTATCGAGTGGTTTTGCGTATCAACCCCCTTGATGCTCGATTTTCGGCCGAATCGCCGACCGAACTGGAGATCGGTCGACTCGCCGACAATGCCACATGGCTAAGCGATTCCGGCGCGTGTCGAGTTGTGGTCGAACGCGTTCGGGTGTTGGCTCAAAGCCCGACCGTGCCATCGTCGTTTTTGGTGAGCGTCGAAGTCCGCGGAACCTGCGACCGCGCGCTCGAATCTACGGGAAGCGAATCACCCATCACGCTGCAGAACCCGTTCTACGCTCGCTTCAACACCACCGCCGAGAACCCGAACGCCTTCTAGAGACAAGCAACCCCAGCACGCATAGCGATCCGAAGAAATAGCCACCTGAACGCTTCGGCGATGACACGACGCAACCGCATCCGCCGTCTGACGATGGCGCGTTTATGCTGGCATCGAATCCCCCGTCGCTTATCGGCATCGGGGTCGGTTGACCCGCGTCGGGCATGGCCGTCTCGGGCGTCATTCGCTCGGGCCATGCGCCTTCGCTGGCTTGTTCGATCCAAGAAGCAAATGCGGGAGCGAAGACGTAGATGGAGCCCGGGCCGCAGCCATCTTCGACGTCTGCTCGTCCTCGCGAGGTCACGCCGGCGAGATAGCGCTTGCCGTCGATGATCTGATACGCCGGGCCACCCGAGTCGCCGAAGCAGGTGTCGCTTCCGGTGGGGTCGACGAGCAGGATTTCGTTGTCCACTTTTTCTTCGAAGCCCACTTCGGCCACGCGGAGCAGCCCGTCTCCCTCGAAGGTTTCGAAATCAGTGACTCCATAACCGGCGATTTCGAGCAACGAACCAAAGCGCACGGTTCGCTCGAACGTGGCGGCGTCGGCGAGGGGCACTGGGGTTTGGGTTCGTAGCGGCGAGGAAAGGAGAATGATGCCGATATCGGGAATGTTTGCGAACCCGGGATCCGCGCGGATGGGCAAATCGATATCGGGGTCGAAATCTTCGATGGGTGTGAAATCCGGGTGCGGGATGATTTTGCGACTCGCCAGCAGCTGGTCTTCGGTCGCGTCTACAACATCCAAAATGCCATCAAATACAAACGTTTCGTCGGCGAAAGAAATCGCTCCCGAGTCGTCCACGAGACAGTGCGCCGCGGTCAATACAACGGTGGGCGCGATGAGCGTGCCAGTGCAGAACACCGCGCCATCGATATCGGCGAGCGCCACCGTGCCCGCGAGTTCGTCGAGCGCCCCAACGCGACCGTTGACGATCGCCTCGGTTCGTCTCGCAACGTTTTCTGTGGATTCTTCAGCGACGGACTCTCTGTTGGCGGTTTCTTCGTACGATGAGCATGCGGCCTGGGTGATTGCGCAACAACCAACAAGAAGCGACGTGATGGTCCAGTACTGCATATGTCGATACTGCGGGGGGCGCATAAGTTCCTGCTTTCGTTAATTACTGGGCGGATTTAGACATCGGTCGAATCGCCGCCCGGTTCACCCTCATGCAGTGCCGCGGCTGCCCGAGAAATGGGCCAGAAATTTTTTCGTGATCGAAACTGTGGGCTGGCGCCACAGGGAATAAGGTCACTATTGTTGGTGGCTTCTATGGAAAGGATCGCCCCATGCGGCTGATGGTTTGGTTTGGGGCTGTATGCGCGCTTGGTCTCGCGGGCTGCAGCTGTTCCGGTGACGATGCGACGGGGGCGCCTTGCAACGGAAGTGATGAAGAATGCCCGACCGGGCAAATGTGCATGGGGGGATTTTGTCGCGCGCCAGGTTCGGGCGCCGACGGTTCGGGTCTGAGCGGGCTTGAGTGTCAGGGACCTAACTGCGCCACCGATGCGGTGGGCATTGGAGGCAACCGACCGTTCATGCCAGACCCGACCAACTCGAACGGGGTTGGGCTCGATGACGACGGCGCCTTGGTGCTCGACTCGGGGTCGCTTCGGGCGGACTTCATCTGGATTGCGAACACCGGCGGCGGGAGCGTCTCTCGCTTCGAAACTCGTCCCCCGTTCCGCGAAGTAGGCCGCTTCATGACCGGGCCGGACGGAGCGAACTCTGAGCCTAGCGAGTGCGGCGACGTATGCAGCGGCAACGATCCTTCCCGCACGTCGGTCAACACGTCGGGCGACGTCTACGTCGCCAATCGGCAGGGCAATACCGTGGCGCGCATCTCCGTGCTCGGCACGGGGTGTCCAGACCAGAACGGCGACGGCAACGTCAGCACCAGCACCAACAGCGACGTGCTCCCGTGGGGTGAAGACGAATGCGTGCTGTGGAGCCGGGACCTCAGCGCGGATTTTCCAGGAGAAACAAGGCTGCGAGCCGTTGCAGCGCAAGACGTAGAGGGCCCCGACGGCGAGCTTCGCGAATACGTATGGGTCGGCGGATGGTCGTCAGGTCGAATCGCCAAACTCGATGGCCGAACCGGAGAAGTCCTGTTCGCGATTCAATCTCCGGTGCGTCCCTACGGGTTCGCGCTCGATCGCCGACAGAACTTATGGATCTCGACGACTGATGACGTGCCCAATACGGACTCCCAAGCGCGCGCCATCGGCCGCGTGCAAACCGCAGCGTGCGACGCCAACTCGTGCGAATCGGAAAGCATTCCTGCGCAGCACGCGCCCTACGGCATCACCGTCGATTTTCGGCAGCGGGTATGGGCGGCCGGCCGCGGCGGCATTGGTCGATACGACATCGAACAAGGCACGTGGGATCTCATCCCGCAACGAAACGGGATTACTCGGACCCACGGCATCGCGGCGGACGGCGAGGGCTGGGTGTGGGTGGCGGGCGGAACCCCCGGCATGTTTCGCATCGACGGGGAAACGCTGGAATGGACGCGTGTTTCCGGAACCGAAGGAACAGGGCTTTTGCACAAAGGCGTGGCGGTCGACGGGGACGGCAAAATCTGGTCGATTCCTCGCTCGAACAGCGGAGCGTTCGTCATTACCCCAGGCGCTACGCTCGAAGAAGCGACCGTCGAGCGAGACATCGCGAGCACGGGACTTTGGCGTTACACCTATTCCGACATGACCGGTCTGCAGCTTCGGCTGGCTACCAACTCAGGCGGAACCTACCGAGAAGTATTCGAGGGATGCCCTGAGGGCGATCTCACCACGTGGACCATCCTGGCGTGGGAAGCGGAGCTACCACCGCGCACCCGCGTCTCGTTCCAGGTACGTACCGCGAATACACAAGACGAACTCAATCAGGCGCAGACCGTGTTCGTCGCCAGCGACCCCCCTGACCGCTCACCGATTCAGCTGAGCGAAGTTCTCGCCGCCGAAGGCGTTGTCCCCGGTCGATTTCTGCTCGTGGAAGTTCGGCTCGAAGCCGACCGTGAAAGCACCACCGAAGTCATCTCGCCGCGGGTTCGCAGCTTTGGGGTGGCCAATAGTTGTCCCGTCGGCGAGCTGCTGTAGAGCAGCGGCCTTTTGCCCTGATCGCGGCTTACCTCCTCGCTCTCTCCCTGCGAAAGGCTCGGAGCCTTCCTCAGTCGTTCGCTGTGGGGGCGCTCGCGCTCAGACCAAAATTCCA
>JANQQS010000030.1 GCA_028284955.1 Myxococcota bacterium | reverse complement strand
CCCCCGCGCAGCGCGAAGCGGCGTTGGGAGGGGGGCCCCGCGGAATCGTATTCCGCGGGGGGAGGGGCTGCGGCCAGCCCCTCCAGAAATCAGTGGGCTTCGTCGGTTCGGCCGGCGGCTTGGAGCCAGCCGGCGAGGCTTTCTGCGGCGGCGCGAGCGAGCGCCAAGGTCTCTAGCTCGTCCTCGTCGGGAGGCGGGTCGATGGCGGCTTGGATCGCGGCGCTGGCTTCTTCCAGATTGTTTTCGTCCTCGGCGTAGATCGAGGCCATGAGGTGGAGGGAGCGAATTCGGTCGCGGTCGTCCCACGCCGCATCGGCGCGGCTTCTGAGACCTTCTTTGAGCATGTCGCGTCCGCGGGCGGCGCTATCTTCGTCGTGCGCGGCGAGGCGCTGGGTGAGGCTGCGGATTTGTTCGGCGAGCTCCCAGTGGCCTGCGCGGATCCACGCTTCGTGGAGAATATGGAGCGCCCGAGTGGGGTCTGCGAGCTCGCGTTCGCATGTGTCAGCGGCTCGGCGAACGTAGTCGAGCTTTTGTTCGGCGGAGCGTGTGACATGCACCAGCGCCGTAAGCGCTTCGACTAAGGGTTCGTAGTTGCTTGTTTCTTGCGAGAGCCGTTCGACCCCTTGAAACAGAACGCCGTCTCCAGGGGCACACAAGAACGAGTTGAGGTATGCGTTCAAGGCCGGCGAGAGCTGGCCTGCGCGTTCGAACCACCGCGCTTCTCGATAGCGGATCCCTCGCCTGGTATGTCGTCCGAGTGCGCTGCCGGCGAGTTGATCGTAGACGCGAAGGGCCAGTGAGCTCGCGTCGCTATCGAGTGCCAAGCGCTCGAAGGCAACCAACAAGGCCGAGCTCGTGGGTACGATCTCGAGGCCGCGTGCTGCCACTTGTACCGATCGCTCGGTTCCACCAGGCACCTGTTCCGCGATCCAGAGTGCGCGCTCACAAAGTGATTGCGCAGATTGGGGATGCGTTGCCGCATGCGCGAGCAATAGGTCGATCGCGCGGTCGGTGAATCCCATGACCACCAACGCGTCGGCGGCGTCCGCTACGGTATCCTGACCGGTGGTTGTTCCGTTTTGGTCGACCGACAACAAAAACTCTTCCATGCGCGCGGGGTCGCCACCAAACTGGGCGGTCGCGGCGGCGATCGCGAGTGCAGCCTGCCGCCGTTCTTGCGGGGTCTGAGCCGCTTCCAGACGAAGCGCGAGCACCGCAAGCAGTCTTTCGTGTTCGCCCGTTTCTGCGTACAGCGTGGTCAATCGATCCAGTGCTTCGGGGTCGTAGGCGGCGTCAACCAGTACGCGCAACCAGGTGCGCGCTTCCGCGGCGCGGTTGCTTTCGGCGCGGTGCAAAGCGGCGAGAGAGCGAAGCGCGGCAAGCCGCTGAGTGCCGCGCGACCACGCGATTCGGCGTTCAAGAACGCTGAGTCGGGTCGAGTGGCGGGTGCTGTCTTTCGATACTTGTATCGCGACAGAGAGCCAGTGTGCGTCTCCCAATCGATCGAGGGCGCGCATCGCTAGCGAAGAGGCGGCGTCGACAGCTTGCAACTCGACCATTCGCGCGATCGATCGTTCTACTGATTTGGCGACTTCGGGATCAAGCAACGAAGCATCGATGGCTTGTTCGGCGACCGCGGTCAAGAGCGTACGATCGGAGCCTCGAACGAGATGGTCCACTCTTCGCTTGATCACTGCGGGTTCTTGCGGGGCGAGCCGAGATTCTACGTCGAGGAGTTCTTCCAGCCAGCTTCGATCGTTCGCTGCGGTCGCTGCCGCGCGCGCTCGGTCGAGGAGATCTTGGCTGTCTCCGAGCAGCGCACGCGCATGGTCGACCACCGAACGAGCGTCGGCTCCGGGAAGATGATTGAGGTGGCGACACAGCAAAGCGGTTGCTGCCGCGGATCTCGGATCCAGCACCAGGGCTTCTCGCGCCCGACCCACCGCGGACTGAATATGACCCTCCTCTTCGTCGAGGTGTGCCAACCGAACCAATGCGGTTCCCGCAGGATCGGCAATTCGACCGCGCGCTTCGATGGCTTGGCGCCGTTGCGCGCGGGTTCCGTCACGGGCCGCCCAGAAAAAACGCACCGCAGCTTCGGGGCTTTGCGGCGCGAGGGCTACGATCTGTCCGCACACTCGAGCGACCAAGCGGCGAGGTGACGTGAGCATGGTGACTCGACCAAGCCACAGCAAACAACGCAAACGTTCGCCATTGTTGCTTGCATGGCGGACTCGATATTTCAGGTGCTCCGGCAGGAGTTCGTCTTGGCCGGAAAGTAGAATCAATCGTTCGAGCGTCGATGCGGCCGAAGGGTCGTGAGCGTGGTCGAGCACTTCGCGATACAGCTCGATGGCCCGCTTGCGCTCGTCGGGATGTTCCGCGAGTATCACCGCAACCTGGCGCGTCAGCGGCAGTCGCGCTTCACCTTGGGTCTGTGCCAGTTCTCGTTCTGCCTGGCGCGCGAGCTCCAAGCTTGGCTCTCTGAATTCGCGCGTTTTTTGCTGCGCGATGGAATCGCCGAAATCGGCCAGTTGGCTCCAGGCCCATTGGGCGCGAGCCTCCATTCCAGGAGAGGCTTCCGTTAGGGTGGCGAGTTCTCGCAAAAGTTCCGCTTGCGATTCCCGTTTGGCGCCCGACGCTCGAATGATGCGCTCGAGGGCGTCAGCCAGCGGCACCGGGTCGTTCGACGATGAAAGCAACGCGCGTAGTGATTTGAGCGCATCCTCGCGGTCGGGATCGCGGATCAGCGCGCGGACGTAGAGTTCGGTAGCCCAGTCCTCCGCGCCGGGAATCGACGCGTACGAAATTGCGGCCCGGATCAACCAATCGGCCTGGTGGTTCGGTGTGCATTCGACCGCGAAGGTTTCACAGCCGACCGCGTGGTCGAGGGTCATGCCCGCGTTGGCGAGGTCCGTGAGCAGCGGCTCGTAGACGAAGTCGAGATGAGGTTCAGCGACAAACAGATCGAATAGGCATTGGGCGGCGAGGTCGGGGCGTTCGATGGATTCCGCCAAAGTCGCCGCTTCTGTGCGCAGCGCGCGCTGAACATCGACGCTGGAGTGATCGCGCGCGGTTCGCTCGAGCCATTCAACTCCGGCTAGCCCGTATCCATCGCTATGAAGGGACTCGGCGTACGTTACCGCCGCCGCTTGCGCGTCTGGATTCAGTCGGTATGCGTCAAGAAGAAGCGCTCGACTACGAGCTGGAGCCGTGGATCGGAGATGCCCCGCCGCTGCGGTGAGGGCTTCGGCGGCGGCGGGGAGATCGCGCGCCGCTTGGTGGAGGAACGCCAGTTGAATCCACGACGAAGGTCGGGAGGGATGGACACGCAGGGCTTCGAGTAGCGCGGTGCGAGCTCGCCCGGTATCCCGTACGCGCAAGGCCAGAATGGCAATTTGTTCCCATGCTTCCGCGGCGCGGAGATCATTTTCGTCGCACGAGGCGAGCGCAGCGTCGGCGTATGCGCCGGCCAGATCCATACTTCCCGTGGCTGCACACAACGTTGCCGCTTGCGCGAGCGCAGCGAAGTCCTTGGGGTCTGCCGCGGCGGCTTCGCGGTATGCGCGGGCGGCTTCGGAAAGCGAACCGTGATCGCGCTGCCAAACTTGCGCAAATGTCCGCCATGCTCGAGCACGTTCACTCCGTGGGGCCGCGGAGCGCTCCAGGTCCGCAATGTCCTTTTCGTATTCGTCCAACGGATCGTTCAGCGGCGTGACGTAATCTGGAAATGAAGGAAGCTCGAGGGACGACAATCGGGGAAGCGGCTCGTTTGCATCCTCATGGAGTGCCGACAGGGGAGGGGCTGATCCCGGCCGCAAACGCCATAACGGAGGCATCATTGGCGGTAGAGAGCTGACTCTCGGGCGCAATGTGTGGGTGAAGGGGCTCCGCGGAGGAGGGACGATAGCCGAAATTGGAGGTCGTTCCGACGCGGTGACCAGCCGGGCAAAACCTGCCTGCACCAATGCCGCGATTCTCGACGCGTTCGCCGGGCTTTGACCAAGCAAGTGGGCGATGGGCCGATGGGCGTCTTCTTGGAGCAGTTCACACCAAGTTTGCGCCTCTTGAATCAGTGGATGGTCTTCCCAGATCAGGTAGTGCCCTGAGCGTGCGCCCACATCCCCCGCCGCGCCTTCGCCGGCCTGCCGGCTCAAAGCGTCGAGCACCAGCGGCAATGTGCGATAGGAAAACTCGGATGTAGACTGCTCTTCCATGGGGACGAGCGGACTCACCGATACGCCTTCGGCTTCGGTGGCAAACGCTCGAACCAGGCGGTCGAGCAGGAGAGATCGCCGCGCTGTATCGATGGCCTCCGCGCTCAGGTTGAGCGTTCGCAAAATCTGCTCGATGGGCTGGTCGGTAACGCTCGCTTGAGACCGCGCGATCGTGGCGTCCTCGGGAGAAAGGCGTCCCGCTTTGACCAAAAACTGTTCGACTGACTCGTCTTCATAGGCGGGAAGGATGTCGACGATGCGTCCGCCGGACAGCCGCACCTCTCGTGGACCAATGGCGATACGACCGCTGTCTCGTCGCATGGAGATGTCGATCAAAAGGCGCGACAGCGGGCTTCCCGGAACGCGGTCACCACTCATCGGCCACAAGAATACCGCAAAAGGCTGCGCTCGAGCAGAGTCAAGTGCTCGGTTCGGGCGCCGCTGATTCCGGCGCCCGCGATTCTGGCGCAGTCGGTTCTGGCGCAGTCGGTTCCGGCGCGGTCGGTTCTGGCGATGGGGCTGTGGGCGGGTCCGATTCGGCCGGGTCGCTGGGGGCGGTGTCCTGCGGTGTCTCCGAGGGAGCGTCGGTCGTTCCGCCGGCCGTGCCCGGACTCGCTTGGGCTTCAGCCTCCAGCGTTTCTATCTGGCGGCGGGCGATGTAGGCGTGGGCGCCATTGGGCTGTCGCTCGAGATAACTGCGGTAGGCACGTAGGGCATCAGCTTTGCGGCCAAGGCGCCGGTAGGCGTCGCCGAGACCAATAAACGCTTCTCCGAACCCGGCTTGCGAGGCTGGTCTAAAACGACGCGCGGCCTCCTGCACGTCGCCCATATTGAGCGCGATATACCCGAGGCCGCTAAGCGCCTCCGCCGCGCCAGGCCGCTTTTTCAAAGCTTGGTCAAAGTACTGCTGGGCCTGTTTCATGCGTCCGCGGTCAAGCTGCTCTTCACCCTTTCGGATGTACCAGCTGTAGTCCCGCGAGGTGGGGACGGGTCGATCGGGGTCGGCCTCGTTCGATCTGGGTTCGTCCGTGCCTTGCTCGGCGCGCCCTTCTTGCGAGTCGTCGCTCCCGTCGTTCTCGATCTCGGACGTCTCTGTCGCTGCGTCAACCGACCCGTCGACGCCTGCGTCGCCAGCGACGACCGCAGGCGGAGCCCCGGCAGCGATGGCTTCGAGCATCCGAGAGGCTCGCGGGTGATCCGCTCGGTTGCGCAGCACTGTTTCAAGCTCAGTTTTTGCCGAGGTTAGGTCGCCGGCTGCGAGATGCGCTCGCGCGAGAAGCAGGCGTGCGCGAATCCAGGTCTTGTCTGCCGAAGCGGCGCTTCGGGCTTCCGGAATCGCGTCGGCGAGTGAGTGTCCTGGTTCTTGGGCAAGCAGTAGCGCGCGGACGTAGTGTGCCTCTGCAGCGTTGACTTCGCTCATGGATGACGCGCGGTCCAAGTGGCTTTTTGCGTCTGCCGATTCTCCCAGCAGTCTTAGCGCATCACTCAAAGCGAGTTCTGCGGCCGCGCTTTGGGGGTCATGTCGAGTTCCGTCGGCTGCGTAGCGGCGGGCGATCTCGGAATGGCGATTCGCTTCGCGTCGTACGAGCTCGGCTTTTCCAACGAGGTCGGTGTTCCCGAGTTTTGCTGCTTCGTCTAAATCAGATGCATCAAAGAGCAGCGCTTGCGACCACGCGGCGTGGGCTCGAGAGAGCGACGCCAGAACCAAGGGATTTTTTCCATCAATGGCGGTGGCTCGGATGTACTCGCGAACCGCTTCCTCGTAGCCACCGACTTCATCTCGCCGAAGTGCCTCGTCTCCGCGTGAGAGAAACGCTTCCACAGGATTGGGGGCTTTGGGTTCCGATAGGAGACCGGTGATTACGTCACGTTTCCAGTACGCGGCGCCTCCGCCGATGCCCAGCAGGAAAATCAACCCAAGAGACCATCCCATGAGCCCTGAGCCTCGATGCGCTCGAGGCGAGGCGGAGCCGTGTTCCTCTGCTTCGTCGATGTACAGAGGTTTGGCTGGCGTGCTGGCAGGGCTGGCCGCGGTTTGTCCTGACCGCGGACCGGGCTGCGGGAGTCGAACCGACGGTGGCCTCGACGACGGTGGCCTCGATGGGGGGGGGCTCGGCGAAAGGCGGGGCGCGGGTGCAGACCGGCGTCGCGTGGGGTCTTCCTCGATTTCATCGGGATCCGCGATACGCGTGGGCGAGATTCGCCGGGCTGGTGGCTGAGGCGTAGAGGACTGGCTCGGCACGAGCGGTTGACCCGGTATCGTGGGCGCGGTTGCGGAAGGTCCGGCTGCGTGGGCGGCCGGACGAGAGGCTGCGGCGGGGGCTCCGGGGGCTGGTTCGGTTGGCTCTGGAGAAGGTTGCGGGCCGGATCGAGCGTCGGACGCAGTCGCGCGCGCGAGCAACGACGGATCCGGAAAGGCGACCGAAGGAGGCACGGTGGGTGCCGTGTGGACCGACTGCGCGGTTTCCGCTGACTGCGGATGGCCTGATTCAGGTGGGCGGGAGCCCGAATTGCGGACCAATCCGGGAACCGAATCAGCTTGCGCGGGGCTGGATTGCGGTGAGCTGGATTGCGGTGAGGAAGTGGCGGGCGGGGAAGATTGCGCGCCGATTCCATAGAGCGTTCTCTTGCGCGCGGTCGCGGTTCCGGGCGGGGCCACCGACATCGGGCTCCGGGTGGGCGCCCGTTCAGCTCGGGGGATAGCGTCTTGCGGCCGAGCCGAACCACCCGTCGGAACGTCCGCAAACGGAACTCCGGGAGGTGTATGGTTACGCCGTTGTTTGCCTTGCGACGGGACGCTCGGCGCGAGGTTATCTTGCGGGGGGCGCCCGCTTCCCTCGAAGAAATCGTTCAGCTCAGGAATTTCGCCGAGCGATTTCCATTCGTGATCGGAGGTCCATATTTGGTCGCTCGACCGGATATCGCCGGCCGCAACTTTTCGTCGCAGCTCGTTCAGCGAAGACAGGTTTTGCTCAGTCCCGTCGGCTAGGCGCACGCGCCACTCGGGCGCTCGCTCGGCTTTTTCCTGCGGGCGATAGACCTTAAACACGTGGCCGCAGTTCGTGCACTTGACCCGAGTGCCCCGTTCCGAGACCAGCGTCTCATCGAAATCGTATTCTGTTCCGCAGCGTTCGCAGGTGACGTCCATACCGGATTTCGAGGTCGATACTAGCGGAGGTGACCCGACCTGTCGAAGCATTCGCCGGGCTGATGGGTGCATGCTAGCGTCCTTCTACGATGGGGTCGATCGAAGCCCAGTCGCAGGATATGCAGTCGCGAGATATGCAGTCGCGGGATATACCGTCGCGCGAACCCTCCGCGTCAAGTCACGCGGAAGCCCCCACGCTCTGCGCGGCCATCGAACACACATTGCTGCGCGCGGACGCGACGTCGAGCGACATTTCTGCGCTGTGTCGCGAAGCGCGAGCATGGGGCTTTTTTGCGGTGTGCGTTCACGGGCGGCATGTGTCTCAGTGCGCCCACGAGCTGTCGGGCAGCAACGTGCGCACGGTCAGCGTGGTGGGGTTTCCTCTGGGCGCGGGTACGACCGCGAGCAAAGTGTTCGAAGCGGAAGACGCGATACGCTGCGGTGCTTCGGAAATCGATATGGTCATTCCCCTCGGTGCGCTCAGGCAGCGAGATTACGGCGCGGTCGTACGCGATGTGCAGGCCATCGCGCAGGCCATCGCGCCGAGTCCGCTCAAGGCGATTGTCGAAACCGGCGCATTGTCTGTGGGCGAGATCCGAGTCGCCGCTTCCCTTGCCCAAGCGGGAGGCGCGGCGTTCGTCAAAACCTCCACCGGCTTTGGGCCGCGCGGCGCATCGGTCGACGATGTCCAGCTGATCCGCTCGGTGGTCGCAGAGTCGATTCAGATCAAAGCTTCGGGCGGCATCAAAACCGCCGCGGCCGCGCGGGCGCTTCTCGCGGCGGGCGCGAGCCGCATTGGCACCAGCCGCGGCGTAGAGCTTGTGGAGGGAGAATCAACGTGTCCGTGATCGCAGTCAACGACCGCAATTTCGAAACCGAGGTGTTGCGCGCGCAGCTGCCTGTACTCGTCGATTTTTACGCCGACTGGTGCCAGCCCTGCAAGCAGATGGAGCCGGTGCTTGCCGAGCTGGCGGTCGAGCTTGAAGGCAAGCTTACCGTGGCGAAGCTCGATATCGAAGCGTCGCCGGGCGTAGCGCAGGCGTTTCGGGTGCAGTCGATTCCGATGTTGGTATTGGTCCATCAGGGGCAGCTGGTGGGGCATCATATGGGCGTGCTGGACAAGCGCGCACTGCTCGAGATGGTCAAGCCGGTGCTTCCTGCGAGCGCCTCGGAGGTAACCCCCCAAGAGCTCGCGCAGCTCCTGAGTGGAGGGCGCGCGCTTCCGGTCGACGTGCGCGACGCGGCATCGTTCGGGCGCTATCGGATTCCCGGCGCGGTGCACGTGCCGGCGGATGAGCTCGCGACGCGAAAGACCGACCTCGCCGCCCGCGACGGCCGCATTCGGGTGCTCTATGGGCGATCCGGAGACCAGACCAAAGAGCTTGCCGAAGGGCTCCAGTCGCAGGGGCTGGAGATCGCGTTTTTGGCGGGCGGCTTTCTCCATTGGGAAGCCGAAGGGCTCGAAGTCGAGCGCGGTTAGAAGTCGAGTACAGGACGCCCAGGATGAAGATTCGGCTGCCGCTGATTGCTGGCGACTCCGTTCGAGGCGCGGAGGTCGAACTAAAGGCCACTGACGATTTGCTCGATCCGGCGACAAACCTCGTGGCGGTACTCGGAGCCCCCGGCAACCCGAGGGCGGAAACGTTCGGGTCGCAGCTTGCGTCGGCGCTTTCGTCCGCGGGAACCACATGCGCCGTGGCGGTCGGTCTCGAGGCGCCAGCCGTTTATCGTTGCGCTGTCGTCGTGGCGATCACCACCCCGACGGTGCCTCTTCATCGCGACCCCGTACTGCGCCGTTTTGCCGATCGCGTGCACCTGGAGCTTCGTCGCCCCACCGAAACGTCGGCCCGAGCTCTGGCGGAACAAATCGCCGCTAGTCTCTAAGCGTTCGACCCACCAAAGTCCGGAGGTAGGCCGAAAACATCGAGGGCGCGAGCACTGTTTCCCGGACGCGCCGCGGCGAAGCACACATTCGGAGCGCCCATTGGTTATTGCGGTCGAGCAGGTAGCCCTCGTCTTTGCAGTACGGCCAGAGGATCACGTGTCGGTCGTGAAACGACAAACTGCGCACCCATTGATACATGACATAGACGTTTTTGAGAACAGCCGCGGTTCGCGCCGCCTGAACTCGCGGAGCGTGCTCCCGGTTCATGTAGGTTCGAGCAACCCCTTCAATCGCTTGCGCGCGGGTTTTGGGATCCTTCAGAAACCTTGCAAGTCTGCCCATCCGCTTCCGACACACTTCGTCTGCCGCCGTCGTGGCGAGCACCGGATCTCGGGACGCCGCGGTGATGCCCAGGAGAGGAAAGTCTATCGACATTCCTGCGCTCGCGTAGTCCGACTCGCGGCTCGGCGATACGTGCAAGCGAAGCGTGCGATGGGCCACATGACAGCGTGGTTTGTCATCCGACTTGGTGCGGCGTCGCTGTTCCTGCTGTCGCTCGAGCACTTCAATGGACTGAGAAGCGCGACGATTAAAGAACGTCGGGGGCGGTTCGGGATCGCGGCGGCGCGAACTTCCGGTGAGCAATAGCCCTGCGCCTACAGCCACCAACGTAGGTTTGAACAGCAGCACCCACCACGGCGGGACAAACTTCTCGGTGATCTCAGCAGCTTCATTCGACTCGACCTCGGCCGCGCAGGCCAGGGCCGAAATCGCGCAGGCGAGCGCGAGCGCGAGCGAACGCGCGGTGGATGATGGTGCTGAAGAACGCAAAGGCCGGCGAGCCTGACAGCGAAACGTCTCGCGGCAACCTCAAAAACGGCAGTCGCCGCAAACAATAGCCACGAGCGATTCTCCAATCGGTGGGTTCGCGAGGGAACTTGGCAGATGGACGTTCGTGAAAACGCGACGTGGAGCACAGTCATCGCCGAATTTCGTTGCCGCGGTTCTTCTGCAGTCCCCACGCTGGGGAGGGTTTTGTTGGAGCGGATGTTCTCTGTGTGGGCTTCAAGACTCCCGTAGTTTTGGTCGTGGCTGCATCGCAAACCCGCAAAAGAAGCTTGTTTTTATCTGATTGGAATCCATGAGGGTAGTGGCACGGATCATGCTTAGGAAGCGCGTATTGGGAGAGGTTATTGACGTGAGGATGTTTCCAATGATGCGAATGTTTGGCGGTAAGAAAAGGTGCCAGAAGTCGATTGCGCTGGGTGCGCTGGTCGCTTTGGGGTCGGGGTGCGTAGCGGCGGAGGTTGCGCCTGACCCGTCGGGTGTTGATCAACAAGAGAAAGGCTATTCGATTGTCCTACCGGCCGTACATCGTGCCATTGAAGGCTACAGCCTCTTCTTGGCATGCGACGTCTATGACCATTGCTATGAACAAAACATCAAGAATGGGCCATTTGCCGCGTTCAGCCACCGAAATGTAGCGAAATACACGCCCGAAGTCGCAAAACAATTTTTCGGTGCAGTGGCTTCACAGGCGACCACGTGGGTGCCTTTGCTCAACGACATGCGAACAGATCTCAATGCGGCTGATGTGCCCGACGAACTCCCGGAGGACATCAAAGATTGGCTCGAAGGATTGATCGGCGACGGCGATGTCGAGGGCTTCCTCAACAAGCTACGAGGCAAGCTGGCGGGTTTGTCAGGTATTGAAAAACAGAACGTGTGCGGGGCCATCGCGATTCTTCAAGGGTTCCTCGCCGACGAAAAAGACAAACTTGCGAACTGCGACTTCGACCGGAACCCCTGGTGGAAGCCTGAAGGACTCGTGGGCGATGCCATTGACGGTTTGTTTTCAACAATTTGGGAGCTCATGGCAGGCAGACCGAACCCGCGACCAGAGTCAGTCCTGTATGCGACGAAGATGGTCAACAGGATCCAGAAAGCGGGGCGCGCCACAAAGTTTGCGTGCACAACCGTTGTGGATCTGGCGCAGGGCTTGAGTGAGCTCTATGCCGACATGTGCACGAAATAAGCTGTGAGCTTCAGTACGTTACCGTAGCGACCACGGAGCGTGGTGCCAAGCTGATCGACATGCGTCGCTTTCGCGCCGCTTCCGAACTGTCCTTGCTCGGACGGCCTTTCAGGGTCGCTACCAGTCCCCACACCAAGCCGCCAAGAAGGATCGCTCCGCCCGCGGCGAGGAGCCCGTTGGTCACTTTGGCGAAGCGGTCTGCGTCTTCGGCTAAGGGGACCGCTTCGCGGTGGCTGGGGGCTTGTTCGGCTTCGTTGGTGCGGTTTTCGGCGAGCACGGCGGGGCCGATGGCGCTGAGCAGCACGAGGCCGCCCACGCCCGCGACGATCCAGGGGGCGATGGGGCGTCGGCGCGTGTCGCCGCTCTCCCGAGGCGTATCGGCGGGCCCTTCGCCGAGTTGTTCTTCGGGTTCGGGGTCGCTTGTCGAGGTTCCTTGCGCGGCGCGTTCCAGCTGTTTTCGCTCGTCGCGCTTTCGCTTGAGGGTGGCGAGTCGCTGTTCGACCTGTCCGCGGTTGGGCGCGGTTTTGGCCTCGTCGAGGTAGCGCGAGAACGCGTCGATCGCCTCATCGTCGTCGCCGGCCGATTCGAGTGCGCGGCCGAGATTGTAGAGCAGAATAGGGTCGCCAGCGAGGGTGTAGGCGCGACGCACCAGCGCCGCGGATTCGCGAAAACGACCTTGTTGATACGCTTCTTCGCTGAGTTTGAAGAGTTCGACGGCGCGCTGTTTGTCCTCGGAGCTCGGACGACGGGTTCGGCTCGTGCTGTCTTGCTGCCGGCGGGTTCGCTGGGCGTGCGCCGGCGCCGCCATCGTCACGGACAACATTGCGACGATTCCGAGCGCCACGATTCCGAGTATTCGCGTGCACGGGGGGCGACCCGCCGAGAGTGTTGATTTCTCCATCGCCTTCATCTTGGTCGGCTTCATCGTAGCCGAAGCCGTTGCGGATGCCGAATCGGAAGCCCGACGCCGAACCTGATCCTGATGCCGAACCCGAACCGGACGCTGAACCCGAACCCGGTTCCGGAGCCGACCCTGACGCTGTGTACACCCGGCCTGATGCGTGAGACGCGCGATCACTCAAACGCGTGAAACGGACTGTCGCTGGAGCTTTCGGGTTCCGAAGGTTCCGGCTCTGGCAGAAACATGGAGCTAGGCGTTTCGGGCTCGGGGGGGCGGACGTTTCGCGTCGGCCGCCGGGTTCGCGTGGCGCTCGCGGATGGGCGCGGCCGCACGACGCCCATAGTGACCATCACGTCTCGGTCTCGATGCGGCGACAGTGTCAGCTCGCGGTCGCGATAGCCGCGCAGCTTGGCGACTACGGAAACCGGGGCGGTTCCTCGAGAAACTTTGATTCGGCAGGGCGCGACGCAAGCGGTGGATTCGTTCCCGACCCATACCCGTGCCCCTGCGGGGTCGGTCGCGATATCGAAGTCTACCATCGGGTCGGCGTCGATAGACGCGGCGTTCGGGGTACCCTTCGCGGAACCGTTGTTGCGCACGGGTTCTTCGAGCGCGTTTGTTTCGAACACCAAGTCTGCGCGTTCCGTCGCCTGGGGCGATGCGTGTTCGTCTTGGACGCTGTGGTTCAGCAGGATACCGATCGCTCCCGTGACCAGCGCCGCCGCCACGAAGATGATCAACATACGTCGCTTCGGCTTGGGGGGGAGCGGCCGCACGAACTCGCGAATGTGGCTCGGCGTGCGATGCGCGCGCATCAGGGTGGAGTCGAGCTCGTCGTTGTAGCTACGCTGAAAACGCTCTGAGACGGTGGCGGCCTCGCCGTGCGATTCGGCGAGCAACTCGGCCTTGCGCTTCATGCGGTCGGCAAACATTTCGTGCATCACGCTTCGCAGCGTTCGAGACAGGCGTGCCCCTGGCCCGTTGGCGTTGAGGGCGGCGACGATGTCTTCGCGCATTTCGTCGGCGCTTTGATACCGCATATTGGGGTCGCGCTGGAGCGCGCGCATGACAATGGGCTCAAGGCCCACCGGGTAGTCCGGCCATCGTTCGGACGGTCGAGCCACGGGCTCTTGGCATACCGCCATCAGCGTGGCTGCTTGGTTGTCGCGCCCAAACAACTTGTGCCCCGTGGTCAGCTCGTAGAGCACGGCGCCGAGCGAAAACAAGTCGCTTCGGTGATCCACGTGTTTGCCTCGAAGCTGCTCTGGCGCCATGTAGGCGAACTTGCCTTTCACGACTCCGCTCATCGTTTCGCTCATGCGTTCTTCAGCGCGGGCCACGCCAAAATCGAGCAGCTTCACTTCACCCTCGTAGGTGACGAAGATGTTCTGCGGGGATACATCCCGATGCACGATATTCTGATCGCGGCCCGATGACGTCTTCATGCTGTGCGCCGCGTAAAGGCCGGCCGCCGCTTCCGAAACGATATACGCACCAAGCCAGGGATCCAGCCCGTCAGCTTTCCGAGCTGCGTCGCGGTAGGTGCTGGTGGCTTCCCCCTCGAGGTACTCCATCACCAAAATGTAGTCGTCGCCGATTTGCTGCAGGTCGTGCACATCGACGACGTTGGGATGTCGAATGCCCGCCACGATGCGTGCCTCGTCGAGGAACATGCGCACGTGCGACTGGTCGGACCGCAGATGAGGCAAGAGGCGCTTGATGACCACCGGCCTCTCGAACCCGCCGGGTCCCATGGTCTTGGCCAAGAAGATTTCTGCCATCCCGCCGCGGGCGAGTGCACTCACTACTTTGTAGCGAAGTTCACTCGACGCCCGTACAGCCAACGACACAACACCACCAGTTTAGTGGATCTCCCGGGCAACGAGCACATCGAAGGCGCGTTTTATGGCAGAACGTCCGCGAAAAAAGGCCGGTCGGCGATCGATTGTCAATGGTTTCGGGCGGTTGGATGAAGCGTCATCGCTCCTCGGTGGTTTCTCCTCGGCTCGCCAACGCGTCGATTTCCGCCTCGTCGAGCGCCCGGTCGTAGATGCGGACGTCGTCGAGATCCCCGTTGAAGAAGCTTGTGGATCTCGAGCCGTTGTTGTCTGAGCCCAAGAATATCGGGCGTTGGTCGAAGCGAACCTCTTCGTCGACGCGCGTGCCTACGCGTTCGCCGTTCACCCACAAGGCTGCGGTGGTTCCGTCCCAGGTGCCCGCAATGTGCACCCATTCATTTGCGCCGAAGCTGAGCGGAACGGACACGCGGTCGCGCGGCGAGCGGTCGGCCTGCGCGAAATGGAGCTCGACGGTTCCGTCGCGTTCCCAGTCTCGGAAATAGATTTCCCAAGAGTTCAACGAATCCTCGCTATAGGGTTTGCCGATCATCATGCGAAGGTTGTCTCGGTCGATCGAGCGCCAGAGGGCCCACAGCGCGAGCGTGAACGCCGAGGTCGTGGCGAATCGGTCATCGTAGGGCACGACGATGGTGTCGCCGCGACCGTCGAATGACAGCGCGCTGCCCACTACGCCTTCAGTCGGAGCCGGACAGGTCGTTTCGCACGTTCCATGGAACTCGTTCCCGGACGAGTCGAGCACGCCCGCGGTCGCGTCGGCTTCGTCGAAACGATACCAAGCCACCAAGCCAGTTGCCGCTCCACCGTCCGCTGGCGGCATGCTGATCGATCCAGCGTCAGCGACTGCGCTATCTGGTGACGAACCGTTTCCGTTGCCGGGCTCAAACGGGCCGATTTGATTCCCACTTGCCCGGACGCATCGGTCGGTCTGGCACACGTAACCCGCTGCACATGGACAAGGCCTGCCGGTTAGGTCGGGGTTGACCGAACATCCCGCGCAGACGGCTACTGCCGCGACGACCACCTGTCGAGTCCACTGAAGCAGCCGTTCGACCCCTACTGCTTTTACCGCAAGAGCCATGCTCTAGGGTACCCGCCTCGCCCGAACGCGCTACCCGGAGGTGCGGTGGCTGATGGGAAACAACCGCGGGTGGTGGTGAGCCCTAGGCGTATCGTGTGGCTTGCCGCACTTCGTCACGGTCTACGACCACAGTTCACCAGCGAAAGCGGCCGTCGACGGTGATGACAGTGCGGCGCACCTAGAGTCGCGGAGTTTCCGCTAGCCGGTTTCGGTGGTGCTGTACGTCCCGATGCAAACCTCCGCTTGGGCGGCACGCCCCCCATGCATTTGTCCCATGCTCGACGCGGACAAATGTTCCGCGCTGCGAAGCCCGATGACGTCGCGGAGCAACGAAAGCTTGTTCTTGGCCGAAAAGAGTTCTTTTTCTTTGCTGCGGTTCTTAGACATCTCGTCAAACCTCCTCTGGGCGTCCGGCGTATCAGAGTTAGACAGTATGTCAACGATTGTTCGTCATATTCTGGACGAGACGTTGTCGTCTCTTTGCGTGAGGTACTGGAGAGAGTTTGTAGTGTTCGATGGATCCGCTACCGTGCCACTGTGGCTTCTTTCAGCCCTTGGGGTCACAATTTTATTGTTCTGGTAAAATTCAACGATCACATAGGTTTCCAAAGCATACCTGCGACCACCCGCGCAACTCGGTATTGACGGTCTGTTTTCACGATGGAACTCTCTTACTGGGGAGTGGCTGATAGCGGCACAAGCGGTCCCGAGTGGAAGTATCGATTTTTCGGATAAAGTGCTTGCGACCGGAGTTTTGGACAGCTGGTCCAGCCGCCGCGTTGGTTGTCGCAGGATGTTCTTTGGCTGGCTGTTCGGGCGTGATCGACGACGGCCTGGGAACGTCTTCGATTGCCGCGGACAGCCTCTGCGAATCGACGCGCTCGGGTGTCCCCTATGCGCCCATGCGGCGGCTGAGTCGCGTAGAATACCAAAACACGGTTCACGACCTTGTCGGTGTCGCCGTCGACGCGAATGCGGAACTCGAAGCGGATGAATCGCTTGGTGGATTTCACGCAAACGCGGTGACTCCGATTACGCGTCGGGCGATTGGGCTGTACGCAGATTTGGCCAACCAAGTCGCTACCGATGCCGGACTTGATCGGCTCGTCGGCTGCGACGTTCAAGCGGAAGGCGAAGCGCAATGCGCGGAGCGTTTCATTCGTGACTTCGGTCGCCGCGCGTTTCGTCGAACGCTGTCGGACGATGAAGTCGCCGACATGACCGAACTCTTTGAAGCCAAGCGAACCCGCGACGGGTTTGAGGCCGCGGTACGGCTCTCCGCGGAAGCGTTCTTGCAGGCGCCGTCGTTCTTGTACCGGCCCGAGCTCAGTACCGCGACCGCGCAGCAGCCTACGCTGCTCGATGGGTTCGAAATTGCGACGCGCTTGTCGTACTTCTTGTGGAGTTCGACGCCCGACGCCGAGCTTTTGGACGCCGCGGAAGCAGGAGCGCTGGCCACGCGCACAGGGATCAGAGAACAGACCCTGCGCATGCTGAACGATGAACGCTCGCTCGCCGCGCTCGACAACTTTCACAACCAATGGCTGCACATCGACCGGTTGAGCAACATCGACAAGGACAGAACGCTGTATCCCGAAGCGTCGCCCGAGCTGTTCGCGGCGATGCAGCGAGAGACGGCGATGTTTGCGCGGTCGGTGTTTGTTGAAGGCGCGCCCTTCGAGACCCTTCTCACCGCGTCGTATACCTATATCGACCCCGTGCTCGCTTCCCTATACGGAATCGAAACGCCGACCAATATTGATGCGGCGACGGGTATGGCGCGCGTGGAGCTGCCGCCTGAACAGCGCAGCGGAATCTTGACGCACGCGAGCTTTCTTTCCGCGCAGGCCAATGCCGGACAAAGCTCGCCCATCTTGCGCGGGAAGTTCGTCCGCGAGCGAATGCTCTGCCAAATCATTCCGCTTCCTCCTTCCGATGTCGACGTCACCCCGCCCGCGGCGGACCCGAGCCTCTCCACCCGGGAGCGATTCAAGGCACACACCGAAGACGCGACCTGCGCAGGTTGCCATCGGTTGATGGACCCGATCGGGTTTGGCCTGGAGCATTTTGACGCCATCGGGCGATACCGAGAAAAGGACGGCCAGCACGATATCGATGCGAGCGGTTCGCTCTTTGGCACTGAAGATGTGGATGGCGACTTTGACGGCGCAGGCGGTTTGAGTGAGCGCCTCGCCCAGAGCGCTGAAGTGCGGCGATGCTACGGCAAGCAGTGGCTTCGGTTCGGGCTGGGGCGAAAAGAAGGAGTCAGCGACCGCTGCACTGTGGAATCGCTGAGCGAACAGCTTGCCTCAGGAGCCGGCTTGAACGACTTGCTGATGTCGGTGGTAACCAGCGATGCGTTTCGATACGGGCAAGGAGGAGAACAGTAATGCGACGGCGGGGCACATCGAAGATGGTCATTTCGCGTCGGAACGTGCTTCGCGCGATCGGGGGCAGCAGTTTGCTTCTGCCGTTCGTGCCCATCTTGGGCGCCCGCGCGGACAACGGAGGGACGCCGAAACGGCTGGTGATCGTATTCAGTTCGAATGGCACCGTGCACGAGCAATGGAAGCCCACCATGAATGGTTCGGGGCTCGTACTAAGCACGATCCTGGAGCCATTGGAGGAGTTCAAATCTCAGCTCTTGGTGGTGGACGGGCTTAGGTACGAGGCGGCTGAAGTTCGACCTCCCAGCGTGCAAGACGGGCACTACGGCGGCATGAACACCGCGCTGACTGGCTCCATTCCCACGTTTCCCAAACAACGATTCGAAGACCGGAGCCTCGCCACGAGTATTTCTGTCGACCAGCACATCGCCGCGACGTTGAGCAAGGGATTGCGGGAAAAAAGTCTGCTCACGGGGATTCAAGTCGATCAAGGCAATACCACCACCGCAGCGCTCTCTTACAGCGGTTCGATGGCGCCGATATTGGCGGAACAGGACCCCCACCAGGTCTACGAGACGCTGTTCAAGGACTTCGTCAAGCCAGGCGCGAGCGCGCCCGATCCGGCGATCGAAGCGCGGATTCAAGACGAACGCAGCGTGCTCGATTTCGTCTACAAAGATTTGGGACGGCTGCGCGGGCAGATGGCGTCAGAGGAGCGCCAGAAGCTTGATGCGCATCTCAACTCGATCGAAGAAATCGAAGCAGCGCTTGGTCGTGGCGCAGGCAGCGGAGCGCTTGACTCCTGCGATCGGCCCGACATTGGAAATCGCCTCAACCCGGAGCTAAACGAACATATCCCCAGGATCAGCCGGCGCCAGATCGACCTCGTCACGATGGCTCTTGCTTGCGATTTCACCCGTGTGGCGACGATTCAATACGGCCGCGCCGGCGCCCAGCATCGCTTCACGTGGCTCGGTTCGGAGTTCAATACCGACGAGAGCCTGTCTATGTTTGACGGCACCAAAGGCATTCACGGCCTGGCCCACGATGAAGACCACGGGCCTTCGCGGGAGAAACTCACGCGATGCCATCGATGGTACGCGGGAGAGGTTGCGTATTTGCTCGGGCGCCTGCGGGATATTCCCGAAGGCAACGGCACCATGCTCGACAACACCCTGGTGGTGTGGATGAACGAAATGGGCACGGGCAGCCACGGCCTGAGGAACACGCCCTGGGTGCTCGCGGGCAACGTGGGCGGTCATTTTCGCACCGGCCGCGTGGTCACGGCGCAGGGCCAACCCCACAATCGGTTGTTGCTCTCGCTTTGCCACGCCATGGGGCTCAACGACGACTGGTTTGGCCATCGCGATCTCGGCCGGGAGCCGCTGCCTGACCTCACGTAGGCTGACCTCACGTAGGCTGACCTCACATAGGCTGACCTCACATAGGCTGACCTCACATAGGCCGATGTGGTCTAACCCTTTTGGGTTGACCCTGTTTTGGGGTATTCTGGCCCTTGGAGGAGTGATGGCGCGGGCGACGTGTGCCTTGTGATGTGCTCACTGCCGGAAGAGTTTGTTCGCTGCGCGCCGTCTTCGAAGGCAGCGCGCGCGAGAGTCGCCGTGGGCTGGGGCGCACTTTGCCTCGCGGGGCTCCTCGGCTGTTCGGGCAGGATCGGCCCCGCGGCTGGGCCGGACGCCGACAGCAGTAATCCTTCGGCGGCCGCCCTCGCACCCGCCGACCGACTGGAATATCGGCGGCTTTCTCGCGAGGAGTTTTTGCGCTCGGTTTCTGACATCACCGGGGTTGGTTTGTCGCGCGTGCGAGGGCTGGCCGAATCGCTCCCTCGAGACCCCGTCGAATCGACCGGTTTTCTCGCGCCCCATCCGATAAACGATGGCTATGTCGAAGCGCTCAGTGAAGTTGCGCAAGCGGTCGCCGCTGACCTTCAGTGGGACGGCGTAGACGCGGATTGGGCCGGTCGCTGCAGCGCGTCCGCGAGCCCGCAAGGCCCGGCGGAGCAAAACGAGTGCGCAGAGGAGCTCGCGGCGATCGTGGGTCGACGCGCGTTCCGCCGACCCCCATCGGACGATGAACAATCCGATCTGTTCGGCGCGTTTCAAGGTTTGGCGGCGCCGGACCTTGGACACTCTTACGACGAGCGGCTTCGCGGCATGGTTGAGGTTGCGCTTCTTTCACCACAGTTTCTTTACCACTGGGAGCTTCCTCCGAGTGCCGGCGAAGAAGTGGAGGGCGACCGTGCCGCGATGACGTCCTATGAAATCGCAGCGCAGCTGTCTTATTTTTTCTGGGGCACCGTGCCCGACGAAGAGCTTTCCCGGCTCGCCGATGAGGACGCGTTGCGCGACGCTGAAACGCTCGCGCGTACGGCGGAGCGACTGCTTGATGATCCACGGTCGCGTTATGTGTTTCGGTCGTTTTTCGACCAGCTGCTGCGGCTCGATGAGCTCGACGAAGTCGAACGCAGTAGCCAAGGCGGCGCCGAGCTGAATGGCGGGTTGCGTGAATCGCTGCGCGAGGAGGCGCATGCGTTCATCGATTATGTGATGGGCGAGGGTGCCACGCTCAGCGAGCTTTACCAATCGCCCGTGGTCGCGGTGGATCGTCGGCTTGCGGAACACTACGGCATGGCTGCGCCCTCGAGCGACGGCTTCACGATGGTTCCCGCAGAGGGCACGGGACGTCACGGATTGCTTACCCTTGGTGGCGTGTTGGTGGTCAACGCATCGCACGATTCGGCGTCGCCAACCCACTTTGGCAAAACCGTGCGCACCCAGCTGCTCTGCGGAACGCTTTCTGCGCCGCCAGCCGATGTCGATACCAATCTGCCTCCGCTTGAGCCGGCACAGACCGTGCGCGACCGATTCAGCGCGCATATGGAGCAGCCTTACTGCAACGCGTGCCACCGCTTTATGGACCCGATTGGGTTTGCGGCGCTCTCCTTCGACCAGCTCGGACGGCAAGACCCGACCCCCGAAGATTCGAGTGGCACCATCGTCGATCTGGTCCCCGGCAGCGATGTAGATTTTGCCGACATCGGCGAGCTCAGCCAGATTCTCGCGACCCACCAGCAAGCGCGCGCCTGCATGTCCGAGCAATGGGCTCATTTTGCCGCGCGGCGCCGAGTCTCCACCAAGGCGGAACTGGTGCGGGCGATGACCGAGGCGTTTCATGCGTCGGGCGGCAACCTGAGGCAGCTCGCCCAGCAACTCGCGACCAGCGAACTCTTTCGATACCGAGAACCGATCACCCGATGACGACCGAGCGATGAAACGACGCACTCTCATTCGCACCATGACCCTCAGCGGGCTGGGCTTACCCTTTCTGAGGTCTATCGCGCGTCGCGCCCATGCCGACGACTCGGCACCCAAGCGCCTGATCGTGCTGTGCCGAACCAACGGCAACTCCCAAGAAATGGGGCACTATAAGCTGCCCGCGAGCGATTCGCTGACCATTCCACAGGATTCGGCCCTCGCTCCGCTCGGCGACTTGGCGCCCAAAGTGAACGTGATCAGCGGGCTGACCTACCAACACTTTGAGTCGGCCGTGTTCGGCTGCCATTTGGCCTATCCCTATGTGCTCACCGCCGCGCCGCCCGGCCGGGTGCGCGACGGTGGGTGGGATGGCTCCGGCCAGCCGCCCTACGGATTTTCGGCGGGCGGGCCTTCGCTTGATCGATTTCTTGGCGCATCGCTTCGGTCAACGATTCCAGTGGAGTCGATTGCGATGCGCCAAACGGGCAGCAAAGGCGTCAACCGCTATATCTCCTACGAAGGCGGGCCAGTGGGCAATGCGCCAAACCCCGCCGCCACCGTGGACAGCCCAGAGGAATTGTGGGCGCGCCTGTTCGGCGATTTCGATCCCGCAGGCGACGGGGCAATCCGGCGCGCTCGTGCGTCGGTGATTCATACCCACGTGCATTCGCTGCTCGATCGCTATCGCTCGCGCATGGCCGGCTGGGAAAAAGAGCAAGTCGAGGCGCATCTTCAAACCGTGGAAACCGTGCGCGCACGCCTAAACGGTCCGGCCCCCGGCGCGGGCTGCCAGATGCCAGCAGAGCCCGCGGCCGATCTTAATCCAATCGAAACATTTGATGTTGTTTCGGATCTCATTGTCGAGGCATTGCGATGCGACATCACCCGCGTGGTGACGTTTCTTTGGGATGGCGGCCCTGGTCGCTGGTTTATCCCCGACAACTTTCGAGGCGCAGCCCGGATCGGCCGATCGAGCGACAACGCCTCGAACCTCAAAGAAGAACACTCAGACATCGGACACGGGGGCGGCTCCGATCGAGAGCGCCGTCGCCGCTGCGTCGACCAGTGGTATGTAGAGCGCTACGCGTCGCTGCTGCGCAAACTCGACGCCGTCCGCGAAGGCGACCGCTCCTTGCTCGACAACAGCGTGGTCGTGCTTGCCAACCGCGACGGCAACCATAACCCCCACTCGGTGGCCAACCTAACCTGGCTTACCGCCGGCTCCGCAGGCGGCCAGCTCACTACGGGACAAAGCGTGCTCTGGCCCTCCGGCCAGGCCGACACCACGCTCTCTCACGGTCGGCTGCTCGCGTCCTTCTGCCGCGCAATGGGCGGCAACGCCTCCGAGTTCGCGCCTGGGGACGACGCCCGCCTTCCCTTTCTGGAATAGATCATCGTGGGCCGAGGACGTTCCCTCGCTAGTTATCCGCCTCCGTTCATGAACTGATCGCAGGTGCTGAGATCAGGCACGTTGGGGTAGTTCCAGCATGGCGCAGGCACGCAGCGCGACGGAGTCGTACTCGCAGTGCAGAGATAGCCCGGCGGGTAGCCCCAGTAGGCGCAGCCGGCGTTGCCGCTGCCCGTGTTTTCGCCAGGGTCGCATTCCGCGATACACGATGAGGTTTCGGGGCTACATCGTTGTCCCGTCGATTCGCATTCCCCGGTCACCATTCCATCGCAGCCGCCGTCTTCCACGCACGCGGCATAGTGGAACTCGGGGTCGCCGTGGTTGAACTTACAGACGTAGCCAACGTTGGTGCTCGCACTGAGGGAGCTGCAGCTTGTTTTGCACAGCCAGCGCGTACGTTCGAATTCCTCGCGCTCGTTCTGACCGCTCGCTTCAAACGAGCCGCTGGGGTCGAGCGCGGGAAGACAGTGTCCGGGCCCCGATGACCAACCATCTTCTTCCGAACCCCAGCACGAGAGATCGACGGTGGGGCCGTTGAACGATAGCGAGGTCGGCCCTGCTTGCCCCTCGGACGCGCATTGGCTGTCTGAATAGCAAGGGCAACCGTAGCCCGCTTCTCCGGGGCCCGGATTGGCGGGGCAGGCTTGGCAAATCGGGCGGAGCGTGCCCTGAATTCGCCGAAGGCCACAAACTGCGCTGCCGTGGCAATAGAGCCCTAGGTTCCCGGATAGATTGTCTGACACCGACGCGGTTCCGAAGCTGCCGGGGCCATCCGGAAAGCATCCATCTTCGTCTTCGTTGCAGGTGCTCGAATCGATCACGTCGATGCAGTCGCAATCCGGATGTCCGGGCCCCATCTCGCATCCTGGAGGGCCACATTCAGACGTGTCGAAACTGCAGTCTGACCGACACGAGAGCGAGCCCGCGCCGAGACCGATGCTTTGGCAGCTCGCACCCAAATTTCCTGGCTCGCAGTCCTCTCCTTCTTCCACGACCCCGTTTCCGCACCGCTGTTCGATTTCGGCGACGTAGATTCGATATTGCTGCGCGTTTGCGCCGATGGTCCCGACCGCGGCCGGCCACCACGGGCCGGGCGCGTCCGGACCTGGGTGCGACGCGCTTGTCCCAGGGATAAAGCACATATCGGTGGGCGACTCGAGCGCGAAACCCAGATCTGTGCCGGGCAGAACAATCCCTCCCGAGCCAACCTGGGCTGCGATGCGATGGCGAAGGCGGACCTCGGTGCGTGGTTCGTTCGCGCACAGGCCGCTCGCTTGGCAGTTGAAGCTCTGCGGCGGCGCATTGGCGATGGGGTCGGCGCCGGGCATGATGTGGACCAACGTGCCGACGTTCCGAGATTGCGGCGACGCGTCGAGGTCATGCAGGCCGAGCGATGGGTAACACATGATTTTGCGCTCCAGCTCAGCAAACCCCAGGCCATTGCCGTTGCGTGTGCCGAAGTACCAACCGAGGCAGGGCCCGTTTTCCCCGCTCGTCGAAAAGGGAATCGTGCAGCGCGTGGTGGACGTTCCGTATTGGGTGCAGGTGGGGGCGCCGATGTCGTGCATGATTTCGCCCTTGGGTGGGCCGAGCCCCTCGGCGGAGTCGATCGGAACATATCTGCGAACCATCGCCGGCCCGGGGCTGCCGAGCTCCGCGGACGCCGCTTCGATGGCCCATACGTAGCCGTAGGCGCGGGGATCGTTGTCGTCTAGTGGCCGGTCGAGATAGCTGAGCAAAAACATGTCATGCACAGGGTCGTATCCGAGGCCGACGCGTCGAAAATCGGTGCGAATCGGAGTGCGGCTCGACGAGCTGCCGTCTGAAATCGTCCATGCGCCGCCGTCTCGGTTGCGAACCGCCCAGCGAATATGGGCTTGCCGGTCGGTTTCGTCCTCGAATACCCAGGCCACCGCAATCCGGCCGGGGTGGTTGCTGCTCGGAGGCGCGTACGCGACGGCGGGCGGCTGCACCGTCACGCCGGAAAACACCACGCGCCCATCGGTTCGCGTGTACGTTTCGTTCGGAGACACCCGTCCGAGGTCGGCCCATGCCCCGCTCGGATTGCGGCGCGAAGCGCGCACGTATCCGCCTTGGTCTGAATACGCCAGCGCAAGATAACCATCGTTGTCGTCGGTGGCGCTGCTCGCCGCGACCGGCACAATGGTCTGGCTCGCGAGCGGCACTTCGCCGACAGCGTCCCAATCGACGCCGTCGCTCGAGGCATACTCCACGACTTTCCAACTTTGAGGCCAGCTCGAATAACTGCTGTAGAGCGCGCGCAAGCCCTCCACATCGTCGCGCCAGAGCGTCCGGGTCGCTCCAGCGGAAACCCCGGTAAAGCTGCGTACCGAACCGAACGTGGGAACCGGATCGTTGCTGTGCGTGCCGTCTTGCATGGCGCACGTGCAGCTATCCAGTTCGTGATGATTGAGCCCCATCACATGCAGCATTTCGTGCAACAACACTCCCTTGAAGTCTTTGTACGGAATGCAGTAGCCCTTGGCGGGGCTGAACACCCCCGGGAACGGCTCGACACACTCTTCGATTCCGCCCCCAATCTGCTGCGCGCCCACGGTGTTGTACGGCTCGAACCCGGAGCAAAGCGCACCATCGTCGTCGAGCAGCGGCTTGAATCGAATCACGGCCTTGTTTTCGCCTTCGCTGCCGCGGCTGGCGATGGCGATGGCGCCCGGATCGTCCTGTCCGTTATCGTCGTCAGTACATCGCGCCGCACGGATGTGGACGCCCGAACCGTCGGGGAGAGACGAGCGCGTCATCAGAGCGTCGGGGCGTCGAATGCCTCCGAAATAGAGCCGCGGCGTCGTGCCTGACGCGCGATTGATTTCTTGCAGCGTCGCCATCACGTAGTGAACAAGGGTCTTTTCATCGAGTCCAGTGCGTCGCAAATCTCCGACCGGTCCCAGGTCGACGTACACCGGAATCTCTTCGAGCGGCTGGTTTCCCCGCTTCCACGTGCGTGTGTTGTAGTAGCAGTACGCCGCCGCGTTCGTTGGGAGCGTGGCCCACGCAGCGGTGCCGGCCAAGAGAGCGACCGCGGCGATTCGGAATGAGCAAAATAGCCATCGACCGAGTTGTCGTGCGGGCGAGTAGAGGCGTTGTGCGAGCCGGCTGACGATACGCGACGTGTTCTGGAGCATGACAGTTTCCCTCATCGATCAAGAATCATCAGTTTCCGAGGCGAGCCGCCGCGGAGTGGGTCCGGAGCACCGCCGCCAAGGCGCTGCTCGAGAGCGACAAACCGCTCTCCGAATCGCGAAGCACGAAATCGCCGCCGCTGGCGTCGACCTGGCGGGCCGGGGCGGTGAGGTCGGGGGTGAGGCGATAACGCCGACCATCGCGGCTCAGGAACATCACCCAGAAGTAGGTCGGCGGAGCGCCTGACGAGCATTGATTCAGCTCATCGAGGGTCAAAAAAGGAATCGCCGAGGATGCCTGCACCACCTGTCCGTTCGCTCGCCCACCTTCTTGAGTCACCACAAATCTTCTGAGCGAGGAGTCGCCGTGCAGGACTCGGTCGACGGCAAAGGTGACCGCGGTTTGAGCCACCGCCTGGCCGTTGTTGCGCCCGGTGACAGCTCGTTTCGCCGTCGGGTGCGCAATCACAACCGTCGTTGATTCCGATGCCAACGCGGCGAGTTGCTGCGCCAAAGTATGGGCTCCGCGTCGGTCTCGAATCGCGCGTTCGCTTCGCCGCACCAAATCCGCGCCGGCGGACACGATATGCGCTGGGCCCACTGCGAGTTGCGTGTCGCGAGGGTCGCTGCGACCCGGGCAACGCGGATCGTTGCACTGCTGACACTGCGCGCCCTCCCAGAACGATTCGCACGCGCAGGCCGTCGCGAAACCCCAAACGCTACCGTCTTCTGCACCAGCGAGAATATCCAGTCGACCGTTTCCATTGATGTCCGCCAGTGCAACCGATGCCGCGTTTCTGCCCGTGGTGAATAAGCGCGGTCCTTCTTCGAGTTCTTTTGAAGAACCCCAAAAGACCTGCACATCGGTGGACCCGCCGGCCGCTGAGACCGCGACATCCGCAAAACCATCTCGGTCGATATCGCCGAGCGCGATGCGGGGCGCGCGACAGGATGGCGCACAATCGAGCTCTGCAAACGCGTCGGGGTTGATGGTGAAGGGCGCGACTTGAATACCGCTTCCGCCTGAAGGCCCCTGCAGCGCGGCCGAGCACACCGCGGAATCGAGCGAAGCTGTTCCGTAGAATACGAAGATTTGACCGAGGTTATCGAGGCCGACGATATCGTCGCGACCGTCGCCGTTGACGTCACCGGCTTCAAAGTCGCCGAAGTTTCCGATCGTTGCTTCGATGGGTAGAAGAACGGGGCGGTCGTGAAATATCGAGCGATGAAGTTGCGGGACACCTCTCAGCCGGAGACTCGTGTACACAACCGCGGAGCGCCCTCCGCCAACCAATAGATCGGGGCGCGCGTCGCCATTGAAGTCTCCGGTTTCGAGCAGCGCGGGTGTGACTCCCGAAGGAGGCCGAAGCTCGCGTTGGACAAATCGATTTCGGCGGTGGTCGCGCAACAACAGCGTCACCGTGCGTGACGCTCGATTTGCGGTCGCGACGTCCGCATACCCGTCGCTGTTGAAATCGGCCACCGCGATTGCGACGGGACGTTTTCGCCCGCCGACCGATACGCGCTCGGCGGCTCCGCTGAGGTCTCCCTGACTCGTTCCGCGAGCCATCCAAACGGAATCCGTGGCGTTCTCATCGAGCCACGCCACGTCGGTTGCTCCGTCTCCGTCAAAATCTCCTGTCGCGAAATCTGCCACTGCGGTGTGGCTCGTGAGCGTCCGCTGGCGCGCTGCAGAAAAAGAGCCGCGGCCGTTTCCCAGCGCGGTGAGCAGCTGGTCACCGCGACCAATCGCCAAATCAGCGCTCGGGTTCTGCGCGTCGAGTCGAAGCGCCGACACAATCGCGGGTCCCTGGCGGTTCGCCGCATAGACCGTTTGACCACGGCCAATTCTCAGTTCACCCGCTCCGCAACGCTTTCGTGTCGTCCGTTGCGACGCGGTCGTTCCGCTGGTGATCGTAACCAGCGAGGACGCACCTTCGGCTGGCGCGGTATGTGTCGTTCCGCGACCACAGCCTCCCCACACCGCAGCAGCGAACACCAATCCGACGCATCCAGTTCTGCGCATGACCATCCTCCGGCTTTCGGCTGCGCGCGCTTAGACCGCAGCCGTGTTCCGAACATGGATTTCCACGCGAACCGCTCGATTCTGACATGAACGCCGAATCCGAATCCGATGCACAGGCAGATTCTCAGTCCGATGCGACACCCGACGCAGAACCTGAACCCGGACCTGAACCCGATCCCGACGCTGATTCAGACTCAGACGCAGACGCTGAGTCTGATCCGGATACCTCACCCCGTGCCCACTGCGAGCGAAAGGCACACGAACAACGCAATAGGCCATTGTCCTATGTCAGAGAGCAGCGATCAGATTGGTTGATTGCGGCTCAAGTCACATCCCATAGAGCAGCGGAATTTTGGTCTGAGCTCGAGCGCCCCGGCAGCGCAGCCCGGATGACGCACGATTCGTGCTTCGTCCGGGCGAGCAGGGGAGGTAAGCCGAGCTCAGGGCAAAAGGCCGCTGCTCTAGATGCGGATTTCTTTTGGCAGCGGCATATCTTCCTTCGTGAGCACGTAGCGCAGCAGCGCAAGGCTCAGCAGGGTGAATCCGATAGACGCGTATTGTCCCGGGGTGAGGTTGCCGTATCGCAAGTCGCCCCCCTCGCTCGGGTCGGCGCGCAGATAGTCGAGAAAGAAGCGGATGGGCGCGTAAAGGAGCGGGAGCAGAGCGACATAGACGCCAGCTTTCCGTTTCTTGCGGAAGAGCACCAGGAATAGCGCGACCACTGCGGCAGACCAAAATACTTCATATAAGCCGAGGTCGTGCCGGGGCACCCACGGAGGAGAACCGACTTGATAGTCGGCTACCGCGAGAAAAAAATCGGTCTCGCGGCCCGGGTGGTCGTGCACGACGAAACAGCCCATGCGCCCGAAGAACCATCCAAACGGAAAGCAGAATGCGGCCGCGTCGGCGATGGGCATGACGGGAAGCTTTCGGCGCACTTTCCAAATATAAATGCCCAGAATTGTGCCAACGAACCCGCCGTATGACGATAGGCCGAGCCATCGCGAAAAGAAGAGCCGCGGGCTGGCTAGAATTTCGGAGAGCGTGTCCGGATGGTAAAAGATGCCATTAAGAACGTAGGCACAGATGAAGCTGACCACCACGATGTGCGTGACCAGGTCGGCGGCCACGGCAGGTTCGAAACCTCGTTTGCGCGCGAACCATTCGGCGACCCGCGCTGCGGTGAGCACGCCGGTTGCGACCAGGACCCCAAACGGCTGAATGGGAATCGTGTCCCCGATCAAAGGCAGGTCGACGGGGAGGGGGATGTTCCACGCTTCCGCGCGAAACCACGGGATAAACATCAAGACCGGCACGGCGCGCGCAGCCTAGCCTTTGCGCGCTGGGCAATTCAACCTGTATGCGCAGCCTTCCGGTCGTGCCCGCCATCTACTCCGGGACGGGAGCCCAATCGTCTATTGACAGAGCATGGCCGAGTGGTAAGCGTCTCGTTCGAGGAGGCGCTCATGACTGAAATCACCGGACTAGACGCACGAGAGATTTTGGACTCCCGAGGGTTTCCCACGGTGGAGGTCGAGGTCGAGCTCGCCTGTGGCGCGATAGGACGTGCCGCGGTTCCGTCTGGTGCTTCGACCGGCGAGCACGAAGCGCTCGAGCTGCGCGACGGTGGAGCGCGGTTTGGCGGCAAAGGCGTAGAGAAAGCCGTATCGAACGTCACCAAAGAGTTGGCGCCCGAAGTGCTCGGGCTCGACGCCGAAGACCAAGTCGCGGTCGACCAGGCGATGTGCGCGCTCGACGGCACTCCATCGAAATCGAAGTTCGGCGCCAACGCGATCCTGGGCGTGTCGATGGCGGTCGCCCGAGCCGCGGCAGCTGCGCGCGAGCTGCCCCTCTTCCGCTACCTCGGAGGCGCTCAAGCGCGCGTGCTCCCTGCGCCCTTGATGAACATCATCAATGGAGGAGCCCATGCCGACAACGGGCTCGACATTCAAGAGTTCATGATCGTCCCGTCGGGGCTGTCGACGTTCCGTGAAGCGTTGCGAGCAGGGTCTGAGACCTTCCATGCGCTCAAGAAGCTGCTCGCTGCGGAAGGGTTTGCGACCAGCGTGGGCGACGAGGGTGGGTTCGCGCCGCGCCTCGAAACCAACGAGCAGGCGCTCTCCTTCGTGGCGAAAGCGATCGAGGCGGCCGGATATCGACCCGGAGAGGATATCTCGATCGCGCTCGACTGCGCCGCGAGCGAGTTCTTCGACAAGTCTGCCGGCCGATACACCTTCGATGGCGAACAGGTCGATGCAGGCGGCTTGGTCAAGATCTACAGCGCCTATGCGGAAAAGTATCCCATCGTGAGCATCGAAGATGGATGCGACGAAGATGATTGGGACGGCTGGCGAAGCTTGACGGAGGAAGTCGGCGACGAGGTACAGCTGGTCGGCGATGATCTCTTTGTCACCAATACCACCCGGCTTCGTCGAGGCATCGACGAGGGAGTTGCGAACGCCATTCTCATCAAGGTGAACCAGATTGGCACGCTCACCGAAACCCTCGACGCCATTCGTCTAGGTGAGCTCAATGGCTACTCTTCGATCATTTCCCATCGCAGCGGCGAAACGGAAGATACCTTCATCGCCGACCTCGCGGTCGCGACGGGCGTAGGACAAATCAAAACCGGCTCGCTCTCGCGTTCTGAGCGTATCGCGAAATACAATCAGCTCCTGCGCATTGAGGAAATGCTCGGCGGGGGGGCTATCTACGCTGCCGCCACCACCTTCGCGTAGAGCAGTGGCCTTTTGGCCTGATCGCGGCTTACCTCCGCGCTCTCTCCCTGCGAAAGGCTCGGAGCCTTCCTCAGTCGTTCGCTGTGGGGGCGCTCGCGCTCAGACCAAAATTCCA
>JANQQS010000022.1 GCA_028284955.1 Myxococcota bacterium | reverse complement strand
CTCGCTTGCGGCGGCAGGCCATTCGCCGCCATCCCCTCACGCTCGAAAATGCTTCGGCATTTCCTCGGTTCGCGGATGCGACGACTGGCCTACCGGCGCCGCGCGATCCTCGGTCCGCGTTTGACACCAGCCTCCTAGTCACGATAGTCCGGAGAGCCCAGGTGCACGATGAACATCGCCCGGTCCGCACCCGGTCTTGGTCGAAAACTTGGGGAGAAATGTCCCGTCGCGGGTGGATAGCTATTGCTCTGGTGCTGACGGCGTTCACCAGACATGAACCGCATCATATATCTGGGAGTGGAAATGACGCCGCCAAAGCAGCTGTCCGTGGCGGGATCAAATCCGTCGCGACAAACACTCGAGCCCGCATGAGAAGGCGATACCGTCGCGAAGACGCCAGGGAGCTTTTTCTTGTGAATGTGAGGAATACGGAACGCGGGGGAATGATGACCCTCAAGCGTAGCACTCACAACTCGGCGAGAATCCTGGATCCCGTTCGCATCGCTCACTTGGGAAAAGTGATAGAGAGCTTCTGTGCAGCGCACTAGAAGCTTTGTTTTACGATTGTGATCCTGGTTGTTGAAACGGGTGGCTTGGAACACTCCGCGAACGACAATCGAGAGAGCTCTGCCCGACGGGTTCGAAGTTTCGCTTCGAATCGCACGCAGGAACCCACCGCCAAAAAACCACGGCTTTACCCAAACCGCGACGGTGCCCGATCCGCCAGGGGAAAATGCTTTGTGGATAGCCCGAGCAGCGAAACCAAACCGCAAAAAAACTTCACTGCACTGGCTTTGTTGCGCGCACGGATCTGCGTCCGCTGCCTGCTTCTCGCGGTACTCGCTTCGCTCGCCACCCTCTGCGTCACAAGCCGCTAGAAGCGCGAAGCCAATGATCGCTGTCAAAACTGAGCGGCTCGGCATCCTAGTACTCCAGAAATCCGCCTGCGCGTCTCCATACCGGTCTCGCGGGAAAAGGTTCTACGCCGTACGCCCCGTTGAGCCAAGCGGCGCCATTCGGCAGAAAACACGGGCGCTCACAAACCGGGATGATCGACAGAGCATATGAGAGGGAACGGCCGACCATGAAACGCATCTCGGTGCGAATCTTGCTACTAATTCGGACCATGAACGCTCTATCCTCATGTGCGCTCGCAGCTTTCGCGTTGGGCACGATCTCCTGCGCTGCTGCCTCGGAGCAAGCAGCCACCGAAAACCAGGAGAAAGTCGTACGTGGTACAAACACAACGATTGAACGTTTTCCTTGGTTTACCAGTTTCTATTTCGGCGAGCTTCTGTTCCGAGATGAAAACAGAACCACGCCCAATCTGGATGAACCATTGCTCTACGAAGATATCGCCCAGTGTGGAGGCGCAATCCTCGACGAATACACCGTACTCACCGCCGCACATTGCGTGGAAGATGAAGTCGATTCCTTGAAGCACGCGGATGTTGCTGCTCGCTACGACGAAAACGATTTCATCCTTGGATTTGTCGGCACCGATCGGCCCGGTCTAGACAATGCACGCGAGACTGCGCAACAACTGAAAATCCGCCCCGAGGGAGTCTTGATGCATCCCTGCTTCTCTGACGATCTCTCCGAGTTCGATCTCGCGGTCATCAAGCTGGCGTCGCCGATTGAATTCGGAACGAAGGTTCAGAAGATCGCGCTCGTCAATAACAAAGATGCTGCTCTTTGGAAGCCTCTAGAAACGGCACATATCGTCGGCCTTGGGAGCACGAAACAGAAAGATTCAGAAGGAAACGTTGCGACGGAAGCCGAGGGCGCGTCGCCGATGTCTAAAACACCCGTCGACGATCGCAACGCCACAATCTTGCAAACCGCCGAGGTCGTCATCCAGCCGAAAGAAAAATATGACCTTACAGACAGTGAACAAAATATGATCGCTGCAATAGGAGCCAACGGAGAAGACAGCTGCCAAAACGACAGCGGGGGACCTCTTTCGGTAGTTCATCAAGGGAACCACTTGCTATTGGGCATCGCCGCGGAAGCTCCTCGATCGGAGAAATACGACGTATGTGGAGAGATTGGGCTGTACGCCTCGATCCCTCAACATCGCGCATGGATCGACAGCGCCATGTCGGGGAAGCCGTTGACCTGCGAAGCGCTTAAAGAGACCGCCACGAAAACTCCGATGCGCTAGTGTTGCTGTTGCTTTAGGGACACGCTTCCGGAGGAGGCATACAAGCGAGGTCGGTGTTGGACGTCTGCCAGTCAGCATCGAACCCAGCGAGCCATGGCTCGAACGTCACGCACTCGGTAGCCCATAAACACGCGTTCTCGCTCAGATCTAAGGTCATCAACGAACCGAGGTTCTGCAGCGTTTGGGGCACCGCGCCGCGCAGGTCGTTGTCGTCGAGGGCGAGCACGCGAAGCTGCGTAAGATTCTCAAGCCCGCTCGGAATGCTACCGCTGAGTTGGTTGTGTTGCAGGAGCATCTGGGTGAGGCTCGACAGGTTTTGGAGCTCTGCGGGAATCGTCCCATCGAGCGCATTGGAAAAAAGTCGCAGTTCGGTGAGCGCGGTGAGGCTCCCGAGCTCTGGAGGAATGCTCCCGGAAAGGTTGTTGCTCGCGAGATCCAAGTACCGCAAGCGCGACAAATCGCCGAGTTCGTCGGGAATGGCTCCGGTTAGATCATTTCGACCAAGATCGAGATGCACCAGCTGGTCGAGGTTGCCCAGTTCGACCGGAATCGCGCTTTCGATCCCCGACTCCCGGATCTCTAGCCATGTCAGCGCGGTGAGGTTGCCGAGCTCTGGAGGAATCTCGCCGCCCAGCTCCGGGTTGTTGGAGAGCGAAAGCGTCTCAAGCGCGGGGAGATCGCCAAGCTCACTCGGGATACCGCCGACCAGCTCGTTGCGGGCGAGTCCAAGCACCTCGAGCTTTGACAAGGCGGCCAGTTCGGCGGGAATGTTGCCTCGTAAATCGTTGCTGTACAGCGCAAGCCGTTCCAGGTTCGCGAGATTGCCGAGCTCGATCGGGATGGTTCCGCTGAGTTGGTTGTTTCCCAGCGCCAGCTCACGGAGCTCGGAGAGCTCGCCCAGTTCCGGGGGAATCACATCGGAAAGCTGGTTGCCTTCGAGGTAGAGGTTCTCCAGTTTCGAAAGGCGACCGATTTCTGGCGGAATCTTTCCACTGAGGATGAGAGGTGCAAACCAGAGACTCACCAGGTTGGTCAGATTGCCGATCTCTGGGGGCAGCTCGCCTTGAGGCATCGAGCTCACAGAAGCCAACGCGCGAACGCCTCCCGCCTCGCACGTGACGTCGCGCCACGCGCAGGGAGACGGATCACTCAACCAGTTCGCTCCAGACGGACCAAAGGGCCCACCCTCGCCCCCTAGAGCATTGTAGATGGCGACCAGCGCGAGGCATTCGTGAACCGGAATATCGATTTGGGTTTCGCAATCAAACGCGGCGGAGCATGGCGTGCAGAGGCCGCCGCAATCGACGCCCGTTTCATCTCCGTTGCGCTGGCCATCAATGCAAGTGGGATCTACAACCGTGGAAAGCCGGCATGGTAGACGGCAGCTTCCGCCACAATCGATGCCTAGTTCGTCTCCATTGCGTTGGCCGTCAAAACATGTCGGTTCACCAGGCGGGCAGGCTGCGCAGCGTCCGCCGCAATCGACGCCCGTTTCGTCTCCATTGCGTTGACCGTCGCTGCACGAAGGGTTCACGGATGTCGGTCGGTCGGCTCCGTGCGGCAAGCAGCCGTGTTCAGGGTGACACCAATCGCTTTCCGGGCTGCATGCGTCGGCGGATTCGAAGGCGACGGGTCGCGCCCAACACACTCCGTGGAGGCACTCGCCCGTCGCACAAGACGCGGGAGATTCGCAATCGGCGTTCTCCGTACACAGACCTGCACCTTCGCAAAACTCGAGATTCTCGAGCGTGCATCGAGGATCGACGCAAACGCCACCAAGACATGCAATGCGGGTACTTTCGTCTTCAGGAGTATCCGGGTTGTCTCTTGGAGGACAGGCCACGTTGAGACAGGAGCGATCGACGGGGAGAGTCACCACGACGTTTGTCGACACATCGAGCAGCGCAGGACGTTGCGACACCACTTCCCCTCGCTCCGAATCTTGAAGCAACGCATCCAGCCGATAAGAACCCGGGGGTACGTCGGCAAGAACCGCGACTCGGTCCGCAGGCAAGAAACTTCGCGATCGCCCAATATCCACCTGCTCGCGACGAGAAAAGTTGACGGCCGAAGTTGGCGTAAGCACGAGTTGAACGCGGTCGAACTCCTCTCCCGCAACCAGGTCAGTGCGCAGCTGAACCACGACATCCATGCGCGACGCGTCGTCAGCGCAACCGAAGGCGAAGACAATCGCCCCAACCCTCAGAAAGCCTGCGAACCGCTCTCGAAATTCGACGCCCCACACATGCACATATTACATAATATTACCAACAAAACATAATCACAAAGTCTACGTGGGCCAGACAAAGCCCAGGTCGGCCAGTCGGGTGTTTCGGACTCTTCCGAGTGGCTGCGTCTTCGGCATGCGCCCGTATCATCGCGCGCCAGCTTTGTAATCGACGCCAAAAACCTCTGCCGTACCGTGAAGAAAAGAGGTTGTACACGGTGGAGCCTGTGGAGTCTTTGATGCGATGGATTCGATGCGACTGATCGGCGCCCTATGCGCGTTGCTCTTGCCACTCCCTACGTTGAGTGGGTGCACGGGAATGGTGCACGAGCCGGGAGCGCAGAATGACCCGGGGGAGCCTCAAGCGAATGCGCGAAGCGCGATCTCAGCCTCGCCTTTGCGACGACTCACCAGCACCGAGTACCGAAACACAGCGCAAGACTTGTTGGGTCAGGGCGATGAACTGACCGCCATTTGGTCAGAGCTGGCGTCGATTCCGGATGGCGATGCCCACGGGTTTGCATCGGGAAATATCGCGGCAGACCTCGAGGTGATCCGTCAATATCAATCGGTCGCGGAGAAGCTTGCGGAAGCGGCGGTGTCGACCCAACGCTCGTTTCTGGTGTCGTGTGATCTCGGCACACCCGAATGTGTAGAACAGTTCATTACTCAGTTTGGACGCCGGGCGTTTCGTCGCCCGCTTAGCTCCGCCGATGTGGAGCGGTACGTAGCTCTCTATCGCGCCGTGTCCGAGGCCGATGGGCTCGATCTCGCGCTGGAGACGGTGATCGCTGGCTTCTTATTTTCACCGAATTTTCTCTACCACAAAGAGTTCATGACCAACGCGTCGCAAAACTCGAACGGCGTCGATGGAGCGATCGCGCTTGACCCTTACGCCTTTGCATCGCGACTCTCGTATCTACTGTGGAGCAGCATGCCGGACGACGAGCTGCTGGACGCCGCAGGTGCGGGAGATCTAGACGACGACACTGGCGTGGCGGCTCAAGTAGAGCGCATGGTCGACGACCCGCGCTTCGCGCGAACGATTAACAACTTTCATGAGCAATGGCTCGAGCTGTCGCTCTTGGAATCGACCGAGCGCACAGACCCCGAGTGGAACGATTCTCTCAAACAAGCGATGCGCCAAGAAACGATGCAATTCGTCGACTACGTATGGCGACAAGGAGACGCGCGTATCGAGACATTGCTCGGTGCTTCGTTCAGCTTCGTGAATGGCCCGCTCGCCGAACTTTATGGAATCGACCCTCCGTCCAAGGACTTCGACCGCGTCGACCTCAATCCTGATGAGCGAAGCGGGTTGCTTACCCACGCAAGCGTGCTCACTCAGTTTGGGACGGTGTTTCCAGAAGTGCATCGGGGGCTCTTTATCCGAGATCGTATTCTGTGCGATCGCCCGCCACCTCCGCCTCCGGATCTCGAACTCGATGGAACCGTCTCGAGACTCGAAACGCAACCTTGTTCCGGTTGTCACGTGTCCATGGATCCGATTGGCCAGGGATTTGCCGGCTATGATTCGATGGGTAGAAAAGAGAACCCAGACTCGGCCGACGATCGGCCAGCATTTCAAGTCCACGACAACTCACGTTCGCTCGATCCGTCGCTGGTAGGCACGTTTTCGTCGCTTCGCGAGTTCGCGAGACGGCTTGCCACGAGCGAGCACGTCGCGCGATGCATGAGTACAGAATGGTTTCGTTTTGCCATGGGTCGCGGCGAAAGCGAGCGTGATGCATGGGTGCTTGATCAACTGGGCACCGATCTGGCAGAAGCCGATGGCGACCTTCGACATCTTTTGTTGCGCATCGCGATGTCGCCATGGTTTCGAGCGCGCGCGGAGGCAACACCATGAATCGTCGTCTTTTTCTCGGAGGCATCGCGGGCGCCGCGGCAAGCATTCCCTTTCTCCGAACGTTTCCCATTGGGGCAAACAGCGCGGCGCTACCCAAGTTAATTCTGATGAGCAGCCCGAATGGATTTCTAGTGGGGCGAAACGGCAACACCAACCTCAACTACGAAGGTTGGCAACCCAGCAACTTCAGCGGAGGCGGGGAGGTCGCGTTGCCCGAACGACTGCCGGAAGTGTTTCGACCCCTTGAACCGCATCGAGGTCGAATACTCTTGCTCGATGGCTTGTTCGGCGCGGAGGCACACGCCCACTGCGGGTCTGCGGGTTTGCTCACTGGATTCCCAGCGTCGTTTCCCAACGGACGCAACGCGACGTTCTTCGGCGGAGGCCCCTCGGTGGACCAGTTTCTTGGGTCACAGCTCGGCGTCGACCCGCTGAACCTCGCGTTTAATATCCAGCTTCAAGCAATGGAAAAGGGAGAACGCTACTGGTGCTACACCAAGAAAGACGCCCCCGTTACTCCGATTCAAGACCCTCGCGTCGCGTTCACGCGAGTGTTCGGGGATGTCGACCTGTCTGACGCAGCAGCGCGACGAGCCGCCGAAGCACGGCAGATCCGAAGAGGGCATGTGCTGGATACCGTGGCTCAAGATCTAAAGTCGATGCTTCAGAAAGTTCCCGCCAGCGATCGTCCGCGAATCGAGCAACACCTTGAGCACGTCGACAAACTGAACACAGACCTCTTGTCTGGCCCCGCGTGTGCGGATGGCTCGTCGGATGTGGGAGACTACGATCCGTTTAAGAGCCAGAATTTTCCGAGAGTGATTCGAGATCACAGCCGCATCGCGGTCGAAGCCTTGGCGTGTGGCGCGACGCAAATCGTGACCTTGCAGTGTGGACATATGGGTGGCGCCCGGCTGATACCCAACTGGCCGGAATTCGATATCAGCTCGACGTACGCAGACCACGCCATCGCGCATGCGTTTGCCGACCTCGATGGCGCCGGGCGCTGCAAGACGGTCAACAACGTGAGGACATGTTTGCCTCGCTCCACCGGAATCACCCAGGGAATCAAGATGCAACGCGTCTACAATAAGCTCTTCGCGGAGTTGATCAATCGGCTAAAAAACACCATCGACACCGATGGCCGACCCATGATCGAAAATACCCTCGTCGCGCACATCAAACCGATGGGCACAAACCACAGCCGCACGAATCTGATGTGGGTCGTGGCCGGCGGAGACGGGGTTGGCGTTCGAGGCGGTCGCTATCAGATCGTCGGCAATGGTAAAAGCGACGGCGAAAAACGTTGGGTCAACAACTTCCTCGTCGCGGTGTGTCGCTCGATGGGCGTCGACGTCGAGACCTTTGGCCAAAAAAGCAACTGCCGGCGACCCATGTCTTTCGATTGAGCCCATGTCTTCGGTCGAACACTCCGCTTTCAGCGGATCGCGCGAGTGATTTGCTGACGTAGCCAGCGGTGTGCCGGGTCGAGCTGCATGCGTTCGTGCCACATCATCCACACCGTAAACGAACTGACTTTCAGTGGTGGCTTGAAGGTGAACAAATCATATTGCTCGGCGAGCGCGTTCGCGAGTCGAGTGGGCAGCGTGGTGACGAGATCAGTTTCTCTGAGCATGTCGGGAGTCGATAGGAAATGAGGCGTCCGAACGACTACCTCGCGAGGCTTCGAACCATGCCGTTTGAGCCCCTCGTCAATCGCGCTGCGTCCGGCATCGGGGATGGTGACCAGCAAGTGCTTTGCGTTCAGAAAGTCGGCGAGCGAACGCTGTTTTTTGGAAAGCGGATGGCCCTTGCGGGCGAGCGACAAAAATGATTCTCGGTATAGCTTGATGCGACGAAAGTCATCTTCGGGTTTCGGAAAGCTGCCAATCGCGACATGACATGAATCGTCACGCTTGAGAAGGATATTCTCTCGTCGATCGTGGATGCGGAAGCTCGCCTCGGGCGCGGCACGGATGAGCTGACCAATGATTGGAGCGAGAACCACCTTGCCAATATAGTCGGTGGCAGAAATCGAGAACGTACGCGTGTCGGTCTTAGGATCGAACACAGAAGGCTTGCGGAGCGTTTCGATGCTCGCCAGCACGGCGCGGCATTGGTCGGTAACTTCGCTCGCTCTCGCCGTGGGAACGACTCGGTGCGGCGACGTGAGAAAGAGCGGATCGTCAAAGAAAACGCGCGCACGCGATATCAACCGGCTCATCGACGGCTGAGAAATGTCCATGCGCATCGCCGCTTTGGTGATGCTTCGCTCTTCAAACGTGAGCACCACGGCTTGCAGGATTCGCAAATCTAGCTTTTTCACCGAGGCACCCGTTTCATTCTGAAAATGAATGAATAGTATAACTAAAATACGATTTTCGAATGATAAAATTAGGCTAGCACTTGGTTCACCAACTCGGAGAGCAGACCCATGACGAACCACGCAAACCAGCTCACCGGAAGTTGCCACTGCGGCAACATTCGCTTTGTTCTTCACACGAATCAGCAGGCGTCAGACTTCGTCCCCCGGGAATGTTCGTGCAGCTTTTGCCGGCGGCACGGTGCCCGATATATTTCGGACCGACACGGCCGGTTGGAGATGCGCGAGGCCAAACGCAGCGAGATCAGCGTGTACCGCATGGGCCACCAGACAGCCGACTTCCTGTGCTGCAAAGTCTGTGGCGTCCTGACGGTGGCAACGTGCAAGATTTCAGGCCGCGAACGCGCCGTGATCAACGTGCTGTCCATGCCCGACTACGATTTCACAGCCCAACCAATCTCCACCAACTTCGATGGCGAAAGTGTGGACGATCGGTTGGAGCGCCGGGAGCAGACGTGGACTGGCCGCGTTGTGTGGACACGCGAACCCTGATCAGCTCGAAGTCGCGACGCTTGCCTTTCTGTACCTGCCCAGCTTCGATGACCTTCGTGGTGTCGAACTCCTTTCGGTTGGTGCCCACCATAAGGGCCTCGTCCGCTAGGTCATCAAATAGCCGTCAAATAGCAACCGCCTCTGCAACACCCTGAAAACACAACATTTTTCCTATTTAGCAGCCCAGTCTCGGCTCACCAATGGCGTTCTCGTCAAATAGCCCACGGCTCATCGGGAACGGACCTCCTTCGCCCAGAAAGGCACGTATTTCATGTGCTTTCTTGATGCATCGGCGTTGTCCGCCTCAACTTTCCCTGACTCCACCGCTTCCTTGATAAGCCGGGAGGCCTTCGCCGAGTTCTGGCTCGCGATACCGAAGCGCTCACGAACCGAGCTGTTCGTCATGAACTCCCGCATTACGTAGCGCAGGCAGGCGTGTTGATAGCAGGCCCGAATCCGATCGTCCGAATCCATCTCCGCGAGACCGCGAGCCCCAAAAAGTACAACTCTTGTCGATCCGCCGGTCACTTCGAACAGCGGCGCAGGCAACTGAAACGTCTCCGTTGCGGATACGACTTTGTCAATCCCGCTTCCTCGTTCTTCGCACACTCCTACGCGACGCATGAACGACGCCAGTGCCTCATTCCTCGACCGCGGTGGCGTGTCCAGAAATCTGTCGGTAGGCATGAGTGGCTCGCCCGGACTCGTCACTTCCATCCGATCATCGAATATTTCTACCGTAGGCCCCGCGCCTCGAACGGTTAGATCTTGGTGAATGAGGGCGTTCGCAACCACCTCGCGTATCGCGATCTCCGGGTACATGGGTACATCGCGACGCAGTGCTTTCTGAATTACCTCATTCGTCGGCAGAAGTTCGTTGACGAAGCCTACGAGGCCTTCGAAGCCCGCAGCATATCCACGACCGATCTCCTGCTCCCGTATTGCTTCAACCCGACCACGCCCGCGGTAGACGACTACTCGAACAGCCTTCCTCTTGACTCTGGGGAAGTCAGATAGCCGTTTGGCGAAAAGCAGCGCGCCGAGATTGGTAATGTTCCAATGACCCGCGTCGTCACGGACGATGAATGACTCCTGCTTGAGCGTGTCGAGAATAAGGGCCCTTGTTTCCGGAAGTGGCCTCTCAACCAGATCGAAGTACCGGGGATAGTCCAGAAGTCGCACCACGTCTTCGGTACGTACATCGGAGTGTGCAATCTGAGCCTCAATTGGTGTGGCGTCGAAGGCTCTCCATAACGCTCGTTCTTTCTCGGGAAAGTCTTTTAGCTTCTTCTTGTAAGACCCGATCCGTATCCACTCGCCACCCTCGAACTGAACGGGTTGCCGAGCTGAACGTTCAATCTCCAGAACAACCACGGTCCTGCCGTCGATGTTCACGGAACGAAACTGAAACCCAATCTTTGGCGACAGCTTCCGCAGCAACCAGTTTTCCAGTTCCTCGTTGCCCTTCTTTGCCTGGGCAGGGACAAACGATGTCCCCACAACACGATGGGTAGTGTCTTCGACGCCCCAAACTAGGTATGCGTGAACCTTGCTGGCCAGCGTAGCCGCGTTCGCGAGAGCGGATATGTACTCGCCGATCTCCTTTGGGTCCGAGTTGTCGACCTTGAACTCGCACCACTCAGTTTCCGACGTCAAGGCACACAACTCTTTGACGAGCGCATACCAATAGGATGCAGGTCGCTCCAGTGTCATGGCTCTACCTCGACCCCCTGGCTCATGGGTTCTCGTCAGAGGAGTCGCACCGCGAGAACGGATCGGCTGCCTCGAAGGCGAGCGCGCCCGCCGAATCGCATTGCGATCCTCGTGGCTTTCGTACTCGGAAGGGTACGCGAAATGATGGGATCTGCCCAGAGAGAGGTCACACAGCACTCGCTATTGCCCTCGAAACGGCGCAAACCTCGCCTGGTGGCTGATCCAACTTCATGGATAGGAAACTGGTGTACATGACGGGGCAATCTAGGGACCACGCGCCGAGCAGTGAAAGAGCTCAAGACCTGAAGCAAATGTTCACTGCTCACGCTCAGCCAGTTGGTAGAATCGACCGGCTCCTTCCAGTAGTCGCTGCTCAATTATCGGCAGCTGGGGTCGAATCTCCAGAAGCCAGCCAAAGAACGACCCATCTTTGGTCTTCTTCATAGCGGCCACCGATTGGCCCTCCCCAGCGATAAGCCGTTCCAGCATTTCGGGGCCTTTCAAGCCAGCGATGTTGATTTGAACCACCCCGCCATCCGGCACCGTGCCGGGACCCGTGACCTCCCGATGTTTCTTGTCGGCGACTGCAAAATCTGCGTGCACGACCGTGTCGCGTAACTTCTTAGCTGCCTTCAGATCGGCGATTCCGTCCTCCCCAAGCTCCGCGGCATAGACTCCCAAAATCTGCAAGAACGGCTCGTTGAAACGCTTAGAGTGGGCGATGTCAGGTCCAATGCTTGGGCTGACCTCTGCCAACATGCGCCCCTGCAGTTCGAAGAGCGCACCGGCGCCGGAGGCGAGTTGGTAGGCGCGGTACGCTTCCGCAATCGAACTGCCATCGACCTCGTAAATGCTTGGCACCATGGCAGCCTACGCGAAAACCCAAAGCCCAACCAATCTCCACCAACTTCGATGGCGAAAGTGTGGACGATCGATTGGAACGCCGGGAGCAGACGTGGATTGGCCGCGTTGTGTGGACAGACGTTTGATTGATGTAGAAGCGGCGAGCACGTAGCGTGCCAATAACGCGGCCGATGCCACGGGTCGCTAGACGCGGTGAGGGACAGTTCGAACTTACCGAACCTATCGACTACGCTGTACCTCAAGAATGAACGTTCCACTGCCTGATTGTTGGGGCCGTATGCTGCTGTGCCTCGCGTTTTTCGTAGTTGCAGGTTGCCAGGTCAGCGCGAATATCGACGGGAAGCCTTGTCCCTGCGCGAGCGGCTTTGTGTGCGTCAACAACCAGTGCTTTTCCGAGTCGAACCTTCAAGATCGCGATGCGTCGACACCGGTCGGTCGGGACGGCGGCGTGGTTCCAGGCTCGCTGACCTTTGTTGACCGCACGCCCGAGCACTTCATGGCCGGAACGTTTGACCGTACCGAGTGGAGCGGCGACAGCGTTCGGCTCGTGGCCGGCGAACGCGAGGGCACGTTCACGTCCCGAGTGTTCGATGCTTTGCAGGAAGTCGAATGGACTACGTTCGAGTGGTCGCCGCGCGCACCCTACGGCAAACCGCTCCCGAACGACGGTGGCCAAGAAACAGGGTACACGAACGACGCGGTCGACATGGCAGACAATGTGCTGTTGGTCCATTTCGATTCCAACCAAGGTGTCGAACCTGGCGCAACGCTGCCCGATGGTTCGGGAACCGGGAACGACGTCACCGTGGGAGGGAGCGACGACCTAACGTTCGCGCCAGGCCCCGTAAAGCAAGGAGCGAAGAGTACGACCAACAACTACGTCTTCGCGCGCGCTGGCGAAAGCTTTCAGTTTGATACGGGCGACTACACGTGGGCACTCTGGGTGCGCACGACGCAATCCTGTGAATCCTTTGAAACCAACGACTCGAACAGGGTACACATGGGCATCGAAGACCGCGGGGAACCACCTTCGTCGCGCACCCATCTGTGGCTCGGCTGCCGACAAAAATGCAACGGGACGGCTCCGGGTGGACAGGCCGCGGTCCTCTCGTTTTCACCGCAAAACAGTACCTCGGGCGGCGTCTCCTGCAGCACCAACATAGTCAACGACGACGTTTGGCACCAAATCACCTACACCAAAACCGGTCACGACAATGCGACCGTGCGCCTATACTTTGACGGGGCGCTCGAGAGTACGGAAAGCGTTTCGTTTTCGCCTCCCTTTCGCGTGAATGGGAACGAAGAGTTTGCCATCGGTGCGTTCAGCGGCGGGGCATTTTCAGCCGACGCCGAGTTTGACGAAGCCGCGGTATTTCTCCGCGCGCTCAGCGACGAAGAAGCTGGTGCGCTCTATCGGCGCGGCGCACTACACCTCTCGTTCCAGATTCGCCTGTGCGACGACGCCGATTGCGCGAACAATCCCCCGTTCGTCGGGCCAGACGGAACCGAAAACAGCGTGTTCGATGACTCAGCAGGCTCGTTGTCTCTTGACACGATCACGCAGATCACTGGCCTCCGAGGACGCTACATTCAATACCGAGCGACCCTCCAAACCGCGACCGACAGCGCCAGCCCAGAGTTCGACGAAGTCTCGTTCACCGCGCCGTAGACCGAAGCGTCAAAGTTGCCTCACACGGTGACTTCGAGTAACGCGGTCCTCGACGTATGACTCTCCAAACGCATAGTGAACCCGGAGACCGCTTTCAGCGAGCGAACCAGGCAAAAGCCTCTTTTGGCGACGTTTATAACCAGACCGAGCCATCCGCTTACTACCGGGCCCTCTTGCCTCTGGACTACCGGATTGTCGACGAAGCGGCGCCGATGTTCCGCGAGATCATCACGCAGTGGCGGTCACGGTACCAACAGCGCCACGTCAAAGTCCTCGACGTCGGATGTTCGTACGGCATCAATGCCGCTGTTCTCCGTTATGGGCTGACCTTCGCCACGCTGGGCCATCGATACCTCGAAACGAGATCTCCGTCGGCGGTACCCGCCGACGACCAAGCGTTCTTTCGGAATAGGACGATAGCGGACGACGCGCTCTCGTTCGTGGGCCTCGACACCTCACAAAACGCACAGCAGTACGCCCGCCAAGTCGGTCTGTTGGACGGCGCGATCGCCGAGAACCTCGAACAGGGCAATATCTCGTCGAACGGCAAGAAGCATCTCCAAGGCGTCGACCTGGTCATTTCGACAGGCTGCATCGGCTACGTCACCGAACGGACGCTCGGGACTGTTGTCGACTCCGTCGTCAGCTCCTCCAAGCCGCCGTGGGTCGCAAGCTTCGTCCTGCGCATGTTCTCCTACGACGCCATCGCGTCGCGACTCGCGTCTCAGGGGTTGGTCACTCGGAAAATGGCCGGGACATTTCGACAACGACGCTTTCACGGCTCAGACGAACGACGCAAAGTCCTGCAGTCACTGGAGCGTCGCGGAATCGACCCGAGCGAACACGAAGCGCAAGACGACTATCTTCACGCCGAGCTCTTTTTGTCTCGCCCGGCGGACTCCTCCGCTGGGTAAACCCTCCGCTGGGTAAACCCTCCGCTGGGTAAACCCTCGTGCAATGTGGGTCCACGTAGTCCTCGGTGCGCGCAATCGGCTCTACGCGCGCGGTCCGAGTAGGCATGCGTCGACGAGTTTGTGTACAATTGTGCCATGAATGTATCGCGAACTTGGACTTTGTGTGTCGGCGTTGCGCTGGCGATTGGCTGCAGCAGCTCACCCTCCGGCGACGCAGAAGATGGCGGTGCGTTCGACGGAAGCGTGTCGGACGCTGGCTTTACTGGTGCGCGAGATTCAGCGGTCGACGATGGCCCCGATACGGACGGAGACGGTCTGAGCGACGCCGCCGAGATGGCCCGGGGAACCGACCCAAACGATCCCGACAGCGACGACGACGGTCTTTCCGATGGCGACGAAGTCGCCCGCGGCACCGATCCTCTCAACCCTGACTCCGACGGCGATGGAACCAACGACGGAGACGAAGTGTTTCTCGGCACAGACCCGCTGAATCCCGACGAAGCATGCGCCGACGCAGCCGGCAACGCGACCATCGTTCGTCGACCCGCCGACATCATCGTCGTGGTCGACAACTCGTCGAGCATGAGCGCGGAAATCGACGCGGTGGTCGCTCGAATCAACATGGACTTTGCAACCATCCTCGCCAACGCAGACATCGACTACCGTGTCATTCTCGTCTCGCGCCATGGTCCCACGGGGCTCAGCGCGAACTCTTGCGACGACCACGGCATCTGCATCGGCGACGGGCTGGCGGGCGGCGCCTGCGATCCCGTAGGACCACCCAAACTCACCGATCGCTTCAAGCACTACAGCATTTGCATCAACAGCGAAGATTCGTTTCGCAAGCTTGCCTCGAGCTTCGACCGTTCTCCGCCTTCGTGGGCAGGAAGCTTCAAGCCAAGCGGCTACTTTGACGCGGACGACGAACTCGTCGCGCTGAGCGATGCACCCGACGGCTGGAGCACCTGGCTTCGACCCGGCGCGACGCGCACGTTTTTGGAGATCACCGACGACGACTCCAACGAAAGCGATTCTCGATTCAAAGCGTGGATGTATTCCAAAGATCCGGGCTTCTTTGGCACCGAGGACAACCCAAACTGGATTTTTCACTCGATCCTAGGCATGGACGAAAACGACCCGGCCACCGATCCATGGCTCCCGGATGACCCCATCGTATCCGAGGAATGCAATGTTCCCGGAGTGGGCCGAGGCAGCGGAGCCGGCGAGGACTATCAGCGTCTGAGTCGCGAAAGCGAAGGCCTGCGTTTTCCGATCTGCCAGAACTCGAACTTCAACGTCATCTTTCAAGCCGTCGCCACCGACGTCGTCTCAGGCTCCACCGTGCCGTGCCGGTTCACCCCCGACGCGGTGAGCGGCGGCCCTGTGCCAGACTACGACCGCGTCATCGTGATCTACGAGCCCGGAGAAGGCACCACGCGACGCCTCGCTCAGGTGGCAAATGCCGGTGAATGCGGAGAAGACAACTTCTACGTCGAGAGCGACCAGATTCAGCTTTGCCCCTCGACGTGCTCCGTCGTCGAAGCCGACGCCCAGGCTCAGATCTCAGTGCGCGTCGCGTGCACGTCCGAATGCGGCAATGGAAACGTCGATGCCGACGAAGAATGCGACGACGGAAACGATATTCCAGACGATGGCTGCAGCCGAACGTGCACCCTCGACTGCGGCGACAACAACGTCACCGGCGAAGAAGAATGCGACGACGGCAACCGAACGCCGGGCGACGGCTGCGACGAAAACTGTAAATCAGAGCTGCTGTAGTCCTTTGGTGTCGCTCCGAGGGCCATGAGTTTATCTGCCGAGAATATCGATCCGCCCGAACCCGTATCCAGGAGCACGTCGGGCAACTCAGCGATCTGTTCTTTGTAACGCAAAGTCACCGCAACGAACGGCAATCCGTCGCGAAAAATGATCCTCACCCCGCGGCCCGAGCCCCTGCCCATCTGATTTCGCCATTTTCTAATGCTTCGCGACTGGTGTGAGCCACCTAGAGCTCTCGCGCACGATTGTGACGATGTAGTTGTCCAAACGACCGCGCCGCCCTGGGTGGGACACGTGGGTGAGAACGGGTCCCTCAATCGGCTTCGAAAGGGCCTATGTCGGGCGGGTCTTTGCGTTCTTGTCCTTGTGCGTCGCGCTCGATCGATGATGAGACGCCGGTGTCGCGCGCGGGGCTTTCGTTCATCAGCGCGTGGCCTAGGGTGCATCCCATCGGGCCCAGTGGCTCGAGCATCGGGTCCGCGAATGCGCTGCCGTCGAAGATACGCCCGCGCCCGGGGTCGCTTTCGACAAACTCCAGGTTGCCGCCGCCATCCGTGGGACGCGGTTCGCGCACGTGCCGCTGGGCCAGATCGCGCGGCACTTGGTTGCGCGCGAAGATCGAGTTCTTCACTTCGATGTCCTGGTCCCCCGATGCCCACCAGAACGCGCCGCAGGCGCGGCCGGCAAAGTTGTCGACAAACGCCGAGCTCTCAATCCGAATCGTGCCTTCACGGCCGTTGTAGGTAAACGCGCCGCCTGTGTCGTTTTCAACGTGGTTGTCCGAGAACGTGCTGTTGATAATCTCGACGTCACCTGTGCCGTCAATCCAGAGCGCCCCTCCCTGCTGCGTGCTGCGGTTGCGCGCGAACACGCTGTTTCGAATCTCGAGATCATCGAGGGCGTGAAGCCGTGCGCCGCCGCCTTTGGAGTTATCGAACTGGCCGCCGGTGTGCACCACGCTGTCGATCACCACCAAGTCTTGCAGCGTCATGCGATCGCGGGGATAGCCCCAAAGCATCATCGCGCCGCCTTCGCCTCGGCCTTCGTTGCCCTCCATCCACAATCGGGCGAGCGTGATTTCGCCTTCTTCGCCGGTAGCGGGATCGTTGCGCGGCCCCACAGTATTGCCGCCATCGGTGAATACGGCGCCTGCGCCTCGCGTGGCTTCGTTGTTGAGGAAGACTGAGTCGAGCACCTGGAGCGGCTGCAAGATGTTGTACACCGCGCCGGAGACTGTGCCGATGTTGTCTTCGAAGCGCGAGCGCAGCACCTGCAAGCCTTCACTAGCATCTTGACTGGTCGAAATCGCGCCGCCGCTGAACCCCGGATCGTCGCCTGCGCCAATGGTGCCGTCGTTGTCTCGAAATACGCAATCCGCCACCACTGCGTTGACCCGCCAACCGATGCGCAAGGCTCCGCCGCGGCCACCGGCGTTGTTCTCGAACACGCACCCATGAAACTCGACCGATGATTCGGGCTGGTTTTCGTCTGCTTGCCGAACGTGTACGCCACCGCCGGGGCCTGAGTCTCGACCGTTCACGAAGCGAAGGCCGAAAAATCGAACGCGGCGATTCTTCGCGGTGGACAAGACTCGCGTGCGCCCTGCCCCATCCAGCGTGACCCCCGGCGCTCCACGACCATCCAAGGTGATGGATCGGGTGACCTCGAGCTCCTGCGAAAGTGAAATGGTGGCTCCCGCGAGCGATGAATCAAAGCCGATGACCTCACCGTCCGCCGCTTCCGCGAGTTGCGCACGCAACGAGCCAGGCCCGCTATCCGCTGCAGTCGTCACCACTCGATCGGCCGGCAGCGCTTCGCGCGTCCAGTTCGCCAAAGGGTCGAAGTCGCGCCCCACGCAACCGCCCGTCGTCGAGCCGGGAACTTCGCTCCCCGGACCACCCGAAGCGCTCGAACAGTCCGCGCAGTCCGAGCAGTCTGCGCACCCCTCTTCGCGCAACCCGTCGGGCATGTACACGCTGACATCGTCCGACCCGCAGCCAGAAACCATCGAGACCGCGCACAGTACGAGACCGACGCCAACCCTCATCGCCTCCTTCATCAAACGTCGTAAAGCTGCGGTCGCCCGCGCATTGATCTGGGATTTCGCCACAAGATCAGAATATCGGCCACATATTCAGCCAGCAAATTGCTATGCGCTGGCTTCGAGCGTTGGGTGCGGACCAGCACCCAACGTGCTGTTTGCACACGACTACATGCCCTGCGCACAACGACGCGCCCATCTTTGCATGAAACATCTCCCGAAAGCGCCAAGCACGAAGGAGTTGGTTCATGCATCACCGATTCAAAACGAAGGCAGTCGCGACGGGTTGCGCATTGATGGTCGCATGCGCCGCAGAGGTAGACCGCGACGCGGTAGACGGAGCTTCATCACGCGAACTCGCGCCCAAACAACTCGATTCCATCATCGAGGCTAGCTCCTCCCGAATACTTGCCTGCGAAGATTGGGATTGGAGCGATTCCACGCAGGAGAGCTGTCCGCCATCGGCCTGGGGGCTCGCAGCGCCGTCTTTGATGCTCACCCTCGATCAGGTCGCAGTGATGCATGGTCAGTTTCCTCTCCGTAGCGAGACGAGCAACCGCCATGGAACTTGTCGCCGTTCACTCGACCCCATCGGGGTGCGTGCTTCAGGCGTCACAGCGTTACACTTCGTGGCGGAGTTTGAGTCAAACAAACCTCGTCATGTTGCACACGATCCGCAAAGAAAACTCTTCGACGTGCCGCGAGACCTCTGCGGAATCGTGTCGTTCTTCCCCACCTCGTGCCAACGACCGCATAATGGCGTCGTTCTAAAACAACGCTCGGGCGCCAGAATCGCTGAAACCACGGAAGGCCGCGTATATGTCAAGCAGCTGGTGCTGCCGGAGGCCGACCAAGTTCACCGCGATGTGACCGTTCACTTCAGCGTGGGCAAGCCAAGAGGCCCTATTGTTGCGACGTTGGTCGGATCACGATGCAACTGGGAACCACCCAACATGCTCAACGTTCTCCCGTTCGAGTTCCAGTGACGAATGTGCCTTTGGCACATTCCTTTGGGCTCCTCGCCTATCGATTCAGGGGCGTTTTGTTCGTACGCACGCCATATCGAAAGGAACAAGCTCATGAAAACCAACACTTGGATCTGTCTTCCTCTTGTCGCGGGAGCCTTCTTTATCACGGGAGCGCTGCCTGGGTGCATCCTGTCGGTCCCTGAAGAGGATTGGTTGCCGGAGCCCGATCGTGATGGCTCTCTCCGAGACCCAAGCGAACCCGCCGCCGGACCCACGAGTTCGTGCCTGCCACCGCTTGGCCAATACCAACTCGTCACGATGCCCCGTTCTGGCGATTGCCCCGCAGAGCCATCTCGTGTGGTGTCCTGGTCGGCGCAGTTCGTTTGGGATCGAGGATGCGCAAGCGAGCACGAGTTCGATCCCAGTACATGCGCAATCACCATCAAGGTCGGCTGCAGCACCACACATTCGTACGAATCCATTACCGGACGTTTTGCGCAACATGCTGGCTCCTCAAACTTCATGGGAAGCGTTCGGATCATCCATGCCGGCTGGGACCGGTCTTGCTCCAGTGAACAAGACGCGATACTCACAAAGTTCGATTGAGCGGGGTCAATGACCGGACCATCGATTGCTATCTGCGACGACCACCCGGTGTTTCGCGCCGGCCTATCACGAATCCTTCGTGAAGACTGTGGGTTTGAGATCGCATTTGAAGTCTCTACGGCCGAGGCGCTTCGTGCCGCACTAGTGGCGCATTCGCCCAAACTTCTTCTACTCGATATGGAGCTTCCGGATGCTGACGGTCTCGAACTGATCGAAGGAATTGTCGCGACGGTGCCCGTGCTGGTGGTTTCCGCGTTCGACGAACCCTTGCGGGTCCGCGCCGCACTTCAAGGTGGAGCACTGGGCTATGTTCGAAAAGATGCCCACGTCGACGTACTGGTCCGCGCGATCCGTGCAGCCCTGCGCGGCAAAGTATTCGTCGACCCAAGCCTTGCGACTCGACTCGCAACCGCCGTGCATCGCACTCCAGAATCCTCACAGCTACGTGAAAAGATCGCCAAACTATCCCCGCGCCATCTGGAAGTCCTCGCTCTACTCGCGCGCGGCAAGACCACCAAAGAAATCGCAAAAGAGTTGTTTATCAGCCCTGGTACGGCAAAAAATCACGTGACAAAAATCATGGCGCAACTAGGCGTTTCAAATCGAGCCAAGCTAGCCGTCAAGCTGGCGCATATCGACTACAACGGCAGCTTTCCCCAGCCACGAGATCCTGAGCCGTGAGATACCCAACAACGAAATAAATAGGCAGCCAAATAGATAGGCAGCGACGCAAATAGACAGCGAGACAAAATGGGCACTGATATCACCGCGTACGGCCCGCTCTTCGAACACTCGCACCAATGGCATCTATGGGTCGCTCACCTGGTGGCCGGGTTCTTGCCTCAGCGCGTCGGAGCCGGTCGACTGATCTTTTCTCTATCCGGATATCTTGGTATCGCCATCGCGACGCTGGTCGGCCCCCAAGCGATTCCCTTTCTCCTAGTGAGCCACCTGCTCGGAATGGCGATTCCGATTCGGGTTTCGATTGGCACGCCGCGTCGCGGAAGGGAGACGCCGCAGACGATCGTACAGCGGGAAACAAGGGCAGAATGGTTCCATCGCGCGGGCAGCCTTGCGATTGCGATGGGCAGTCAGGTCATCGCGATCGTCGTTGCGGACACATGCATCGGCCTCGGACACGAGCTTCGCTATCCCTTGCCCATCGATGAGGCGGGCCCGCTGGGTCGCTATGTACTCTATCTGTTGGCTCTGTTCGCTACGCAAACGGCGCTCGCGATTCCGTTTGCGTGGGCTCTGACCAGCATCACGGATCGACTCGAACTCGCTCCGATGTTTCGTGTTCGTGTTCATCGCGAGAAGTCGAACTTTGGTGTCGCGCTACTGTTCCTGGGTCCGCTGCAAGTGCTCGGGCACATATTCTACCTGCAAGACTCGTGGTGGCCTGGCGCGGCGATTTCGCTTTGGGCGACCGCGATGCATGTTGCTGGCATTCAACAAGCGTTCGCACGATCAAGCCGGCAGAATCTGGAGCGAGAGTCCGCGTACCTCCGCCAACTCGTACATACGCAGGATAATCTACGCCGCATCGCCCATCAGATTCGGCACCAACTAGGCATACTGGGCATGAGCCTGTCTCGTCTCGATTCAGAAAGTCTACGTCGGCATGGTTCTTCCAGCGCGTCGGAACCCGTCGTTCGGGAGGAGATTCCGCGAATTCAATTGGTGCACTCCGCCATTCGTGACGCGCTGGACATGCTTCAGCAACCCAGTGTTCTTCAGCAACCCAGCGCTCTTCGACAAACAAGTGACAGCGAAAAACCGATCAACGATCCTCACAGGCACGAAAACTCCCAAGCATCCGCCACACTCGCCAGTGTCGTCTCGACTTCAACCCGGCTTCTGTCTTTGACGGCACGCGACCTCGGGATCCAACTGGATGTCGAACCCAACGCCTCGACCGACGGTCACCAGACCGTGATGCATGCGACCGCGATTCGACAGGCTCTGCACAACATCATCGAAAACGCCATCGAAGCTGCCCAAACGAAGGTCTCGGTGACGTACCGCGGAACGCCCAACGGCCTAGTCATCTGCGTGGTAGACGACGGCCCAGGCATCAGCCCCGATGATCTCGACGCCCTGGGCACACCCACCCAAACGACCAAACCTGAAGGGTCTGGCCTCGGCATCTCCATCGCCGAAGCCTTGCTTCAGCGAGCCGGCGGAACGCTGACGTTCGTCCCGCGCCTACGCGGCAGCTGCGTAGAGCTGCGTTTTCCGGGTCAGCAAGAAAGACCGACGCGTTAACGTCTCACACAACGTGGACGCTCGGTCACCCGTCGCCTTTGATTGCCTCAACGAACCACACTGGGTCCGTGCCAAAAAACCCTGAGTAGATATTGAAGGCTGGTTTGTCTGGATACGGGGAAAACTTCAAGACGAAGCTAACGTCTGCACCCAGTGACAAAACCAAAGCGGCGGACTTTATCTCACGAGACGTTGGCACGGAGATGTTGTGTGGTCTCAAAAGTCTCTTGAACTGAGCGGTCTTTCGCTCGCCAGGGGTATCGGTGAACACGAAGGCCCGTGATCGCGGGAATACTAGCGTATTCGTCACAAAGCCGGTCACTGTCGCCGACAGCGGATCTCCTTGAGTTCTTACTTGGTTCTGCGTCGCGCTTCCCGGAAATTGTTGCGGGTACGGAGCGATCACATAGACGTCGATCACGCCAAGGTCACCAACATCAAGGTCCGCTGCATCTTGATTGGCAAAACGAAAATTGATCGAACCATCGTTGAGATATTTCGTGAGTTGATGTTGTCCAGTGAACGAAATAAACTTTGCCGCCGCCGCGTAGAATCCCGGTACATCGCACTCACTATCGTTGAGGTATACTCGCGTGTAGATCTTCGATTCGAGCATCGCGAGCGCCGTCGCGGCAGCCGGGGTTTCCCCACAGTCGGCCCCAAGCAATAGAGCGGTTTGGGTCCGGTTGCAGTTCGTGTGATCCACAGCAGGCGAAGTCTGGACCTGCTTTTCCTCGCGATCGTGGATGTCCGCAGACGGGGTACACCCGCTTGCCACCGCCAGCCCCAACCAAAGGATCCACGGAGCGACGCCCACATCGACTTCGTGATTGGGGATTCGAGCAGCCATGAGCAGCAAGGCGGTTGAACGCATACGTCGAATACAACCTGCACTAACTATGCCGACGTGCACGCCATCGTGACGACCTACGACGGTCCACAGTCGTCACACTGCAAAGCTGCGCTGATCGTCGAGTATTCCGTGATCGGTGGCGTTCGCCACCGTCGCAGGCATTCAGCGCGTTCTACCGAGCAACCCTCACGGAGCCGCGCAAGCCAAGAGCACATCTTCGACACATGCGACACGCTCACTACCGGGAGTTCTTCGATAGGAGAGTATGTGTATCTGTTTGGCTTCGAATACTGGAATATAGATTTCGGCCAAGCCTCTGCCGCGAGGGCCAGCGTTGCGTACGGCCACGGTGCCAATGGTGGAGATGGTGATGCCAAAGGGATCGGCGAGCGGCGTTTGCGTCGTATTGGGGCCGTACACATCGTTGATGTCAAAGACCACCGCGGCGTCGTAGTTCCACGCGGTCGATGCCCAGCGATTTTCTGGCGTGAGCACCCATACCTTTCCTGCCTCGTCACCGCCTACGATGATGTTCGGCTTGGCCACGTTGCGAAACGCGCCGATCGGCCAGAACGCTTGTGCGCTTCCGGGGGCCAGCCGGCCCGGCGGACTGACCGGTGGCGGGGTGGGCTGCGGGAAGATGCCGTCCAGCAACACATGCTCGGGCCAGGCTTCTCCAAAAAGGTCGCCGGAAGCCGGCGGTTCAAACGCATACACCCGACCCGGAGTCGCGCTCGATGTAGGCGGCGAGCAGCCGTCCGGCTGATGGTTCGTCGCCAGAATGTCGGATCGGCCGTCTTTGTTGAGGTCGACGATTTCAATGTCGAAAGGAAAACCGCGGTTCGCGCTGATCACGGCGACACGGGGAAGCGCAAATGCAGCAGCATCGACGTCAGCCCAGGTTCCGCCCACAGGAGCGCCATAGATATTGATGGTGCCGTTCATGGGTGGAGGCCCTCCTGGCGGAGCCGCTTCACCGCTGAAGAAATGCGTCGCCACAATTTCGGGAACTCCGTCGCCTTCAAAATCATGCGCGTCGAGGTGAATATCCGGCCCGAGAAACCCGGCTGGGGGGCCGCCCCACAACACTGTCTCGGCCCATTCGGTCGACGGGTCGATCGCTGCGCCCGGGTTTTCGAAATACACCAACTCGCCAAACGGGGGATACACCGACGGCCCTACTCGAAACCCCGATCGCACCGATACAATGTCTTTCATCCCATCGCCGTTCATGTCGATGAACAGCGCTCGATGGTAAAATTTAGGCGAGTTACTTGGGTCGCCGGGAAACGTAAACCCGCCCGGAGCTTGGGTGCTTTGGTCGATGATATACTCGGTTCGCGACGGGTCGCTCACATCAATGGCCGTGAGCCGGCCTTGCACCTGCGCGGTAAAGAACCCCTGCGGAACGACCACTGCTTCAAAAGGAAACACTCCGTCGGGCGCACGCACCGCTTCGTTCGGCCACACGGTGGCTGGCATCACCGGCCCGAGGTCGGTCAGCACCTCAACATCGCGGCTGGCATCAAATGAACTCGGGTTGACCCACGCGATGCCTGGAATCCTCGCCACTAGGTCTCGTTCAAAAAAACCTCGCGGCGGGGTACCGCCAGGGATGATGAACGAGTTGAAAAAGCTCGAAACGGTTAAGCCAGCTGCTTTGAATCCCCAAGGCGTGTCGTATCGATCGACGTGAACGAACGCTGGGTTCCAATCGAGATCAAGCGTGCCCTTGCGGAACACTCGGGGACAACTATCCGCGGCCGCCACAGAGGACACGGCAAGCGTGACCAAAACGATGAATGTCGAGATCTTCATGGACCATCAACACCACGCAACTTCTCTGACTGTCAACGGCAAACAATCAGTCCCAAAGGTGAAATTTGTCTCATCGCGACAAACCGTCCCTAGATTGTGACAGTGACCTTCCTAGACCATCTCGCGACACAACGCTGACCCACCGAGCGGCGGAAGTTTGAGGAAGCGCCCACTGTGCTCGTGTCACGTTTCGATGATCGGCCGCGGCGGGCATCAGTTCCGAGCACGAGGACCCGCAGACGACTACACTTCGCGCGGTATGTCCAAGAAGATGTTTTGCATCCGCTACGAGCACGGCGGACAAACGTTCGAAGCCGAAGCGCGGGAGGGCGAAACGCTTCGTTCCGCCCTCTTGAGATCCGGGCAGTCGCCACACAACCAGAGCCGCGTAGCAAGTTGCCAAGGGTTCGGCACCTGCGGCACGTGCGCCGTGGAAGTACACGGCAAGGTCGAACCCGCAGAACCCAATGGCGTCGAGCGCTGGCGCCTGGGCTTTCCGCCACACGATCGCAACGCCGGCCTCCGGCTTGCCTGCCAGATACGCGTCTTCGGCGATGTCGCAGTCAAAAAGCACGGAGGCTTTTGGGGGCAACGCCGAGACTGCGACTAAACGCCGCATCGGTGGTCGCGGCACGTCTCGCGATTCCGTGATACGACCGCGGCATGGATAAGCAAGCAACCATTCGAGACCACATGAGCGCGCTTCCGCACACCGTGGGCAGCGAGCAAACGATCACATTTGCGCAAGAACTGATGGTTCGTCACAAAGTGCGGCACTTGCCCGTACTGCATGGCGGAGAGCTTGCAGGCATCGTGAGCGACCGCGACCTCGGCCTGGTCGCAGGCCTCAACGACGTCAATCCAGACTCAACGCCGGTCCAAGAAGCCATGAGCTCCGAAACCTACGTCGTCCCTCCAAGCGCGCCGCTGGGTGAGGTGCTGAGAGAAATGGGCACAAAGAAGTACGGGTCGGCGGTTGTCGCAGAGCAAGGAAAAGTCGTCGGCATTTTTACCACCACCGACGCCGTGGTGATGCTCGCCGACTGGTTTGCAAAGGGCTAGCCGCTGTTTCGACCACACTGGGCCTAGGTCGAGGTGGAACTAGGCACGGCGAGATAGAGGACGTCGTCTCCCGGCGCGACTTGATCGTTGGGTAGCACCGCGTAGCAGTCGTGAACGAGTTTCAGCTCGGTGAAGTCGTCTCGACCGATGATCGTTCCGCGCGAGAGTTTCTGAAAGCCTTCGATCGGAGTTGAGAAACGAAAGCGCTCAGATGGCTTGGTGAGCGTGGCGGCGATGCGGACGAAGCGGGTTGTATCGCTCGCTGGGGTTTCATCGGGCTCTTGAAGCAAGCCCCAGTGCGCCAAAAATCGTTGGGACACTTGCTGCGCGACCTGAAGGCTCGATGGGGCCTGATGTGCTCCGCATTCTACAACCACGGCGGGAATCGAACGCTGGGCGAGATGACCGGTGAGCACGCGGTTCTCGAGGCTGATCCACTGCTCAACCACAAAAGGCACGCTCATGTGTTTGGCCAACGCTGCCGAACCTGGGGCGGCGTTGCAGATGGCAAAAGGAGGCGATGCGCTGGTGGATGAATGCAAATCCAGCACCGCATCGACGTCTTCGAATACGGGAGCCAGTTCGAGCGCGCGAGCGTGCTCGTAGGCCCACGCATCGCGCACCAGTCGCGTCTGGTAGCGAAAGTCCCAAATGCGGTTGAGATCCACGCCGCCCTCACTATGCCGCCGACCTTGCGCGATCGCCCGAAGGTTGCCGTTAGCGAGCAAAACGGTGCCCGCGCGAACCCATGTCGGCGCATCCGCCAATCGACCGTCGAGCCAACGAAGCGCAGCCACCCCGCAAGGTTCGTTGCCGTGAATGCCGCCGCAGATCGCAAGGTGCGGTCGCGGTAACGAGGCATCGGTCGATAGGCGTGTAACTCCGGGGGCCAAAGATTCGCGATGGATCACGTTCATGACGCGCACTCTTCGAGGAGCGTGCGCTTTGCGCGCTCAAACCACTCCGCAGCCTCGTGCCGCGACTTGCCAATCGCGGTCATGCCAAGTTTCCCGTGTTCGCTCAGCGCACCCGTCAAATGAAATAAAACCCCCGCCTCGTGCCAGGGCTGGTAGTGGAGACCTCGAAGCGCCGCAATGTCGAGCAGATCATCGACGAGTAGACCGCGAAACGAGTCGTCGTAGAGCGAATCGGTCGCGATATAGAACTGAGGTTCACCTCGCTTGGTGTAGTAGAGGCCGGAGTCTGGATCGTATTCTCCATCCGTCATCATTTTCATCAGCATCAAGGGATGAGTGGTTCCGCCCAGGCGAAGGTTGATTTCGATCGCGTAGCGGTCCCAACCGCCGTCGCGTCGCTGGCGGCAGATGAAGTCCACGCCCATCCGGCCCACCGCTCCGTGTTCGCGCAAGAGTTCTCCTACCCGTAGGGTGTCGTCTTGAATCCCGCGATTGTAGGCATCGTTCGCCGGAAATTGGCATCCGCTATAGACCTGCCCGTCGGCCCCTTCTACCAGCTGATCGTGCGTGGAGACGAGCTCTACCCGACCGGTGGGCGTGAGGCGGAGCTGGCCGCTCGGGGTGGGGAGCGGCGCGTTCGATGCGGCAACGCGTGAACTTACACCGTGTTCATGCTCAACGAATTGCTCGACGATGCCTTGCTGAGCCGCAAACTCCCCGAAGAAGCGATCTTCGTTTTGCGATGCATCGCCAAAACGGAGCGTCGCCATCCGTGCCTCAATTTCTCTTCGACGCCCCGAATCGTTCATTTCCGCGAGCTCATCGGAGCGCTCTGCGAAATCGATGACTGCGTTTCCCTGCCCGCTGAAGCCATAGTTATGCTTGATCGCAAATCTTTTCGCAGGATGTTCTTTCGTCAGGCGCACGAGCACATCGATCACGTCTTTTCGATCCCGTAGGTCTTCCGCTCCCGGCGGCGCGGGCACATGGGCCCGCCGAAATAGACCGCGCGAACCGCTTTTCGACCCCAACCAGCGCAAGCTAGGATCGCTTCCATACAAGGGGATCCCCAGACGCAACGCGAGCGAACGCTCGGCTTTTGAGACAGAAAAGCAGCTCATCATCGCCACCTCGGGTTGAATGCTGCGAGCGATGCGCTCAAGCAAACGAGGGCGCTGCAGCAACTTCTGGCTCAGCGGCGTGCGGGATGCGTCGTACGCCGACAGCACATGGAGCCGTGACCGCATGTGGGAAGCAGGAATGCCCCCGATGAGCGACAGGGTGTAGTCGATGGTCGCAGGATGAATGGGCTGAGACGTCATGTAGAACACGCGAGCGCGCGGATGACGCAGCAAGTTCAAAGCGAATAGCAGACGCTCTTCGTAGCGATTGATGCCCGCAATGGACGCTCCATCGATGCCTTCCAGCGAGAGCGACGGAACGACGACGACATCAAACGTGCCCGTCCAATCGTCGCGCAACTGGCTCCACCGCGCGGGAAGCTCCGCCTGGAGCGACGCAAACTTTTCGTCTTCTGATTGGGTGCCCGCTCGGTGCTGCATCACGCTTGCCAGCTGCTCACTGGGTTCTTATCCTCTTATCCTATGAAAGCCGCCAGCGTAAGTGATCTCATGACAACAGATGTGGTTTCCCTCGCCGCCGAGGAAGACCTGGTACTCGCCCAGGCAGTCATGAAGCTTCGGCGCATCCGCCACATCCCGGTGCTTCGCGGAGAAAAACTGGTAGGCATGATCACCCATCGCGACTTGCTGAAAGCGCAGGCGAAGTTTTTGGTGCAAGCCAACCAAGAATCGACCGACGAAGGAAAGCGATTCATGTCGGTCACTGTCGCGGACATCATGACCAAAGATGTCGCCACCGTAACGCCGGACACGCCAGCCAAGGAAGCCGCAAAAACGCTTCTCGAGCGTAAGATCGGTGGTCTACCCGTCGTCGCAGAAGGCACGCTCGTGGGCATCGTCACCGAAGCCGACTTCTTGCGGTGGGCCCTGGAGGACTAAGGGCTGCTAGCGTCTACGACGGCGCCGGGCATTGAAATCTGCTGTCAGGTGGAACCTGCCAAATGCCCGCTTCACAGTTCATGAGAACATAGACAGCGGTTTGGTTGCGACCGTCCGGGTCACAGTTGTTGTACAAACAGGTCCTCACTCTTCCATCGCACTCCGACCCAATCCGGGGGCGGGCCGCCGGACACCCGGCTTGAGGAGTATTAAACGTAAGGTCGACACGGCACGGAATCGACGAATCATCGGCGCTCGTATCGGGGACACGCCACGTCGTGCTCCCGTCCGCCTGAACGCACGATGCGATGACGTTGCAGCGAGGCTCATCGTCCGCACCGTATTCACACGCCAAGTCGATGTCCGAACACGCATCCCCTGAGCGAGGCAAAGAGCCAGGGCAGCTCGAATGAAGCTCGCTAGAAACCGTCCCGCTGTCCGCGCGGCTGCGAGCGCTCCCATCCACTTCGTTTTGCGCGCTCCCGCTGTCCATCGAAGATGAACCCGTCACAGAATCCGAACCACCGCAACCCAAGGCTCCAATTCCCGCAACGGCGCATCCAACGTGCAACGTGCGGAAGAGAACTTCTCGTACTGCACCCGTCATGGCTTAAATCACTCCTTACTGGCGCGTTCACGCACCGATCGTTCCACGAAGCTTCAAAAACATTGGAACAACCGAACATCGTGAGCACTGAGCCGAGCAAACACCGTGCCGCATGAATGACTCCGGCGTTTATCGCCACATCCCGAAGGGTTGGCGACAAAGCGTGTTTCAACCCCTTGTGTCAAACTGTGCCTCTCAAGACCAGCGATGGACACCGAGGTTCCGCACTGCGGAGCAAATCGCAGTGACCGTGAATACTACGACTCGGCCTTCGGCGGGTTGGCTGCTACCGTGGTACGGCTATCGCTAGCGTTGAAAAACTTTCACTGTCCTTGCCTAGAGACCAAGCCCGCTGGGCGAAGAAGGTTGCGCGGGCGCGCAACACCACCTTCTCGGGTCTGGTTTCCGAGCTCATCGAGGAGAAACGTCACCACGAAGAAGCATTGCGCGCTTTTGAAGACTACTTCGGTCGCAAAGGAAGCGTGACCACTGAGGAAGCGGAAGCGCTTCGAAAGCATGAGGAGGACCAAGAAGACAACACCCGCGCCGACCCTGGCGTGCATTCGGACGACCTGGCTCACTTTTGTCGTCGGATTGAAGAGCGATCGCGTGAGCACCATGACGCAATGTTTGAGGCAAACCGTCGCGGATGGAGGTCGATCGCGATCGGGATTCTCCGCCAGGAGCTCGATTCCATGGTGCGAGTCATCTATCTACTATCGACGCAGGATCGCGTCGCTCGTACGAAACTCGTGCAAGCAGCTATTCGCGGTGAGAAGTGGAGGACTCCCACGGCGAAAGGAAAGCTACAAAACGTTGCCGACAAGCACATGGTGGATCTAGCTCAGACGCTGAACGGCTGGACTAGATCCGTGTACCGTTTCGGATGCGGCTTCATCCACTTGTCCGACTTCCACGACTATCATGCTCGTGATCCGTTTCAAGCTCTGCCCAGCGAGGAACGTGAGTCGATCGCGTATCACCTTCGCACCTATCACGGCGGCTGTGCATCGCCGGATTCTTCGTTCGAGGAGATCGCGAGATACATCCCGCGCTTTCTGGACAAGATATCAGGCAACCTCCGTTGCTACCTCGAAAAGCTTCGCCAAGATGGCGATCTGGATGACGGCTAGCTGCGCTACACCGTAGCTCGTGAATCACGCCCTCATGATCGTGATGGCTGGACCGAGGACCGCCAATGCTTGCACAGCGCTGTAGACAAACGGTAACCAACTTAGATCGCCAGCCTACAACGACCCCACATCTGTTACAAAACCTTGCTCACTGGCTCCATTAAGCTAGGATTTGTAACATGGACGATCAGTCGTGTGGTCTCATCTCGCTCGCTCGTCTGATGCAAGAGGGAATCAGTCGCACCGAGGTAGGCCGGCGCGTGGGTCGCGGCGAACTGCTTCGCATCGACCGCGGAATCTACGCTCGCCCAGATTTCGTCCCCACCGAGTACCATGACCTCGCGATCGTAGCCGCAAGGTCACCCCAAGCCGTGGTTGCCTTGCTGTCCGCAGCCGCCTTTCACAGCCTTGGCACTCAAGTACCCCACAAAGTGTGGATCGCCCTTCCGCCTCGAGTGTGGCCACCCCGGATCGAAAGTGTATCGGTTCAGGTGGTCCGGTTCTCAGGCACGCGCTTCGCGACCGAGGTACAAGAGCGGGTGATAGAGGGCGTTGTGGTTCGAGTTTTTTCAGTAGCGAAAACTGTCGTGGACCTTTTCAGATATCGAAACAAGATCGGTCTTGACGTCGCTCTCGAGGTGCTGAACGAGTGCGTGAGAGAGCGGCGTGCTTCGATTGCAGAACTAACGCAGATCGCGAAGCGCACACGCTCCCTCACACCCATTCGACCATACCTGGAGAGCGTGGGATGACCCGCTCGACCGACCGTCACGGTTCCGCTTCAATTCGCGCTCGCCTTCTCAACAGAGCACGCAAGCACAAAGAGGAGTTTCAACGCGTCCTTGTGCGCTACGGCAATGAACGCTTCTTGTACCGGCTGTATCGATCAGAACATGTCCAACGATTCGTTTTGAAGGGCGCCACTCTGTTTGCCATTTGGGCTGATGCGCCACATCGCAGTACAAAAGACATCGACCTCCTAGGCTTCGGCTCACCTGACATCGATCGACTCGCCTCCATATTGCGCACGATAGCGACCCAGGAGGTTGAACGGGACGGAATCCGATTCGACATCGATAGCCTGAAGGTGCGAGCGATTCGTGAGGGGCATGAATATGATGGAATTCGTGCGACGTTCACCGCCTTCCTCGGTTCCGCGCGGATTCCGTTGCAGATCGACATCGCATTTGGAGATGCGACCGCGATTTCTCCGGTAGAAGCAGAACTCCCCACGCTGTTGACTGATCAACCTGCGCCACGGCTTCGCGTGTATTCGCGCGAGCTGGTTGTCGCCGAGAAGTTTCACGCGATCGTCGATAGAGGAATGCTGAATACCCGCATGAAAGACTACTATGACATGTTCATCCTAAGCCGTCGCTATCCGTTCGACGGACCAGCACTCACCGCGGCGATCTCTTCAACCTTCTCCCGTCGAAGAACCGACGTACCTGTAGGTATACCTGAGGGCCTCGTTGATGCCTTCGCCGACGATCCAACCAAGGCATCCCAATGGAGAGCATTCCTGCGCCGCACAGATGCATCGGAAAAACCTGAACTCCGGATCGTTGTCACAGCGCTCCGCGATTTCCTGGTGCCTCCATGCAATAGCCCCGTCGCTGAACACTGGCCGCCTGGCGGCCCTTGGCGTTCACGTACCAACGGAGTGTAGCAAATCAAACCTCGATGAATCTTCTAGACAACGCGCGGCGTTGGATCGCGCTGGCGTGTCGCCACCGTTCGTGACCATATGGACACATGACCTACGTGATGGTCGACATTGAAGCCGATGGGCCGATTCCCGGAGACTATTCGATGGTCTGCTTCGGCGCGGTGGTCGTCGAACCCGATCTCAACCGGACGTTCTACGGCAGGCTAAAGCCCATCTCCCAGAAATGGGTGCCCGAGGCGCTCCAGGTCAGCGGTTTCTCGCGCGAAGAGACACTTGAGTTTGATGATCCCAAAACCGTGATGGCCTCGTTCGCTGAGTGGCTGTCCGAACAATGTGGGCCGCGCAAGTTCTTCATTTCCGACAACAACGGTTTCGATTGGCAGTTCATCAACTGGTACTTTCACCATTTCCTGGGAACGAACCCGTTCGGGTTTAGCTCGCAGAATCTCGGCTCGCTCTACAAGGGTCTTGTGAACGACACGTTCAAGAACTTCAAACATCTGAGAAAGACCCGACACACGCATCACCCTGTCGACGATGCGCTCGGAAACGCCGAGGCGCTGCTTGCCATGAAAGAGATGGGTCTCAAGATCGGTCTGGAGTAAGCGCCCACCACCGCGATCGAGCTCGAGTTTCTCACGACACACGAGCTCGGAGTGCCTCCGTCACAAGACTTGGAGGGGCGGGTGGTCCCCAGCGCAGGTGACTGAAGACGTGGGCGAGTTGTCCCCACGCGTTCGGGTGCGCCAGGAAACTTGCCCCCCATGGACCATCGAATCGCGCAAGAAACGCGCATGATATCCATCAGATAAACGACGTTCCGTCGAAGGGCGAGGCGGGGCCAGGGAAAGGGAATGTTTCTTGCGTGAACTCTGCAAGGGTTCGCCTGCGTAGTTCTACCGGGCGATACAGGTCATGCGAGGTGACGTGATGAGCTACCGCTTCATGTACAGAAAAGCGGGCGCGAGACGAGTTCCTTCAGCGCTCGCGCTCGGCGGATTGTGTGTGGCAATCGGATCGTGTGCATCGGGCGGCTCTGGCAGCCGCCGGAGCCAAAATGAAAACGACCCAAACGCAGCGTCGGGACCCGCGCGAGCTCCGAGCGACGGGGACTCCGACGGCGACTATCTCACCAACGGAGAAGAGGCCCGACTCGGCACCGATCCCAACGTGATCGATAGCGACGGCGACGGCTACTCCGACTTCGTGGAGGTGCGCGGATTCGAGAGCGACCCCAACGACCCGAACGATGCGCTTCCCGATGGCGATTTGTTTGCTGAGCTTCCCTACCAAGGCGATCCGCAAACACGAACCATCACGCTCACTCCTCGGATTGAAGCGGCCGACGTCAACCTGCTGCTCGACACTACGGTGTCGATGTTGGGCGCTCGAACCAACATCATTCGAGGCCTCGTAGACACGATCATCCCCGGCATTCAGGCGGAGATTCCCAGCGTGCACCTCAGCGTAGCGGGCTACGCAGACTACCCTGTGGATGGTCACGGATCGGTAAACGATGCGTATTCCGATCTTCCCTACTTCCTGTTGCGCAAGACCGCACCCATCGAAGAAGACAAGGGCGCATGGTCGCTCGATGGAAACGCGACCACCTGTCCTCAAGACCTCGCGAACCATCACATTGGCAGCATCGTCGGCGCGCCCAATGGACGCATGGATGTCCTCGATGCGGTGGAGGGCATGCCATGCTCGGGGGGCGGAAATATTCCTGAGTCGCTCGTGCCAGCTCTGTGGAGCACTGCGACAGGGAAGGGGCTGACGTGGTCCAGAGGGAGTACGCCAGATGCGGATTGCCCGGTAGGGCACAAAGGCATGCCGTGTTTTCGCCAGCATGCGCTGCCCGTGATTTTGACGGCTGGAAACACCGTATTTCACAACGCTCCAGATGGCTCTCATCGCTATGGGGGACAGCTATCGAGCGCTCCAACCTTTGCCCAAGCAACCGAAGCACTCCGCGCAATCGGGGCGCGCGTGATTCCCATCGACCCCACCGGCGGAGTTACTCTCCAGCGCGACTACAAGACTCTGGCTCGAGATACGAACACGGTGACCGCTGACGGCGAACCCATTACCTTCACCGTTCCATTCGATGGCTCCGGTCTCTCCGAAACGGTGGTCGAGGCGATTGCCAAGCTCGTATCGACGCTGCCCTTTGATGTCACCACCAAGCTCGAAAACGTGATGGGGAATCCGGATGATTTCGATGCGACCCAGTTCGTACTTTCGATCACGCCAGAGAAGCGCGAGCAGATCGTGTCGGGCACCGAGATCGAATTCGAACTTCAGCTCCAGAACGATGTCCGACCTCATCAGAGCGAGCCTCAGTTCTTCAAAGCGCGAATCTCACTCATCGGCGACGGATTTGTCGACCTTGGCAGCCGCATCATCTACATCCTCGTGCCGCCAAGCGGCGAACCAGGGAATCCCGGAGAGCTTCAGTAGCTACGAAGAGAAAAGGAGCGCTCTACGCAGCTCGCTCGTTCACGTCGACCCAGCCTTTGCGCTTGGTCCAGAAATCGCCGTAAGGGTACTCGCGCATCCCTCTTGAAATCTGGCGGTCGAGCCATGGCCACGCGCTGTCGACGTCCTTGCATACGTACAGGGGATAGACGGCGGGAGCGAACCAATACATCGCGGTCATGAATCCGCGAGTCATGGCCCCCGGAACGACATTGGCCTGCCCCAGGCTGTATCGAAGTTCGATGTGGGCGTACGAAGCCTCCGCGCCACCCCAGAGCTTTCGCTCTCTTGCGGAGAATCTCGGATTGGCTGAGAGATCGACAATGAATGCGTAGGGTCCATCGACGTGATGAAGCATCCAATCTGTGATCGCTTCGCGACACGACTGATGCGCGTCCGGGGTGTCATCGGCAGGAAGCCGCATGTGGATGACAGCCCGATGGGAGTTGTCGAACCATGGATGGTCTGGCCGAGTCGAACAGAAAGGGGCATTGTTTTCCATCTAAGATAAATTTTTAATATTTGGCGGACGCAGGCAAGTACTTTTTCGAGAGTTTGCCTGAGTCAGTCACCTTTTGGGGACTGATCTCCGCACGAAGCGCGGAGTCAGCGTAACTAGTAGACCGTGATGAGGTCAGTCGACGGCGCGTCTCGGACCAACGCTTCGACTTGATCCTCAAGTGTCCGGATCCTCGCCCGTTCGGAATCGCTCATTGGATATTCGAGAATCACGTCGGCTGCATCGCCCATCTCCGAGAGCAAGGTTTGTGGATCGTTGACAGTGCCTCCTTCGCGCAGCAGGGATTCCATGATCAACAGCGTGGCGACGTGAAAGTTGCGGGCCATGCGCAGCACGTATTCATTGCGTGGTCCGAGCTCCGCTTCATTTCCTCGATTGAATTTCTTATTGTTCTCCGGCACCAAGAAGTGACGCCACCAGCGCCCATCAATGATCCGTGGGGTCGGGTCGAGCCCTTCTGGGCTCGGTCGAATCGGGCCGCGCGTCGTCGGAAGAAGATTCATCTTGAGCGCAAACGAAGTCACACGCATCCACGTCAGCAGAAGGTGATAATCACGTACGCGCATTTCGCTTCGCCAGTACTTCATGTTGCCGCTATGCCGCGCCGAACTCATCATCGACGCGTCCCATAGCCAATCGAGGACACCCCACGTCGGAGAAAAAGATCCGAGCGCGCGTTCGTGCGAAAGCGAATCGAGCGGCGAGAGTTCGTCGATCATGCCTTGTGGAATCGGTAGGAGGCAGGTGTGGTCGCTATCGCGGCAATCCGTGGTGGCCAGCCCGGATACGCCGATGAGCGCACCAAAGGGTTTGATGTCGCCCAGTTGAGAATGATCGCCGGGCGATTTGTGGCGATACGTATACGCCAAATCGAACACGACCGCGCCAGAGTTGTGCCAACCGCGCCCATCCACAAGCGCCATGCGGAAAAAGTGCTGCGCGAGAATGGCGGCGAGGTAGCGCTGATCGTTCAACATGTCGAGAAGCCGATTGATGACTTTGTGCTTGTTCCGCGGCATGGGAACCATGGTGTCCGAAATCAACTCAAGGATCGCGAAGAGGTTCTCTTCCGACGGGTCTTCAAGATAGGCATCGTGCATGCCGTACCATCGCTCGCGTTGTGAACTTTGCGGAATCACGCCTTCGTCGGTAATCCAATCGTTGAGGTTTCGGTACTCTTCGCCGCGCGTATGGTCGTCACTCCAGCGCGGCAGCGGCATAGGAATTGGAATCGAGCGCACGTCGGCGTCCATAAGCTGCTGGTATACCTGCACCGCGGTTTCCACGTCGTCGATCGAGTCGTGGGTGAGCACCAAGAAACCCATGTCCTCGAGCTGTTTGCCGAATGCAAGTTCGCGCTTTACCGCGGTGTCTCCCGCAACGACTTGTCCGCCCGGTTGGAAGGTACGCGACTCAAGTGTGCACGGTCGCTTGATCGAGTAGCGAAGACGGTGTTCGTGGACAAAGTCTACGATCGCAGCAACATCCGAAGGTGGAATGTGATCCTGTCCTCGCCGTTCCAAATCCGCATCGGAGAACGCGTGCGCGGCCAAATCAAGACCATCGAACCCGTGGCAATCCGCGCACGCTGCTCCCTGCGCGTCCGGTCGCCGCCATGCTTCAAGCCCTCGAGACCACACTTCCGAACGTTCCGCCGGCGACCACGAGCCCGGCGCAGCTCGCGTTCCCGTATATTCAGGAGCGCTGGTGGTCGGACAATCCAGAAGCCCGTCTCCATACACCGGCGGGTCAGCCGTCGTGACCTGCTCCACCGATCCGACCGCGTCCATAAGCGCCTGAGACGGGTTGTCGACTCCTTCCGTTGAGCTGGGAGACGAAGTCGATGTCGTACTTGAGCATCCCAAACATGCAAACAACATACTGCAGATCGCGACCGGTTTTTGAGACATACACTCTGAGTCGGAATGACCTTCAAAAAGCGATCACTCGTTTTCGCAAACACGACGCAATTCGACGCGCCGCGAGTCTCTGAGCTCAGCGGCGAGCAAGGTTCCACTGCCGAGCGCGCTCGCCCGCGTCTGGAGCCCTCCCGCAGCAGCCACCACGGTCGTTTTCTCTTCTCCCACGCGTGCAAGCTCGACCGTTCCGTCGGTTGCAACCAGCGCCAAACTCGTTTGTCTCGCGGAAAGCATGGCTGCCGCGAGATGCAAAGGTGCCTTAGTGTATGGAATCGACGCGACGGAATCTTGCACACGACCACCTTCGACTCTGCGCACCTCAAACGCTGCGCCCGAGTACCAAACGACGCTTGGCTCTGGGCCTCGCGTAAGTGCGGCAAGGGTTGTTCCTTCGGAGCTTCGAAGCATTGGGCCGACCGACCACCGATCCGTGGTCGACGCGCCGCTCGTCGGATCGTAGTGGTGCAGCGCCAGATCTTCTCCATCTCGCACGAAGATCACGATTCCTGCATCCAGCGCGAAGGCAAGTAGTTCGACGTCGCTCGCTTCCACTTCGAAGGAAGTGACCGTTTGAAGCGAGTCGTCGGTCCACGAGCCCAGCATCACCGCGGAATCAGCGCGCCACGCAATCCAACTCCCGAGCGCTTCGTCGGCAAGAACAAGAGGGTTGCGTGCATCTTCGGATGCAAAGGTAAGCTGGGCAACATCCACGAGTGCGCTGTCGCCTTCTTCCGGAATACGATCGGACAACTGCCCGGAGAAGAGTTGAGATATGTCCTCGCTGTCTCGACTGAACACGACTCGATACCCGTTTGGCACAGTGACGTTTGGCACAGTGACGTTTGGCACAGTGACGTTTAGCACAGCAACGACCTGAGCGTCGGGAAACTGCTTGGACGCACCGATTCTCTGCGGCGTCGAGCGTGCGGACCCTAGCTCGTCGAGCGACAACACGTTTAGGTATCGGCCCTCGTTGTAGACAAGGGTGTAACCAGAGGGCTCTGGCAACAGCGCGCGCAGGCGCGCCAAAGTGTGCTGGGCGACTACGGTCGCGTTTGATTCGAGACATCGCTCCCGCGCGCGGGCCAAAGTCTGTTCTCGGACGCAGCCGCTGGTCACCAACATCGCAACGACAAGGGCTCCCGCCACCCTGTGCATTGAGGCGGGCATGAACGCGGGCGTCATCGTAACCAGAATACCTGGTTCTGCGTGTCAGCGGGAATCACAACTCTGCATCGGCGTCTCCGCTCCGATTTCGTAGGCGCCGATATCTCGTTCGCCAACGCGGAGCGCACCGCGTTGGTCGTACTGGTTGCGACGTGCATCGAGCGCATCGACCGCGGGGCTATCTGGCGCCAATGGCCTCACCCACATATTCCTCTCCAATACGCCTTCCAGCAGCTTTGGATCCTCGATGATGCTCGACTCGGCTACTCTTCGATCATTCCGCGAAGGGTTCGGAAACTCCAAATTGCCGCCGAGATCTTCCAGCGGAAAAGCGCGTTGGTCGAGCCTGCCCGCTGACCCCGCAACGTTGAACGCAACGATCGAGTCTGCGAGACGGACGTTCGCAGTCCGTGGATACCAAAGCCCACCGCTGACCTTGCCCGCCTGGTTGTGCACGATCGTGGACGCGCGAATGTCGATGGTGCCTTCCGTTTGAATCCGGAGCGCACCCCCCGCATCACCTAGAGCGCGGTTGCTATCAAAGAGGGTGTTTTCAAAGCTGATTGGCCCGCGTCCATCCAGCCACAGCGCACCGCCCTGACGGTCCGACTCGTTGTCTACAAACGCGCTCCTTCGTATGCGGATTCGACCGCGGCTGCGTATGGCTCCGCCGCGTGCTTTTCCATCTTCGTTTCGTCGAACAGCGTTGCGCAGGAAGACGGAGTCCTCAATCAAGAGCGAATCATCTCCGTACAACCAAAGGAGAGCTGCGCCTCCTTCGAGCACGGTTTCATTGTTCTCGAAGTGGCTTCGTCGAATGACCATGTGGCCACCTTCGGTTTGTTTTGGTCCGCCGCCTTCTGCGCCATCCGAAAATACGGCTCCACCAGCGTGGGTGGAGCGGTTGTTCACGAACACCGAGTCGTCAATAGAAAGCTTGCCAAGCAGGTTGTACACTGCGCCACCGTTGTAGCCTGTGTTTGTTTCAAAAACGGAAGCTGATATGTGCAGCTCACCCGAGCCGTTGGTTGCGATCGCACCAGCGCTGAACCCATTGTCGTCGATCGATCCATCGTTTCGACGGAAGCGACAGTCGCGAACCTCTAGATAGACTTCAAAACCTGCCCGCACCGCGCCACCGATGGCGGCTCGATTGTCTTCGAAATCACAGGACTCGAGCACTAGCCGAGAGGTCTGGAGCGCATGAATCGCGCCTCCTGGTCCGTCCTCCGCTGTTCCTCGAACGAAGCGAAGCCCGTAGATTTCTACGTCTCTGCCGCGCGCGATTTCCGCGATTCGCCTTCTGTTCTGCCCGTCAAGCTGAACTTCGGGCGCCATTCTCGCATCCAGAATCACGTCGCGGTCGATGCGCAATGTATCCTCGAATGCCAGAGTCTTTCCCGACAGCGCGGGATCAAAGCCGATCACATCGCCGTCCGCAGCCCTGCTCAGCACCATCGGAAGAGAACCTTGTCCATTCGATGCTTCCGACGTCACCCAATGATCGACTTCAAATGGGTCGGCAGCCTTACAAACGATAGGTTGGATGCGATTGAACGAAACAGGGATATCCGTGTTGGAAGCGGATGTCTGCACGCGTGAACCCGAGTTCTGCGCACGGTCATTGGCCATGTTCGAACCTGTGCACCCGAAGGCGCCGTATCCAATAACTCCGTATCCAAGAGTACCGTATCCCAAAGTGCATATGAGCCTGATGACTCCTGCGGTGTTCGTGCTCATCGTGGGTCTCCATCGCCAATCTGTTCAAGCCGCTGAATCGCCCGCGCGGCATGAAGTGAATCCGGATATCTTCGAAGAAGAAGGCGCCAAGCCGCTCGCTCCTCCTTCTGTCGTCCGAGCCTTGAGAGCGCTCGAGCTCGTCCCACTACCGCTTCTTCGGCAAGGGAACCTCGCGGTTGTCGTTTGAGGTAGGCATCGAACTGCCGCAGAGCACCTCTCGAGTCGCCAAACTTTGTGAGAAGGAGGTCTCCCAAGCTCATCCGTGCGATTTGAGCTCGAGAGGATCCTCCTTCCTTTCTCAACAGCCTCCGATAGAGGCGTACCGCCTCTGCGTGGTGTCCGTTGCGCCTTGCTTGGTTCGCTTTCTTAAACGTTTCTGCGCCGTCGAAAACGGCGTGATGTCGAGCTGGTCGTGTCACCGTCGGCGGAGCACGATCCGGAAGTGGAGCCACGAGAGTCGGCGTCGGCCTATCTCTTTGTGGTTTTTGAGTTCGCTTGCGAAGAACATCCGGCGGCTCATGGATGATCGTCGGCGACTCGCGCGCTACCCGCGCGATTACCCATTGCACGCTCGCAAACGCAGTGACGCTCGTGACCGCGACCAATACGGCAGCAACCGCCAAACGCATCCCCAGCAGTCTACTTCGGGTCCGTGTCTCGCCCGTTCTCGCAGGCGTTGCGATGTCGACCGACGACAGGTCGAGCGACTCAAAAATCACTGCAAGGCGTGCTTCATCGCCAGGCTCGCGCTCGCCTCCTTGTCGAATGCAGCTCTCCAGTTGGCATATCGAGCAACTTCGTTGGTGCGCTTGCAGACGCACGCGTCCGGCCGCATCGAGCCTTCCTTCGATGTCGGCGTCAACCAACGCATCAAGATGAAATTCACTCATGATTCTCTCCCAAGAGCGCCACAAGCTCCGGATTTTTCTCAAGTTCGCGCCGAAGATGGTCACGGGCGATGCGCAGGCGGCTGCGCACTGTATTGGTCGAAACACCAGTCATGACCGCCACCTCGTCGAGCGTGCATCCGAGAATATTGCGAAAAAGAAACGCATCGAGCTGCGCTTTGGGAAGACAGCGACCCAACATCTGCCCGATGCGACGGCGTCTCACGATGTCGAGCGAGTTCTCGTCAGTTGCCGCGCTTTCCGGTATCTCGCCGCGCACTCGCTCTCGCTTCAATGCCCGGCGGCTCCGAATCCAATCTGCAGAGGCATGGACTGCGATACGGTACGCGTAGCGTCGAACATGACTCTCTCCTTGAAACGCGGGAAGGCTACGAAAAAATCGAAGGCTCGCGTCCTGAACGAAGTCGTCGATATCCGGATGAGCGCGGCCCAGCGTACGTCGTGCCGCTTTCAGGAAAATGGGTGCGATCGCATCAAAGAGAGCCCGGGCGGCTTGACGATCTCCGTCGACTGTTGCCTCGACGAGTGACGCGAAATCATCCTCTTCCTCACACAAAGAGTCGCGCCGAGGCTGCCGATTCACTACCATAACCTTAGAGTCGGAATGACCGACCCCGATCGATCATATCATCCCTAAAAAACCCATTTCGCTCGATTGGCTTCTGGCGCACTGAATGTGACCAAACGCACACTCGCTACGCTCGCGGTGCTCGGAGGATGCTTGTGGGCTTCGTCTGCGAAAGCACAATCGCCGAAGGTCACGGTCGCAATCGCGGGAGACGAAGGATCGCTAGAACACGCCCTTCACGACCTTTTCGACCATCAGTACACGATGGCGACCCACAGCGTTCGCAAAGTGACGTTCGCCCAGGTGATCGAAAAACCGACCCAAGCTGGACTGGCACGCATATTTGTCGACAAGACTCGCGCGGGAACGGCGCTTCTCATCATCGCAGACGACCACCGAGAACGCATACTTGTCCGTCGATTCGATAGAACAGATGAAGCAGAGGTTCTTCAAGAGGAGCTACTGCACGCAATCTCCTCGTCTTTGCATGCGCTGCAGCACGGCATGGCGATCGGCACCGCCCAAGACGATGCGCTCGCGGACGTGCGCAATGCGACACAGCAAGGTGACACAGCGACACAACAAGGTGACACGAAGGAGCAGAGCGAGACGCAATCGAACGACTCTACATCCACTCCGGAGTCGGAACCAACGCCCGCCCAAAACGAAAGGCCCCTTCCTCAGAAGCCCGCTCGAGGCATCGACGTCATGGCCTCGCTCGGGTACGATGGAGTCGCTTCAGGCCGCGGACTATGGGAGCACGGCCCTCGCATCGGCGCATTGTTCGCACCGCATCGAAACGATGCGTTTCTCGGCTTTGTTGAGGTCGCCTACCATTTTGGTTCGCAGATCAACCATGAGTCTATCGCGGGCCGTCTCGACCGATTGAGCACTCAGGCAGGAGTCTCTCTGGGTGGGGGACGACCACGTATCGCGTTCCGAGCTTCGCTTGGGATCGACTTCGTCTTTCCGTTCATCAACGCGGTCCCCTCTCACCAAGACAGCGCGCGCATCATGGTAGACGGCTTTGTTTCACCATCCCTGCGTCTCTCTCATCCCCTTCTGGATGATCTTGCCATCTACGCAGAAAGCGGCGTGGACATATACTTTTTGCGATCCCAATGGCTGGTGGACGACATCGTGGTGGTAGCGCCTTGGGTAGCCAGACCTTTTGTCAGACTGGGCATACAAGCGTTCTGAAACGCATACCGAAACACAATCCAATAGAAGAGCGAAGGAACTACACGCCTCGTACGTCGCGCCGAAAGCCGACCGCCAGCAAGAACCACGTCAAAGCGATCAGCGTGAAACCAACGATAGCCGGCGTCAACGATTCGCCGACGCCGACCAAGACGATCGATGCAACGTCTGGACTTCACGCCCACTTGGGGTCAGCAGCCACCTTGACCATCACTGTGGCGGGGTCGGCGGCAACTGCGGCCAAAACCGAAAAGTAGCGGCCGTGGACAGCGACGCCGTATTCGAGGATATCTCGAGCAACCGCGTAACTTGCGCGATCACTTTGGATGAACCGGGGGCGATCACTTGGGTGACCCCCGGAGCGATCGCTTACCCCGGCCCACTACACTTAAGTAGCTGCACAGGGAATCGTTTTACGTCATACCGTGTGGGAAACTGCAATCGATCGTACTGGCGCGCCCGAAACAACGACGGACGCGCATGTCGGGGTAGCCGCGATCGGGGACACCGCGACAACGTGGCACGAGTCGTGCTTGGGTAAGGCGCGAATAAGACTGGCTGGATAGAGAAAGGACCGAGTTGTGTTGTTCAAGATGTTTGTGACCGCAGTAGCCCCTCGGTCTTTCCGTTCGAAACATGTTTCATGGCTGTGTGTTCTCGCTCTGTTGGGAGCGAGCGTCGCCCCCGGGTGTGCGGCCTCCACCCCTGAGGATGCGGCAGAGGAAAACGTGGAAAAGCTAGTGGGCAACCCGGGCGCTGCAGCTCCGCTGCTCTTTCAAGCCAAGACGGCCGCGCCCCAAGCCCTCCCGGTAGCCTTTAAATGGACCGCAGCCATTGGATCCGCGGCTGCAGTGCTCGGTTTATCGGCGGCTGCAGTGGCCATCTGGGAGGCTGCTGTGCTCCGACCAGTGATTCGTGCCTTTCGGCTCGCGGTGTACTCACAAAACATTCGCCGATTGGCTTGGCTGAGCTTGGCGCGCGCGACAATCAAGTTGGATAAGGCCTCTCTCCAGCGCTACTTGACGCGACTCAAGGCGTTGCCGAAGTTCAAGACCAGCGAACTTATGATTCACCAACTCAATGCACAATTCGGCAACTCAGCAGATCTGATTTGGAGCGAACATGCTGAATACAAACAGCTGAACTTGGAGCAGTTTGTCGCAACCATGCAGATGCTCGCGTTCATGGCAGAAAACGCGAAACCGACTCGTCGGGACTCTACTGACGTCGGACCTCTCGTCACGGGTCTCAGCGCAGCGGACACCTACGCCGTGTACCATGACGTTCCGCCGATATCAGAAGGAATGCGCGATGCAATGATACAGAATGCGGGTTACGGCTCAGGCAACTGCAAGTTCTCTAAGACATCCAGCCCAAGAGCATTGCAAGCAGCTTTGGCATGCATAGCAAATTTGCCCCACAGGCCCGCGCTCGATGCGCGGATCAGGCGAGTGAGGGGTGATGGATCCGCGCTGGTCATCGTTATAGACAAAATTCTATCAGGCGTTCCGTGGTCGACCGCTGAAATTAACGGAGTCGATGAAGCGCAGCGACAAAAGATCGCCGACTTCCTCAACCGGCCGAATGTGTGCGCGATGATCGAAAACGACTGCCCCGAAGTTTTGAAGATGGAGTGAACACTATCCCATCGCCCTCGGGGCTGGCCTTCGTTTTCTCGTTCTTGCGCTGTTGTTCGCGTCTGCCACCGATTGCGCTGGCATCCGCACCCTGACCACAAACTTGCCGGCAGAAACAGGCATGGCGGACGGTGGTTCTGCAGAAGAGCGGGTGTGCAACGGCGAGTTCGTGGAGAGCAGCCGCTCGTTCATCGGAAACACCACCGCAGGTTCCTCAAACGCACCCGTGCGAAACGCGCCGTTCCAGAGTGCGCTTCACGAGTCTGATTGCACGTTCATCGGTCTGATTGCACATTCATCACGGTAGAGATGTAAGGTTCGAAATATGGATGTTCAACGACGTACTCGATGGATCGTTCCAGCGGTGGTGTTGACCGCAGTGGCGTGTTCTCTCTCCGACTCGTCTCGCACTGGCGACAACGGTCTCGGGGAGCTCTGCGGGCAGGGCCAACTTTGCCCGTCAGGGGAGGTCTGCGTCGATGGAAGTTGCGTCGCGGATTCGGGTACCAGTTCCGGGCAAGCCTGCAGCCCTTCCACGCCAGCAGAGGATCGCTGCATGGCCGACCGGTTTTGCCAAGACGGCATGTGCGTTCCATTCGGCAACGGCAACCCGGAAACCGATCCTGCGTGCACCAGCCAAGAGGAAATAGCCGCCGTACCTCTTCGAGAGCCTGCGGAGCGTTGCTCGTGGAAAAAAGACGCGGTGGTGTCGACGCCAATGGTCGCCGACCTCGACGGAGACGGTCAGCCAGAGATTGTGTTCCCGACATCTGGAATATCGGGTGGCGGTATCGGGCGACTCGTCGCGATTCGGGGAGACAATTGCGAGGAGGTGTTCAACAAAGACGCAGGCCTTGCTGATCGCTCGCATTTGGCAATTGCCGACTTGACCGGGGACGGAGTGCCCGAGATTGTCGGCATCGAAGGAGACAGCGGCCGCACGGTCAGCGAACAATTTGTCGTGGTATTCGACAACACCGGGGAACGGATCGCACGTAGCCCTGTCCCTGCGGTCGTGACTCGAGCAAATGATTCCGCTCCATTTCCCGACGGAGGCGTGGCCATTGTCAACCTCGATGGCGAGGGCCCGCCTGAGTTGGCGTACGCAGGACTTGCCCTGCGCTTTGACGGAACCAAACTCGAAGTGGTGTCGAACAACGCCGTGGTAGGAAGCCACTGGAGCCTGATCACCGCGGCAGCGGACGTAGACTTAGATGGTCAAGTAGAGCTGGTGACCGGCAATCGCATCTTCGATGGCATGACGGGAGCGGATGAAACGCCGGCAAACGTGGCTCAACTTGGCGCCGGGTTTGTTGCGATCGCGCAATGGGACAAATCGACGCCCGAGCCCGAGGTGATCTTTGTGTCGTCCGAACAAAGGCGCGGCGCGACGTTTCAAGTCTATCACCCGAAGACGGGCAACATCGTGTTCGGGCCGATTTCGTTTGGAACGCAGTGGGGCGGTGCGCCGACGGTGGCGGACTTCGACGGCGATGGAGAGCCTGAGGCAGGGGCTTCTACCTTTGAGTCATACACCGTGTTTGATGCGGATTGCTTGGCGACACCTCTCCCCGCCGGATGTCAAGCACGCGGGGTTCGATGGAAGAAGACGACTCAGGACGAGTCTTCGGGCGCGACGGGGTCGAGCGTGTTCGACTTTAATGGCGATGGGAAAGCGGAGGTTGTGTACCGCGACGAATGCTGGCTCCGAGTGTTTGACGGAACCACAGGCAGCGTTCAGTTCGCGCAGCCGGTGACAAGCGGAACGATATTGGAAAACCCAGTCATCGCCGACACCAATCGGGACGGACACGCAGACCTCGTGGTGCCTTCCGGCGGGATTACGGATATTGGCCAATGCCAAAACAGCATTCCAGAAGCTGACTTGAACATCGCGCATCCTGGAGTGACCCAGGGTGTCTTTGTGTTTCAAGACCCAGAAAACCAGTGGCGGCCAGCGCGCGCGGTGTGGAATCAACACACGTACCACATCACCAATGTGAACGATGATCTGTCGATACCCGCAACGGAAGAGAACAACTGGGAGACATTCAACAACTACCGGCAAAACGTTTCCCCGACGACGACGGGAGGCGCTCCCGCTCCGGATCTCACCAGCGGGCCGTCAGACTCAGATCCAGACTGCTCCGAGGGCGTGACGCTGGGCGCTCGAATATGCAATCGCGGCACCCTCGAAATCGCCGCCGGAGTTCCTGGGACCTTCTATTTGGGAGACCCGGCGCAAGGCGGCACCGCCGCTTGTTCCACGTCGACAACGACTGTGTTGGCTCCCGGCGCATGCGAAGCCGTCAACTGCGCCCTCACGGATCCGCCAGACGATCTTCCCGAGCTATGGTTCGCAGCGGACGACAGCGGGGCCGGAGGAACGGTGGACGAATGCAAAGAAGCCAACAACCAGGCACGGCTGCCCCCTCCGGATTGCGGCAGGGGTGAGCTGCAGTAGCGCTCGACGAACCGTTGTCTCCCCAACTCCGAACACGGAACCAGGCGATTCTCAGGAAAAGCAGGCTAATTCGTTAACACTTATTTTTTGTAGTAATATTAAAGACGATGGGGCATTGCCGTCGGCTTCTTGCAGTTGGTTTCAGTGGAATTTTCATTATCGGAGCCGGCTGCCGATCAGGCTTTGAAACGATCGAGAACTCTGGCGACGTCATCGTGGTCGTCGACGGAGGCCAAACCTCGTCCGACGGGTCGACTACGTCTGAGGCTCCGTTGGGGCTGCCACCCTTCGGCGCGGGGCGGGACGGAGACTTGGTGCTCGAAGGGCGAGAGGGGGAGGTGCTCAACGCCTACTTCGAAGCAGTCGAGTTCGATCCCGAAACGGCTGCAACACAGCTCAGCATACGTCGTTTGGGATCGACAGAACTCCGCGCCAAAGACCTGATCATGATTATCCAGTCCACCGCGGGTTCGCAGGCCAGTCCCCCCGCGATCGGCGACCGCTCTGCAATCGATGCATCGATCCTGTCGTTTGGCCATTGGGAACTCGCGCGTGTGGACTCCGTCGAGGTAGCGGCCGACACGCTTCGGCTTCGCTTTGAAGGCGCGCTCACCCAGAGTTACGACGCGACGGCCACCCAAGTCGTGCGGATCCCCGAATACACCACGCTCGTCGTCCACTCGGACAGCACGATCACGGGAAGCCCTTGGAACGGCCGCGTGGGTGGTGTGGTCGCGCTTATGGTGAACGACTCGTTGCAAGTCGATGGCCGTATCGACGCGAGCGCACTTGGCTATCGCAGGTCTGATGGGACGTTCGAAGGTGGCAGCTCGGACGACCCCCGCTGCGAAGCACTCGAGGCAGAGCCGCCCTACGGGGGCGGACGGGGAGAAAGCTTCTTTCTCGATCTTTTCGATCCGACTGGCATGGCGCAAACCGGTCGCGGCAACCTAGCCACCGGTGGAGGCGGCGCGGGAGCCGCGTGCAGAGGCGGCGCAGGCGGCGGCAGTCACGCTGGAGCAGGCGCGTCTGGAAACGGCGACGAAGGCTTTGGTGGCGCACCGCTAACCAACTTTGGCGACAAAATCATCTTTGGTGGCGCGGGCGGCTCGTGGGGTGGCCGGCTTGGCGGCAACGGCGGCGGCGTGCTCTACGTGCAGGCCGAAAATCTCGCGGGAAGCGGCTCGATCGCGGCGAACGGCCAGAACGCCAACGGAGATCCAACCGGCGGGGGCGCCGGCGGCGGCGGCGGCGGCGGCGCGGGCGGCATGGTGTGGACGGTAACCCGGACTGTCGAAAGCTGCCCGAGTCTCTCCGCCAACGGAGGCGTCGCGCCAAGAGGCGGCTCCCAGAAAGACGGCGGCGGGGGTGGCGGCGGCCTGGTGCGCTTGGAATCCGAACAAGGCAGCTGCCCCGCAACCGTCACCGCCGGCCGGACCTTAGGCCCAGCCCCTTCAGCCAGCGATGGCCTCATCGAAGGCAACGCGTCAGGCCCAGGCGCCTAGGGCATAACACAATGCCGTGTATTGCGACGCACGGCACAAATTCTCGCGTTCCACGTCAACAGACCCCCTTCAACAAACGTACGAGGTCGTCCTGCTGTTCACTTCGTTCATTCGGGAGGAACAACGATGTACGCGGAACGCTCATCCAAATCGACGATTCCATCACCTGTTACGGTGATCTGCACTTTGAATACCGCAGGTTCAGCCGCGGGGGCCTGCACGTCGTTTCGAAACGCGAAATCGAACTCCACCTCGCTACCCGGAATCGTTCCGTAGAACGAACGCTCGTCGGAACTCGTGTACCCTTCCCCGGCGTTCCCGTCGCGATACCCCTCTCGTGCGCGAACAGATTTGACAAACTGGGTCGCGTCGAAGTCCTCCGGATTGCCGGCGACGTTTTCGACTCGCGTGGCGATGTCGAGCGGGGTTCCACGGACCACATTGCGCACGACGTCGACCGTCGCGGTGCTGATTCCCGTTCCGTCAAACTTAATCGCCGACACAAGCGGGGTTCCTGCCAAATCCACAGCTTTGGTGTCAATTGCGGCTCGTCTGAAATCTGCCGCTGCATTAAAAGAGCCGGAGTGCACTCCTACGACACGAGCCTTTAGCGCGCGAAGCTCGGCAATCGCCATTTCGTAGGTAGGCGCCCCGGGCACGTCTGAGTAAGGGAGGGTTCCCCCAGGTCCATGGTGAAAGGGCGCGTCGCCGAACATAACCACGACAGGAAGCGCTCCGGAGCGAAAGCATGGATATCCTCTGGGTGACGGGTTTTCCGCATCTGCGGTGCACGCCGCAGGGGGCGTTTGCCCATTCGGCCACGACAAGGCATTACCGGTCGCGACCGCCCACAGAGCTTGCGGGTAACTCTCGGGGATGTCACCGCCCAACAAACAGGGAATCCCTTCCATAGCTTCGAGAATATCTGGGCGCCCGTTTGCAGCACCCGTAAGTTTGCCGAACTGACCCACAGCGGAACAGCGGCGGGCGTCCGTGCTCCATGCTCCAATATCTTCGTCGACAGGCGCGATTTCGCGAAGCAAATAGAAGGGCACGTCATCAGCCGCGGATGGAGAGCTGGGGTAGTCACCCAAGACTGCTGCGCCGATGTGAAGACCAGGAATCTCGTTTTGAATACCGGGGATGATCGTGCCGCCGAAGCTTTCCAGCAGGCGGGCGCACTCTTCAAACATCGACGGCGTCGCATCGACCAAGAACAACACATCAGCGTTATTGATTCGGGTTTCGAAGCGTTCGGTGCGAACTTGTTCTTCACCCCGATGAGGTAATCTCAAAGCGAATTCCGTTTCCAGGAAGCCTTCGCTTGCGTCGTTTGGATCGGTTTTGAGCACGTCCACCTCGATAAAGTCGGAAGCACCGTCTCCATCGGTGTCCGCCTTATCTGGGTCCGTACCCAGTTCCTCCTCCCGATCATTGGAAAGCAAGTCCCCATCACGATCGGCGTCGCCCGAATCTCCAGAACCGTTGCTCAGCCCGTCTTCACTTTGAGACGACGGGCTCTCGCGCTCGTCCCCGCCCTCGCTTTCCGCGCCTGATGAACCACATCCAAGCGTTTCGACTCCGAACAGCGCGCATGTTGCGACAACGAGCAACGCTCGACACCTCGAACGCTGTGGCGTCGCCGAACGCGGATGGTGAACGGGGTACCCTGGCCCCAGGTGATTCTGCATGTCGAGGGCTTCAGCAAAAAGCGATCCGGCGCGTGAACATAGGCAAGTTACTCCGCATGTTTCGTAATTGCCTTTACGATCTGCGGATATACCCAGCGCTGACCCGAGGGTTTGGTGTGTCGATAGATGGAGAAGTTAAATCCATTTCCGCTAGCCGGGCCAGAATGGATGACTGCAGCGATATTATTGTTGCGAGCTCGATTAACGATGTAGTTCGTGTACTGGGCTCTTTCGCTTTCCTCGATGCGACCATTGTTATAGACCCAAGTGTTCGCATTTCCCCATGCAGCCTTGTTCCGAGTGCCGAACTCGGTAATGGCCACGGGATGAGTCTTACCATCCGCGTGCCGAGACCTGTCGTTGACAAAGGTTGAAATTCTTCTGAAATAGGTGTTCATTTCAGCCTTTTGAGATGCGCTCGGGCCCCACAGCACCTTTCCTCGTGAATGAAAATCTTTGCCGGGATATCCGTGCTGTGAGCCAAAATAATAGGCTCCAAGCTTCGGAATATCTTTGGGTCTTATTTGTGAAATATCACCATGATTTCTGGCGAAAAAAGTGATGTTCCGTGTGGCATCATTCGCACGTATAGCGGCTACACTATTTCTCAATAGTCGAAGATACACTTCGTTTGAAGGCATCTGCCATTTGAGACCATGCCTCGCAGCGGGTTCATTCAGTACTTGATAGACGAGTCTTTCGGATTTGTTTTTCCAGCGATTCGAAGCCTGGGCCCAGAATTTGACGATGCGATCGAGGATTGCTTTTTTCTGAGCAGCCGTATTTTTCGGGTTGTTGTACTGATTGTAAGAGCCAGAGTACCATTTTTCATCGACCACCAGAATCACATTGAGACCCGTATTCAGACTGTCGTTGATCTGAGTCTCAATGTTGGTCCAATAGCTTTTTTTGACCTTGTAGTTAGGTCCTGGTCCAGTGTCCTGCGAACTAGGCTTAGCCCACAAGCGAACCGTATTGAATCCAGCATTCGCGATGTCGGTGGCAAATCGTTTTTGCCATACCGGATCACCACCGTTCTGATGCGTTCCTCTGGCGTTAGCATTGATTCCAACACCAAGCCGTTTCACCATGGTCCACGGATCTACGGCTCTCGATTGATTAAAACTGATTATGCAGTTGTCGTCTGAATCTTCACATCCATAGGCTACGGCGTTTTCGCCGCTGCCCCGTGAATCTTCGCATCCATCGGCAGACGCGTCGCAAAACGCGTCTTCACCTTCAAAGCCAACATCGGTCCGATCAGCATCACTAACGCATCCAAAAATGGCAAAAGAAAGAATACAAAATCCCGCGTTCGGGGCGCATCTGGTCGACATACCGTTACCTTCTTGGAACTGTCAACCCTCCCTGTTTTGCGACCTTAGTATTCCCAAAAAAGCTCCACGCAGCAAACCGAGGCTATCGATTTTCCGCAAATTTGCTTCCGAAACGGGTCGTCGCCGGTTCAACCGACTAAGACACTTCCCTTTTCGAAGACAGTCTCAGCCCGATTAGGCGAGCCACCAAAACAGCAAGGTAAGCCTGGCCGAAAATTGCTTCCAGAGAAGCTGTGGTTCGAGCAAAGCCGGATATCGGCACGATGTCGCCGTAGCCCAGTGTGGTTAGGGTAACGAGGCTGAAGTAGATCAACTGAGATATGCGGTCGCGGCTTCCGACCACTCCGTCTGCGAGATGGAACGATCCGGGAGCGCTCGTCTCGATCAATGCATACAAGAACGCCCAGGCGATACCAGCCAGCAAGTACACGCAGCAGACCGCGTAGAGTTTGTTGGTGTCGACTTCTCCTCCTCGAAAGACGTGGCCCAAGACGTTCGCACATACGAGAGTGAAGAAACCCAGATAGCTTCCATACACGACAAGCTCGACCCAGGTTTGTCCCCAAAGAATCGCCGCCCAGCTTGAGAGAAAAGCGACTGCGCCCGTGGAATAGACGGTCGACCGAACAACGCGCCGCCCCGGTACCGAAGTCGCCGCGATCGCCACCGCCGCGATGAAGAGCAGATTGACCAGCGATGAAGACAACACCCCTGTTCCACTGATCAGCGGGTGGACGACAAAGAGGACAACGAGAACGACCAGGAGACGCAGAAAATTGACTTCTTCCTTGCCGCTTTCGCTGCTTGACCGCAACGACACCATGTTTCCTGAGTAACCAGGCGAATAGCAAACCTCCGAGTGCTTTGAAGAGAGCATCCCTTAGGTACCCACAATGACCCGTTCCGATCAAAAACTTTCAGCTGAATTCGCCCTGCCACGCTCTGCATCACACCGCTGCAGATTTCGAAGCGCCTCCGTCGTGCGGGCCTCAGTTCCCGCAAACATGCGGCTGGATATCTTCGACAATGCTTTGCCCCATCCTCAAATAGGGGCTCAAATTCTGAGTTGCTTGGGAAATCTCAAACGCGATTTCCGCATTGCTGTGCTCCACGATTCGAACACTAGTTGTGCCGTCTGGCTCGACGACTTTCTTGATCACGGTGGGAACATGAAGCTCAAGCGTCGGGGACGCGGCAATCGACCTCTCACTCGTGCACGCGTTCGGATCCACATCAGGCACGAAGGCCCAAAGCTTGTTTCGCGCTTTTCCAAAAAACTCAATCATGTCGGAGCTCGCTTCGCGAACGATGGCGTCTACTTTGAGTTGCGGCGGTGGCGTCTCTCCGAACAGAGCCTCTGGCGCCTCGAACTCTGCGCTGCTCACGTCTAGCGTGAGCATGAGGCTTCCTTCGAACGATTCGTCTATGTGGCACGTTTCGACAAGGTCTGAAGCGTTGGGTTCGCCCGATGTTGGGTCTTTCGGATTCGTTTCGCTCGTTGTTCGTCGACAGACCTCTCGATTCCAAGAAAACTCAAGGGCCACGGCGTCCGTATCGGAGTTATAGCTTGCAGCTAAGATCTTCGTCACAGATTTGGTCGCGGGTTTATTGAATACCCAGATCTCATTGTTCTGCTCGTCTTTGAACCACTTGTTGATGCATTCCCCAGTGGACTTGACGGTTCGGGCGCATTCGGTTTTGAGCTCCCGGTCGCTGGTGGCCGCCCCCTCCGCGACGCATCCAAGGGCTCCCGCAGCCACTAGGGCGAGCCCACTTATCGGTCGGAACAGCGTATTCCGCATACTTCTTGCGACTGCTTTCTCACAACGGTGGAGCTCGTGATCGGAGGCTCCACGACGATATGGCATGCATTCCCCATGCCACGCCCACACGCCTGACTGTCTGAAAAAAGCATTGATTATTTAGCCTCAAACGAGCGCCGCGCCGACGAGGCGTGGAGACACCTGGCCTGGTTTTCTGGGGTCGCTAGTGGACGCCGACGAGCATTGAGCTCGGCCGCCGACAGGCATTGAGCTCGGCGCAGATTATTCTCGCCGCAGCCGCAGAATCTGGCCGCGTGCGTGTTCCATCACCCACAGCGCCTCTCCCGCGCCGTCCATGGCAATGCCCGTGATCCCGGAGACCCCAGTAAGCACAACGCTGAGCGTGCCATCGGCATCGTAGCGGACGATTCGCCCTTCGTTGCGGTCTCGTAGGTAGAGAAAGTCGCCGAAAGGTCCGTCGTTGCCGAACGCGATCGAATGTCTTCCATGAATCGAGCTCGGCGTGACCCACACCTGCCGACCATTGAGGACCTGTTGTGTCGTCTCGCGCGCCTCCGAGGAAAAAATTGCGAGCTCGTGGCTTCCGTTGGCGGCGATCCAGAGTCGGTCTGCGAAAAAGCCGCGGTCTGCAGCGTAGAAACCTGAAATCACTGGGTCGATGTCCATGGTCGCCTGCTGAGACGACCCATCGCTGCGAAATCTCCGAATGCGCCGCGGATCGGTTTCCATAAGCAGGTAGAGCCGCCCGGCCGAAACGCCGGTGGCCAAGAGCCCGTGGGTATCGAGGAAAAGATCCGCGCCAAGAAATAGCTCCGCAAACTGGTCTAAGGACCCATCCTGACCGATCCGAAAGATTCCTCGTTCATTGGCCAAGGAAGAACGAAAGGTGCCGAAGAGCTGGTCACCAAAATCTGACGTCGCATCCGTGAACGCAAAATGCATCAGTAAGCGTCGCGGATGCATCGTGGCCAAAACGCGCTCGTTTTCGTCGCCATCCGAGAGATACACGATTTCGGATGGTTCCTTGAGCCCCAAGTAGACGCCGGCCGGATAGGCGCTGCCCGAGCTGGGAAGCGCGAGAGTCTGGAACCGATCCGCAAACCGCGCTTTTTGCTGTTCGGAAAGACCAAAGGGCGCGTCCAACACAAAGCCTCGACGGACTTGATACATGACCCCATCGACGGTTCGCGAAGCCAGCTGCGTTTCCGCAGCCGCATCCACATCCGGCGGCGCGGCGTCTTGTTCTGGAGTGGATGCATCGGAGGGAGTTTCTTGAGGCGCTGCGTCGCGAATTCGCTCAAGCCCAGTTCGACAACCGGCCCCCATCACAAGTAGCCCCATCACAAGTAGCCCCATCACAAGTAGAGAGAAGAGCAGCAAGAATCGATTCACGGGATCACCCGTCGCGCGTACAGATCGAACGGAGTGGAATCTGCGCTCTGAGGATCGGCCGGCCTCAGCGCGGATGGCCAGAGCGGTCCTTCAGCAGCAGTCTGGTTCCAAGAACCCCTGTCGTAGACCAGGGAGTAGAGCAAGCCGGTGGAATCAAGAAGACCGGCGATGAGTTCGCCTCGCGCCAGACGGGGGCTCAGTCGCACTGATTCAGTGAACCCTTTGGCGGAATCGACCGGTACATCCGCTTGCACTTCCCATCCCTGCGCCGGGCTCCATCGAGCCCAATCGAGAACGCCTGTTTCTTCGTCGGCGTAGACGCAAATGGCCTCGTTCTCGTTCGACCAAGAGACCACTGCAACTTCATCGCCGTTTCCGCCGCGAATACTCCGGTCGTGCTCCGAAGCCTCGATCCACGCATCTCCATCCCACATGGCGAGGCCCAGGCGAAGCGTTCCCGACAGATCGCCGACTGCGAGCGCAATTCGATTTCCCGAAGGGGCGGCCTCGAGATCAACGTAATCCACTTGAAAGCCCGAAAGAGCTGTCGTCGCGGATACCCAGTCTCCACCCGACGAGAGCCGGGCAAAGGCAATTTGTTCTCCTCCTTCTTCCCGGTTGGACCAGACCACCACCAACTCTCCGCTCGATTGTTCATAGGCCGCGTCAAACGCGCGGTGGCTGGTTGGGAAGGGCGCTCGTTGTAGCGCTCGCGTACGCTCGCTGACCCAGTCGTCTCCGTCCCAGATCGCGACAACCAACGCGCCGTCCGAATCCGCGTAGAGCAACGCAACTTGGTCGGTCGCGGGATGGGCCACCAATTCCACCCACTCCGGCGAACCGGTATTGGTATCAGGCGCAGCGCCATCACCGCCGTTCACCGGCACCGGTCTCGGCTCAGACCATACTCCGTTTCGATACGTACGAAACGTGGGCGTGGGCCCAGAATCAGCATGCACCACCAGTGCATCGCCAGACGTGGTTTCATAGGCGACGTCTGCAAAGCGCTGTCTACTTACGCCCGAGCTGGTTTGAATCGCCGCGGACCATTCCTCGGTCCATACGCCAGCATCGTGTCGCAACACACGCATCGCTGGATCATCCGCCGAGCTTCCGAGGAACATCACCAACTCCTCAGTGCCGCTCGGCGCGGCGGCGCCCGTCACCCAACGTGCCATGCGGGGCGTGGCCACCGATCGCGGCTCGGTCCATGCCCCCGAAGCCCACACTCGCGTTTGCGGATTCCCATCGCCGGCCACCGCGAATACCAAACGGGTAGCTCCGGGATCTAGAGACTCGGTATTGAATACCATCGATTCTTGGGACCCGTCCGCGCTCGCCTCCGGGACGGATCCATCTGCGTCACTCGGCAACTCGAGATCGCGAATCCCGGTGTTGCACCCGACTCCCCAGGCTGCGCTCAACAATCCAAAAAACAGCGCAACGTCCAACTTCCGCATCCCCTTAACTATGGAGCACGCATGTCGCGGGGCCAAACAAATTCCTTTTTCATCGGAATTGCGTACTCTGCTTCAAAATCGGCACGGGCTATGCCGGGTAGACGATCCGCGCGTCCCGGTCACCGGCTGCTCGATGAGCACTGGGCAGGATCACTTCGATCGCTAGATGAACCAGCACCGCTGCCGGGGTCGCTGCTGGCATACTTCGTCATCGCATCAACGATTCTCGGGTACACCCACCGTTGACCCACGGCGCTAGAGTGTCGATAGATCGAAAAGTTGAATCCGTCTCCGCCCGCGGGGCCAGAATGGACGACGGCAGCGATGTCGCTACTCCGGGCTCGCTTGACGAAATCGTCTGTGTACTGGGCTCTTTCGCCTTCCTCGATGCGACCATCGCGATAGACCCAGGTGTTCGCGTTTCCGAATCCTGCTTTGTGGCGCGTGCCGAATTCGGTGATGGCAACAGGGTGGGTCTTGCCATCAACGTGTCGAGATTCGTCGTTAACAAAGGTCGAAATTCTCTCGAAGTAGTCGTCCATTTCGGACGTTTGCTCTGCGGTCGGGCCCCACAGCTTGGTTCCGCGCGAATGAAAATCTTTACCAGGATACCCGTGCTGCGAGCCGAAGTAGTACGCCCCGAGCTCTGGGATATCTTTAGGATTTATCTGCGAGATATCGCCGTGATTTCTGGCAAAAAAAGTGATGTTTCGCATGGCATCATGGGCACGTATGGCTGCGACACTATCTCTAAGGAGTCGTAGATATACTTCCTCCGAAGGCATATCCCATTCGAGACCATGCTTCGCCGCGGGTTCATTCAATATTTGATACACCAGGTTTTCGGATTTGTTTTTCCAACGTTCAGAAGCTTGGGCCCAGAACTGAACGATGCGATCTAGAATTGCCTTCTTCTGAGCAGCCGTATTGTTCGGGCGGTTGTATTGATTATAAGAACCCGAGTACCATTTTTCGTCGACCACCAGGACGACGTTGAGACCAGCATTCAAACTGTCATCGATCTGGGCTTCAATATTGGCCCAGTAACTCGCTTTGACGACGTAGTCGGGCCCAGGACCCATATCTTGTGAACTCGGCTTGGCCCACAAGCGAACGGTATTGAATCCAGCGTTCGCAATATCCGTGGCAAATTGCTTTTGCCATACTGGATCGCCACCGTCCGAGTTCGTCCCTCTGATGGTGGCGTTGATTCCAACCCCCAATCGATTCACCATCGTCCAAGGATCTACTGCGCTTGGCTGACGAGAACCGTCGTCGCACTTGTTGCCGGAGTTGTCGCATCCCTGGGCAGAAGCGTCACACGAACCGCCGAGTTCAGAATTATCGCCGGTCCCCTCGAGGTCCTCGCTGCAGCTCGAGATGGCGAAAGAAAGGATACAAAACCCCACGAGTCGGATACTTCTAGTCGACATGTGGCTACCTTCCGATAGATATTTTCCGGATACACAAACCTACATAGGTTTATGTATGTAGCATTCCCAAAACCGTTCCGGGTGGCAAACCGCGACCGCGGCAACACATCGCGAGTTGTCCGCGGCGCCCGGTTCATCCTTCCACCGACCCCTCTCATAAAGGCGGCGACCCTAAAGACGGCGGCCCAGCGGTCGCAGTCGATCGCAACGACTACGGGCGACATTCGAATCGGATACGCGCGACGGAAAACGCATCACGTAGCGAAAATCGACATCTTCTCCGCCCCCGGGGAGCGGTCGCTGTTCTCCGATGCCACGGGTGAGCCCGGTTCCGAAAATCTCGCTTTCCACGCGGCAGGTAATGCTGATGAACGTGGCCCCCGCCGATGCTTCTTCGTCGCCGGCAAAGGGATTTACCGTCGCAGGGGTATCGGCAAAATAGGCGATGGTATCGAGCAACCGTCCCCGATCGTCGAACATCCGATATTCTCCCTGAACGACGACATCACCAGCGCGTATCCGAAGGCCATCCGCGCCGCCGTAGGTGCCATGCGCCTCGTAGTCAGAGAGCAAAAACACGAAGTAGCCGTCATCGAAAAACGCGGTGTTGGTGATCGGCAAACGACCACGCCACTGCGGAATGCGCTGCGCATCGAGCGCGTACACCTGATGGGTGCTGCCCTCATCCAGCTTCCCCGCACGAACCAACGCTTGTCCACCCTGCCCATCGGTCGTGATCTGGTCTCCCTCCACGGACGGGTCGAAATCCATGCCGTAGCGCTCACGAAAAAAATCGAACGCGCCCGTTCGATATTCCACTGTGTTGCGCTCTGGATCCATGGCGAGAATAAAGGTGTCTTCAATCTGTTCATCGATGCCGTACACCAATGTGGTTTCGTACACGCCGTGTTCCTCGAACCCCGTGCGGCAAGAGCGTGCTCCCAAAAGCTCGGCTTCGGCTCCTGCCACGTCCCCAACCGAATCGTGCTCGTCCACCGAGTCGAACTCAGCGCAAGAACCCAAAGCCAACGCAACGCTGACCGACACAAACAGTCGCAGCGATCGTGTAGCAAGACATGCTGAGTGTGAAGAAACCGCTGGCAGACGTGCCCCGTATCGTTTCGCCATCGTAGACCTCCCGTGTGTTCAACATCGTTTGAGACGCCTGGATATCACGGCACGTCCGCGCGGAAGAATGAAATCGGCTACTTGTCACCAATCGAGTGGTGTCTGAAACAAAGATCGTGCCCGTGCTGGAACTCCTCGGGCAACCAGTTCCGCTCCCGGCGCTTGAGAAACCGGCTCAATCCGGCGTCCCTCCACCATCGGGCCGGCCGCAATCAGTGCTCGGCATGCCCTCGCCCTCGTGGGAGTCCTCGACAACGAAAAGGCGGTAGCCCTCCCGATCGCGAAGCTGGGCGGGGTCGTTGAAAGGGTCGTCCTCAGTGCGGCGCTGCGACCACATGGCCTCGTAGAGTGCGTCACGGTATTGCCAGGCGTAGCGTCCACCGGACTCATAGGCTGCCTCGCTCAGCCCGGTAAGGAAGTCCATTCGGCGTCGGCCCCCGAGTAGAAGCGCATCTACGAGGTCGCGGGCGGTTTCCTCAGCTTGGCTCTGCGGGTCGGTGGCCATCCACCGGGACTGGTCGATCAAGAGCCTAAGTTTGTTTAGGAAATCGTCGGCCCACTCGACGTGGTTTCGCAGATCCCCAAATCCGAGCATACGCGCGCTCGCCTTCTTGGGGGCCGGCCCGTATGGCGGATGAGCCCTGTTTTGATTTCGATCCGCAACGACCTCGCACAGAGCACTCTCAAACTGCTTCTGAAGGCGGTCGAGATCTTCGTGGTTCGGAGCACCTCCCCTGGCCATCGCGTCAGGGAACACCTCTGCAAAAAGAGCACGGCGGCCCGCGTGCGTTTCGCAAGCCAGGTCACGTTCAAGTTCGGCGCGCACCTTCTCCGATGCCGGTGTGATCAGGTTGACGCGCTCGTGGTAGGCGGCAGACGGCTTGGTCGGTACGTAGAAGTTACTCAGCTTGCATTGCCGGAGTTTGCCGAAAAGACCCGCGGAACCTCGAGCTGAGAGGATCCATTGCGCAAAGTGGATCAGGAGCATGTCACGCGCATCGATCATGGCGACCCAGATCAGCTCGTTCATGATCGTAAAGGGTTCACCTCTGGTTACTCGGTTGAGTTCGGTCTCGAACGCCTCGAGTGTGGTGATCCGCCGCCGAATCCCAAGCAGTTCCTGTTGCGCCTGCTCAACCAGCTGCAAGGCGCGGTCAGTCGAGCGCTCACGCCTCATTCGGCATGCGCCCAGCGACCGTCATTGCGTCGAAGTCGATCACAGCGCCCATCGCGATGAAAAAGTCCGTGCCCACAATGCCGTCGAAGTCTAATCCGTACTGCGTATTGCCCACCTGTATCTTGAATGCGTCGCGGCGTAGCGAGCCAATTGCAAGGTAGTCGACCTCCTTCTCATAGACGTATTCCGAGCCGCCGATACCGGTGATTCGGCGAACTTGGTCTGTGGGCTCGGGCGCCGCTCCCAGCGTAAGTAGTTTGTCGACGGAGAAAATCGAACCTCCGGAACCTGTGTCCAGTAGAACGTTTTCCATCTCGATCACCCGACCACGGAAGGACAACGTCGTCTTCGCGAACGGTAGGCCATGCCGGATGACGAGGTTCACCCCGTGGCTCGAATACCAGCCCACCGAGTCTCGCCAATGTCGAGCGTGGGCCGGCCGGTATGATAGACGTAAAGCTCTCGGGCTGGGTCGCTCCGGTGCAGCCTTAGATATTCCTCTAGCAATGATTGTGACTGGTCGGCAACCCGAACGACGGAAACCTCTTCGACGATGCGTCGACCGTCGATCGAGTGTGCTCGAGTCGCTTCGATAAGGACCCACCGATCCCGGTGGATGTCTCGAACCTGATCCCAAGTCGCGTGTTTGCGGGTGGCTTTTATTCCTTCAGCCATTGCGCCCTGACACTAGCAAGCAGGCGCGAGTGCGGCCAAAGAAAGATCGGTGATACGTAGCGCATCGCAAGTACGGACGACATTCGTCGCTCCGGAGAACGCAAAGTTCGTCGGGCCGTACCTGGTGCGTGTCGCCGGGCTCCCAGCTCGAGCACCCGATACATTGGATAGAATTTATGGGTGTCTTGTTGGTGCTCCCAGCTCGCAGCGCTCAAGTTGCGTATTGAGCGCCAAAAGTTCGATAAGTGCGGACTGTCCCTAATTCCTTTGGGCGGTCGACCCGAGGACACGGTGAACTTGCAACGCTAGACCGACGCTGGATGCACCCATGCACCACGGTCGCGTCGATCGAACCGTTAGAGAACAGCGGTCTTTCTACGCGCCGCCTTCCTAAGCAGCGACGCGTTGCAGTTCGGATGATCACCGAACGTTGCAACGCTCGACCTAGGTCCGCTCAGCCTTGCAGCCGCTCGGCTCTATGACTCAATCGCTCGATGACTCAGTCGCTCGGCTGAAGGCGCGATCGAGCGACCAGCGACCGGCGCCGCCGAGAACGACTGCCGCAGCCAGGCCAAGCGCCAGCAGGTGGTATTCAAAGCCCTCGCCCGATTGGTTGCCAAACCAGTTCATGAAGAAACCAAACTGACCGTGCACGGTGACGACAGCGCCCACCATGACTGCGCCGATGCCGAGCGCGGCGACGCGACTGCCCGCGCCTACCAGCAGAGCAAGCGCACCGATGGATTCGGCCATGATGGTGAGAAAGCCCACGATCCAGGGCAACCCCATCGTATCGGTGAGAAACCCCATGGTGCCCGCGAAACCGTGGCCTCCGAATAGTCCGAGCAGCTTCTGCGCGCCGTGGGGCAGGATGACCAGTGCGAGCGCGATGCGGGCCACGGCAAGGGCCGCTGAATCGTCGGTGCGCGAGAGCCAGTGAACGACTGAGCGTACGTTGGGAGCCTCCGGTGACGTGGGAAAAGCGTTTTGTTCCGTTGCTTGCATGTTCCTATCTCCTTGAGGGTCAACATGGCTCTTGCGCACAAAGAAATCTATAGACAGAATCGCAACCAAAAGTTGCATTCGTGCAAGATTGAACAGAATGAGCGGGCCCGTCGATAACTGGGACGATCTACGTATCTTTCTCGCGACCACGCGGGCCGGCACTTTGGCGCGCGCGGGCGAAGCCCTAGGCATCAACCAATCGACTGTGTTTCGACGCATCGGTGCGCTCGAAGAGCGATTGGGCGCGCAGCTATTCGAACGACGCAGCCGCGGATACGTCCTGACCGCCACCGGCGAACGACTGAGCGCTCTGGTCGCGCGCATGGAAGACGATGTTCACGCCATCGAACGAGAACTGGTTGGCTCCGATCAACAACTGCGAGGCGACGTCCGCGTCACCACCACCGATACCCTCGCGATCCAGCTGATAGGACCCTACCTGGCCGAGTTTGCGAAGAAATGCCCGGGCGTGCGCGTGAGCGTCAACGTCGACAACCGGATGTTTGCCCTTGGCCGCGGCGAAGCGGATGTCGCGATCCGCCCCGGCGCTCGCCCAACGGAACAAGACGTCGTCCCCCGCCGAATCTGCCGCGTCGCAGGCGCCCTCTACGCATCGGCAGACTACGTCGCGCGCAACGGAACACCGCGCCGCCGAGCCGACCTCGTTCGTCATCGCATCATCGGCGTCGACGAAAGCCTGGCCCACGTACGCTACGCGCGACACGTCGACAACCTGGTCGGCGACGCGAGCATCGCCATGCGATGCTCAAGCCTGCTCACCCAATGCATGGCCGTAGAGCAAGGACTCGGCATCGCCGCCCTCCCCTGCTTCATGCTCGACCGCAACCCAAACGTGGTTCGCCTCTTCGCATGCGAACCCGAGCTCGACAACGAGCTATGGCTCGTAGTGCATCGAGACCTACGCCGCGCAGCGCGCATTCGCGCATTCGTCGACTCCATGACGCAACAACTCGAAGCGGACCGAGATCTGCTCCAAGGCAAAACGCGCCGATAAGCATGGCGGAATCAATCGGCGGCAGCCCCACGATACGCCCAACACGGCCAACAAAGTTCTAAAAGTCGAAATACGCCTGAGGGGACACGCAAATACTCTGGATCGGTTCGAATAGATCTAGATCAGATCGACGCTTCTCAAATGCCTAGCCACTGCTCGCTGGACGGCATCGAAGCGCGGAGGTTCACCACACACATGCTCTGCGAGCTCTCGCTCCCACCGTTTTTCATATTCTGCAATCCGCCGTTCGTAGCGCTGGCCGAAAGATGCTGGGTTGATCTTGCGATGCTTCGCCTTCTTCTGGAAGAGCAAGGACGCTTCGGCAATGTCAACGCCGCTCTCGTTGAGTAGTACATTGAGATCAAATAGATCTCGACACTGCAGACGCTGGATCACACACCGAAGTTTCTCAGCAGCGACCTCTAGGGTCGTGTACACCCGTATCGCTCGATCGTGCGGAAGGTTGCCCCAACGCCGAATCAACGTACGTTCCTCGGTGTTCTCCACGAGCTCGTCACCGGCGAGATCCAACTTGACTTCACGACACCGCTCCAAGGGGCCGATGTACGAAATCCGCGTGGGAAAGGAATCAGTGAGCCGAAGCTCGAACAACGCGTCACCAACTCCGTCCAGCGCATGGGCGATGAGTTCCAGCCCCTCGTTTGTGGTCGCATCGATAACTGAAAAGTCCAAGTCGGCCGAGTAGCGATAGTCCTCGAAATGACACAAGCGAAGGGATGTGCCTCCCTTAAAAACAAGCTTGCGTTGAAAGTCTGCCGCCGCAATAGCGGCGACAATATGCGCGAGCGCGTAGTCGCGCTCCACCGTCTTGGCTGAAACTCCCTCGGCTGATGCTGTTCGCGTGATCTTTGCTTTCGTGATCATTGCCACACAACGTTGGCCAACTCGTCTAGCGGCTGTGCCCAGCGGACCCGCCACCGAGCATCACGCCAAGCTATTGGGGCACCTGCGCGTGGCTCGAGAGCAATGTCGAACCCTCGACTCGACAACGGGCTGAGTTTCCCGGCAAGCGCGCCTAGTTCCAGCGCGTCGGCTAACGAGCCAATCCGGCAAAGCGCCGGTGCCCAGTTGAGTCGAGCAGCATAGTAGGTAAGGCGCTGCGGATCGGTTTTCGAGCCCGCCGAGGCAAGCGCCTCCGCGAGGACAGCGGCGCCACCGACCAACTCGGGCCGCGCCGCAGCGTCGAGAAGCGCACGGTCGATATCGGACACGTTGGAGTCGCCGCGAGGTTGGCTTCCCACATCGATTACACCCTCAGCTTCGAGGATTGTGCGAAGAGGCCTTCCAGACAGCTGAGCCGCACGGACGCGACGAGTACATGCAATCTGGACGGTCCGGGATGGATGAGAGATGAGATCATGTTCATCCAATGCGCTTCGATACGCGATTCGATGTGGGAGATCAGCAAACGCAGCAGCAACCGCCAGCGGCAAGCTCTCCGCTACTGCGCGAGTGCCAAGCACACCTAGCGAACGGACCACATAGTGCCCCCGCCGAACGCGGTCCACGAGTCCACTATGGACCAAGCGCCGGAGCATGTTCGCCGTGGCTCCGGGCGAACGCCCCAGGCGCGCGCACGCTTCGGCGAATGTAAAGTGTGTCCTTCCATCCGCAACGAGATCATCAACAAATTCGAGCCCAATATTGTTTACGCATGCCATTTATATACACATAACGTTTATTACTGGCATCATGACACTCAAAAATAGAATTTCAATGACTGAAATTAACTGATAACGTTGTTTAGCGTCATCGAAATACAAGATTCACAAAACTTAGTTATTTCAACCCGAAGTTCCGCTGGCAGCGGGTGCTCGCAAGATCGAACTACATCATCGGGACGTTGAAGAACCGGCGTTGACCTCGATGAAATGGATCAACTCGTCTAGCCGCTCCTTCAGATCGAGACGACCCAACCATTGTCGATCGGCGTGTTGCTGCATCATCTGGACGGCGTTTCGCGCAAACCGGACCTTAGCTCTATCGCTTGTGTCGTGCGCCGCCCGCTCCCTTTTTGCGTGTCTCTTCAACGCTTCCACCTGGTCGTGAAAGATCGTGAACTGTCGGTCGAGATCGGGCAGGCCACCCAGACAATCGACCTTGTCCGTTGCGGCCCAGACGAGCACCTCGTCGGCAAGATAATTCTCAACTTCACGGCCAGCCGAGACCCACACACGTCCTTCAAGCGCTGTTTTCTTGAATTCTTCCGCGTACCGCTTCCCAACGTCGCCAGCTGCAGCGTGGTCGGAGTCAAAAACCACGAAACTGCAGGGATGAATGGCGAACAGATCGACCACCTCCTCGCGTGGCTTCTCCGACAGACGGACATGCCGAAGGTTGGCTCCGCCGAAGAACGCGAAGCAGTAGTCGACGGGCTCAATATTGATCTTGTTCTCTTCCGCACGCTGCTGGATGAAGTAGCCCAAGTATATCGCGTCCGATGGACCTTCCACCCAGACAACAGTGTTCGCGGCGATCATGCCGCTGGGGCGAGCTCCCAGGCTCTCCATCACAACCGCGAGCCTGTCGACACGCTCGTTGGCGCGGATAATGCGCGAACCACCTTTAGCTGGGCGCACCTCAAACTGTCGGACTCGCTCGCTGACCGAGCAATCGAGAATGTGATTGCTGTGTGTCGTCAGCATGGCCTGCCATTTTCCCTCGATGCACCGGCGCTTTACGGTCTCCATTATCCGCCTCTGAACCGTTGGATGATAATGCTGCTCGGGTTCTTCATAGAGGAGCAACCCGCCGTCGTGCTCGGTCAGCGCACAGGCGAGAACGAGCGCCTCGACGATTCCGCTTCCGACGTCGAGGACCGAACGCGACGGTGCACCGCCGATGGCGACACGAAGCTCCTTCGAGCGCGGATGGCACGAAATGCTGCATTTATCCTCGAGCACTTCCTTGACTACGCTCTCGACCTGCTCAACACGAGAGGGCTCCTCGCACTGCCAGTTCACCAGGCGCGACAAAAGCGAGTCGGCCGTAAAGATCGTCTCGGCAACTTCTGTCGCAGAGACTTCTTCGACGACATCCAGCGCGCGCGTAAATAGCCGGCGCTCCGGCAAGATGACAATTGGCAGCATCTCGATCAAACGAATCGCAGCCTCTGCTTCGTGGTGGTTGTTATTCGTCTTCTGCCGGCGGTCTCCCGACTCGCACTCCACTAGCGAAAGCGAACGTACCGATCCCCCCGACGCGTCGAACTCTGCTCGAACCACGATCGGCCATGACTTCTGCTCGAGCGCAGTACTGGCATCCGAGTGTCGGTGATGGGCCGAGCTGGCTGTGTTGTGAGTACTGCGCTCGTACGCTTGCCGCTCCACGGTGAGCGTCAAAGAGCAACGCTGCGCTCCATCGGTGACGTCGTGCGGGCGCAGCTCCAAGTGGCTTACCGGTCCAAAGAATGCGGCGCCACCAGGGTTTGCGATTCGCGGGTGCCGCTCCAGGTTCACGGACGCGAGCCGTCGCAGCGCGCTCAGCAGCGCCGACTTTCCCACGTTGTTCGGCCCTGCAAAGATGTTGACGTCGCCAAGCGCAATCCGTTCATCTTCGTAGCAGCGGAATCCCGTGAGTGTCGCCTCGCCCAAAAACCGCATGTCCCGGCGCAAGCGTACCCGACCTCAAGCATTCGAGCATTGATGCCCGAAGACGGGTCGTTGACGGCCAATCATTGATAGCGCCCACTCGCGATGCTGGAGCAATACCGACGGGGTGACAGAGGAACAACCTGGCAGTGGGCCGAACGGATCAGCAGCCTCCGTCCTTACGTTTTGGCGTCGCCATCCGCCATGTTTCGGGTCCGCACGCTCAAACCAGATCCGCGTCGTCCATCTCTTGAAGCACGTCTTCCCAAGGAACTCCCATGGGCCCTTCCGCGTCCAATCGGTCGAGTCGGCCATCGAGCTCCTGTCGATGCCCCTCACTCAAACCAAAACTCGCTGGGTCACTTCGCAGGCTGTCCCAGAGTCGCTCCAGCAGATCCAACCTTTGGTCCTTGGATAAAGCTTCGATATCGATGGCCGGATCATCCATCTCACCAGAGTGACAGTTTCCCGGAGTTTCGCCATTCGTGAGCCACCGCAAAGGCTCACCAACTTGTTGCTTCGTATTCGCACTCAGGATCGGCTATGGATCCCTACGGGCGATTCATTTCCAGGATCGCGAGAGGGGGAAGCTATGTGCGGATTTTCGGGTCGCGCCCGTGCGGCGTTTGTCTTGTTGTTCGTAGCAGCGTTGTCCTTAGCCGGAGGCTGCACCACGAATGACGGAGAGTTCGGCGATGGCTTCGGCGGCGACGACGTGGCGCGCCGGAGGGAACATCTCACCGCCAACTGGGAGAACTATCCGCGCTATCGTTTTTCGGCGGATGAGGTTATCGCTGAACGCCTCGCCGCGGAGACGTTTCGCGTAAAGCCTGATTTTAACTTTCCGAACCGCTTTGATGCCGACTTGGTGCTCGCATTTTTCGATTCCAACTTGAACGGGAGCTTGGATTCGATCTACCAGCGAGACCCCAACGTCTCGTTTCCCATCAACTACAACGGCTTGGTGCGGCGCTCGGGCGACCGGATTGGGTCACCCCTTCCCGCGACAGACAGCGGCCAAATCTTTCCTGGCTTCTGCGGCGACATCATCATCTACGGCGAAACCATTCCCACGGGAGGTGCTTCTCGAAAGTTCTTCATGTGGATTGCGCTGCAGTCCGCCACCTTTCAGCCAGGCCCTCAGTGCGACCCCACCCGTTTTGACTTTGGGATTGGTTCGTACGACCCGTTGACGGGGAACGACTGGCATCACGCGACCCATATCGGCGGACAATTCATTGGCGGCACGGGCGCCTCCGAATTCATGGTCAACGGTCAATCCGGCACCCAATTGCCGAGCAACATCGGACCGCCTCGTCCCAACGTGGGTACGATTTCCACCGTAGGCGATATCGACACGATGGTAGCCGGCGACTTTCAAGGAACCGCCGGTACGGACAGTCGCCGAGTAGGCGCGTTCGGCGTTCAGTTCAACATGCCTTTTCTCGAAGAATCGTCTTGGAGCGGCTCCTACGGGGTCACCTTCGCGCCCACTGGCTGGTACCTCGACGGACAGCATCCGCCAGGGACTCCGCTGACCGCCGTCACGCCCGACACCATGGAGTTTGACCGGGAGATGGGCGGCCCCGACGTATGGCGCCAGCAAACCCTCTGGACGGGCATCAACTACAAAACCATGACCTTCACCGATGTCAGTGGCGATGGCCGCGATGACGTTTGTTACGTGAACAACAGCGACTTGTATTGTCACACCGCGCAAAGCAATCGCAGTTTTGGCTCGGCGCGAAGCTGGAGCGCGTTGTTTGGCTACGACGACTTGCCGAGCGACAACCAATGGCTTTCCGTTCGCTTTCCCGACCTCAATGGCGACGGCCGGTCTGATGTATGCGCCCGGCGCAGCGGCGGAATACAATGTGCCCTATCCACGGGCAGCAGCTTTGCGAGCGCTCGCTACTGGCACACCAACTTCAGCAACTCGGCCGGGTGGCATTCCCATCCTTCCTACTGGAAAACGATTCGCTATCCGGACATCAACGGGGATGGGCGAGCCGACATCTGCGGTCGGGGCTCCGCGGGAATCTACTGCGCAACCTCCAACGGCTCGACGGGATTTACAGGCTTCCGCTTGGCGTCCAACTTCTTCAGCAACGCGAACAGTTGGTCGGCAAGCCCTTCGTACTACGAGACGATCCAGTTTGCCGATCTTGACGGCGATGGTCGTGACGACGTATGCGCACGCGGATCGACCGGCATCTACTGCGCACGAAGCACCGGATCTCAGTTTGGAACCGCGAGCCAATGGCACGGCAACTTTCGTGACAGCTATGGTTGGGGCGCCGAGAAATACTGGCAGACCATTCAACTCGGCGACCTCAACGGCGACGGGCGCGCAGACCTATGCGGACGCGGCACCGCCGGCGTCTACTGCGCCGCATCTCTCGGCCATCGTTTCGACAGCCATCTCGGCCTCAAAGCCACCGCGTTTAGCGACGCCAACGGCTGGGGCTCAGCGCGCTACTACCGCACCGTCAAGCTCATGGACGTAACCGGAGACGGCGCGATGGACATCTGCGGAAGCGGCCACGAAGGCATCTGGTGCGCAAACGCCGAACCCAACCCCGCCTCGAGCCACATCCGCGTCGCGACCACCCGTAGGGTGATCGACGGAATGGCCGACAGCGACGGAGTCGGCGGCTCGGCCACGTATTGGTCCACCATTCAAGCCGCCGAAGTCGATGGCGACGCCCCCGGAGAAATTTGTGCCAACTCTCCCAGAGGATTCTTATGCAGCCGATAGGCAGCAACTCCCAGGCTGCGCAAAACGCAAAGCCCGCCATTCGGCGGCGAAACCATCGAACTCAGGAGTTTTCCACCGGAATGGTGAGCCGGTAGTCTGACTTTGTTTTGAGTTCTTTGTAGATCGCGTCAGGTGCCCAGTCGGCCCCATTCGGCCATGTCGGCGCGCCGAAGTGATCCAACGTCACCTGCGCGAACACGTGTTCTTCGCGGAGCGGTTCGAGCATCGGTCCATTGAGGCGAGCAGAGAGATCGATCTCCCCTGAATCCCATCGGAAAATACCGCATACAGCTTCAGACCCTGACGAGGCTCGATACGAATGAGTCTAGGCATATTATTCCAGCGCTTTGATCTTCTCAGGCTCGCGACCGGTTTGTACGCACTGCCAATTATGACGGATCTGGGATCGACATTCTATAGATGGCAGTGATCAAATGGGTTGACTGCAGCTCAGGAAGCATCCCATAAAGCAGTGGAATTTTGCCTGAGCGCGAGCGGCTGCGTTCTCCGGGGGCGATGCCGCCCCCGCCCCATCGAATGCATCCGATGGGGCCTCACCCCCAACTGGGCAGCGCAGGCCCGATGACGCACGAACAGTGCTTCGTCGGGCCGAGCAGGGGAGGAAAGCCGCGCTCAGGCCAAAAGGCCGCCGCTCTAGAGGGCTTGGAGGATGTCTCGGGTTAGGTCATCCGCATCTTCGATTCCTACCGCGTAGCGCACGAGATTGTCCTTGATGCCTACCGCTTCGCGCTGCTCCGTCGTCAGCTCGAAAAAACTCATGAGCGCTGGCTGCTCGATCAGCGATTCCACGCCACCAAGGCTGGGCGCAATGCGGGGGATCTTGCAGCCGTCGATGAACGCACTAGTTCCGTCCAAATCTGCGTCTACCTCGAACGTCACTACGCCGCCGAAACCATCCATCAGGCGTTTCGCCACATCGTGATGCGGGTGTGATTCAAGCCCGGGATACCAGACGCGACTGATCCGCGGATGTTGCTCAAGCGCCTGGGCGAGCCGAAGCGCAGTCGCGTTTTGCTGAGCTACCCGTAGCGGAAGTGTTTTCATGCCCCGATGAATCAGATACGCCGCGTGGGGGTCGAGTACGCCGCCCACCACGTCGCGAAGCTCTCTCACGAGTGACACAAGGCCACGTTTTCCCGCGAGCACGCCTCCAAGCACATCATTGTGGCCCGCGAGATATTTGGTCGCGCTGTGTACGATGAGGTCGATGCCCCATTCTGCGGGCCGCAGGTTGATCGGTGTCGCAAACGTGGAGTCAATCAACGTCTTCACGCGACGCGCTCGACACAGGGCTCCGAGCCGTTCCAAATCAACGACTGTTTGGTAGGGATTTGTGGGAAGCTCGCTCACCACCAAACGTGTGTCTGGTGTGAGAGCTTGCTCCAAAGCCGCTAAATCGGTGGGTGGCACGAGCGTATGCGTGACACCAAAACGCTCCAGCAACGTGGTCACGAACTGACGCGTTCGCCGATAACAATCGGCAAACAGCACCACGTGTGAACCCGCTTTTACCAATCCAAGAATCGCGCTTGTTACCGCGGACATGCCACTGGTGAACGCTGCTGCTGCCTCCGTACCCTCAAGCGCGGCAACCTTGTCCTCTACCAATCGAACCGTGGGATTGCCGTAGCGACCATATTCTTCGCGCTGCTTTCGTCCCTCAAAATACGCCACGAGTTCGGCCGTCTCGGCAAACGAATAGGTCGCCGTCTGCACGATCGGCGCCGTCAACGCGTCATGCGGATAGGAACGCGGCTCGCCACCGTGTACGGCAACAGTAAGCGGAGAGCGTCGAGTAGGCGTTTCCTCGGCCATGTGGCGCGGAGTGTGACCCCAAATCAAACCGAGTTCAACCGTGTTACCGGAGGGTCTGGCCGCAGACCCTCCCCCCAGTCGGGTACGACCCGACTGGGGCCCCCTCCCGCCGCCGGCCGCTTCGCGGCCGCCCCATCGCTCCGCGATGGGGCCCCGGTTTCGTTGGGCTTCAGCGTCGCGTAAAATCCCGACGCCTCTTCGTGCGGTGTTCGGGGTGCACCGCTTGTTCTTTGTGTAGTGTTCGGAGTGAACTGCTGCCTCGACGAACTGCTCCGACTGAATGTTCTGGAGGACTGGCTCAGTCCCTATCCGGCCGCTTGCGCGTCCGCCCCATCGCTTCGCGACGGGGCCCCAGCAGTTCACTACTCACGCCAGCAGTTCACGTGTCTCCTGGCGGGGGAGTTTGGGTGAATCGCCCGGGATCGTATCCCGGGCGAGAGGGTCTGGGTGCCAGACACAGTATTGTTCGGAGGGTCTGGCCGCAGACCCTCCCCCCACGGAATACGATTCCGCGGGGCCCCCCTTCCACCGCCGGCCGCTTGCGCGGCCGCCCCACCGCGTAGCGGCGGGGCCCAGAAGCACACCACTCACGCAACCAAGTCACGTGTCTCCTGGCGGGGGAGTTTGGGTGAATCGCCCGGGATCGTATCCCGGGCGAGAGGGTCTGGGTGCCACTGACCATTCATCACATCTAGCGCTTCGATTTCCGTCCTTCGGCGAGACCGATCGCGGTAGCGAGGACTCGTTCTAGACCTCTTCGAAGA
>JANQQS010000222.1 GCA_028284955.1 Myxococcota bacterium | reverse complement strand
CTGCTGGGGCCCCGCCGCTTCGCGGTGGGGCGGCCGCGGGAGCGGCCGGAGTCGGGAGGGGGCCCCGCGGAATCGTATTTCGCGGGGGAGGGTTTGCCTCAAACCCTCCAGAGAACACAGCCCGATACCCTCGCATTCGCAAAGGAGCGATCGCAAAGACGCAATGTAAACCAAATTCAGCTACGCAAGACGCGACGTCGAACGCAGCGCGGAGCGGCGGGAGGTGCTACGCCTCGCGGACTATGCCTGAGCTTCCCGAGGCTGAACACACTCGTCGTCTACTTGAGGACGTCGTGGTTGGGAAGACCATCGTCTCCGTGGTCGCAGAGGACGATTCGATTGTGTTCGATCGGCTTGGCGCTCGCGGGGTGGAAGAACGCCTTGGTGGTCGTCGTGTGTGCGCGGCTCGGCGTCACGGGAAGTATCTTTGGCTCGAATTGGATCAAGGGCCCCATTTAGTCTTGCATCTCGGAATGACGGGGACGGTGCGGACGGAAAACGACGCGCCGCTTCAGCTTTCATCGAGCCCAAAGCACGTCGATCGATCGTGGCCGCCGCGATTTACAAAGCTGCGATTGACTCTGGATGACGACAGTCAGGTCGCCTTTACCAGCGCTCGACGGCTGGCTCGGGTACTATTTCGCGAAGATCCGACCGCCGAGCGACCTATTTCCCGGCTCGGGTTTGATCCGCTGATCGACATGCCGAGCTTGGCTGAGTTCCAGTCGCGGTTGAAGCGTCGCCGCCGCGCGGTGCTCAAAGCTTTACTGCTTGACCAAACGTTTGCGGCGGGTGTCGGTAACTGGATTGCGGATGAAGTGTTGTTCCGCGCGAAACTCGACCCGCGTCGACGGGTTGAGTCGCTTTCCGACGGAGAAGTTGTCGAGCTCCGTCGTGCGCTTCGCTCGATCGTGGTCGCAGCGGTGAAGGCCAACGCGCGCGCCGCTGCGTATCCTAAGGGTTGGCTATTCCATCGGCGATGGAGGAAGAAACAAGGGCAGACGGTGGACGGCGAAGCCATCGAACACCTCGAGATTGCGGGTCGGACGACCGCATGGGTGCCGGATCGTCAGCGTTGATTGCGTCAACGTCTGTTTTTCGGGTTGCCTGTCTGAATGCCGCTCAACCTTAGGCACGACGAGGAAGACGCGCGGGTATTCGACTGGGTCGCGACCGTCGAAATCCAGGTTTCCAATCGAGAGCTCTGTCTCGCCACCAGCTGGCTGATCGCATGGCCTCTACGACACGCTTGCGTCAATATGGACTCCGCGCGCGAGATTCTCACGCAACTGGATGACGATCGCGCCGATAAGCTTGTGTCGGTTCGTTCAGATTGGGGCATGAGGACAAGGGGGCACGGAGATGAGCAAGCGACCGTTCGCGCATGTGGGGGCTGATTCTAAGAACATATGTCTATCGCTTCGGCGGACGTTGATCGTCGTCGGTGTCGCGTCGGCGTGGACCGGATGCTCCAGCGTCGAGTGTCCGGATGGCCTCTTGGAAGTCGCGGGCGAAGCTCGTTGTGTGTCGCGGGGCGAGCCAGCGGGTCCGTCGACTGACGGAGACGACAGTTCGGGAAGCGTCGTAGCCATCGACGGGCTCGGTAGGAGTGGCTGGGAGGAGACGGTGGCGTGTGATGAGAGTTGCGCGAGCGATTGCGTGAACGGCATCTGCAATGACCCGGTCCAGGTGGCTGCAGGGGGAGGGCATACCTGCGTGCGTTTTCGCGCCGGGACGGTGCGCTGCTGGGGATACAATGCGTTTGGCCAGCTCGGGTATGGACATCGAGATACCATTGGCGACGACGAATCTCCGGCGTCGGAGGGAGATGTCGATCTAGGTGGCGCGGCGATCCAGATCGCGACGGGTGACGAACACACCTGCGCAGTGCTCGAAGGAGGCACGCTTCGCTGCTGGGGGTACAACCGTTTTGGTCAGCTCGGCTACGGCAACATCAACGACGTAGGCGACGATGAAACGCCAGCCATGGTGGACACCGTCGATGTTGGCGGGGTCGTCACTGAGGTTTCGGCAGGGAGCTCGCATACCTGCGCGAAGCTCGAGGGCGGCAAAGTTCGGTGCTGGGGCAATCCAGACAATGGCCGTTTGGGCTACGGGAATACCCGCGCGGTCGGTGCCGAAGAGCTGCCGAGCGCGGCTGGCGATATCAACCTCGGTCGTCGCGCGGTTGGCATTCAAGCCGCGGATGGTCGCTTTGCGCTGGCGTTTGGCGGGATTGTCCCCGGGTCGATTTCCTGCGCGGTGCTGGAAGGCGGCGGCGTGCGGTGCTGGGGGCCCAGCTCGGCGCCCTTGGGATATCCCCGCCGGAGGACAGACTTGGGCGACAACGAAACACCAGCCGATGTCGGGGTGGTGGATATCGGCGGACCCGTGACGCAGATTGCGGCGGGTGTCCTTCATGTGTGTGCATTGCTGGGCGGCGACGCCGTATCCGGCGCGGGGCCGGTCCGCTGCTGGGGAGAGAACGCGGCAGGCATTCTTGGCTACGGGATGGACCCGCTGATTATCGGGGATGATGAGCATCCAGCAGAGGCTGGAGACGTCCCGATCGGCGGCAACGCGACGCAGATTGCCCTCAGCGGAATGCACACTTGTGCGTTGCTCGATACCGGCAATGTTCGCTGCTGGGGAATCGGAGACATTCTCGGTTACGAGAGCAACGATATCATTGGCGACGACGAGGTTCCTTCGAGCGTGGGCGTGGTGAATCTCGGCGGGCGCGCGCTGCAAATTTCAGCGGGCACCCAACACACCTGCGCCTTGCTTGAAGGGGGGCGCGTGCGTTGCTGGGGAGGGAACGAACATAGCCAGCTTGGAACCCCAGATTCTGGCGTTGTCGGCGACGAAGTGGGCGAGATGCCGCCGCCGGACATCATGCTGAGATAGCCGCGCACTCTAGGTGACCCATGAAAGACCTTGCTACGCCCAGCTACTGAACGGGCCTGGCGGGGCCGAGAACACCGCGGAGCCAGGTCTGGATTTTCCAGGTCTTGAAACGCTACGTGAGAAAGCAGGTGGCGCCCGGGCTGAGCGTGCACCGCCGGCAGACAGTTGTCCGTTCTTCAATCGTTTCACATGGGACTGCGTTAGTCTTCGGCCCAAACGTCTCGATACGGCCCAAAGCATTCGCGCGGGTAGCATTTCGCTCGCGCGGCGGCGCACTCGTCTTTGGTGCCGGAAATGCAAACGCCATCGTCGGAGTGTAGTTTGGTCGTACAAGCGTTGTGTTCGTAGAGACATTCCGCTGGGTGGTCGAGCGCCGGAGAGTAGCAGCCTATGCCTACGCCACTTCGAGCCGCCCACTCTCGTGTTTCGCCGCTGAGCGCCGCGTCGCTGCCACGCTCCTGGTAGATGCGCGTGCAGTTTCGAAACTGGCAGCGTGCTGCGGGTACTAGATCGGGCAACATATGCGTGTCTCGCTCCCAACAAGTCATGAAACCGTCGGGAAACGGATAGCCGCATCGTTCGTCGGGTTTGACGTCCTCCACTGTGCACGGTTTGTCTCCGCAATAGACAAAGTGCTCAATATGGTAGGAGAGGCCCTTCGCGGTCGGCGGCTCGGGCGATTCGTTGGCAGACGTGAAAGATTCTTCGTCCGAAGGCGCTTGGACCTTCAATGCGTAGCGTTCGATCTTGCCATTCGAGGCGGGAGGCAAAACGAGGCTCACGGAGGAATAGCGAAAGTCGGGGGCCGCGTGAAAAGGCTCTACCGTATCGCACGAGAGTTCTTCACTCACACAACCCGTCAAGGTCGTGCCTTTCGGCCCGTGAACCGTGAGAACCGCGGCTTGGTTGGGGTCAACGGTCACCTGAAACCATTCGTCTGGCTCGATGGGCGTCCCTTTTTTTTCGAGATCCGCCGTGGTGGTCGGGTTGCCGTAGCAATCGAGCGGGTCCGCGATGAAATGAGAGCCCACTTTCCATGGGCGGTTTTCTACGTATTCGTATTCGCGGGATTTTTCGGTCGATTGGGACGCCGTGTGGTCGCTTGCTGCTGCACAGGCAACAAGGAAAAACAGCGCGAAGAGACTTGCTCGCATCGTCGATACCTCTAGCTGCAGACGGATGATTCCATCTTCGTGGCACTTCGATGAAGGCACTCTTCGTGCCACTTTTTTGGCGCGTAGCGTGCGCTTGCGAATCATCGGTGCTCGTGGTTTCGACAGAACTTGGTGGCCCAATGTTTGCTTTGACTCGTGAGCATGCGTGATGCGAACGTATTTGTTTTAGTCGTGGTGCTGTGTTCTTCCCTGATGGGATGTGGATCGTCGGATTCGACGCCAAGAGATGGTTCGCTGTCACCGGACGGGGGGTCTGCGGAGGCCTCAGTGGATAGTTCGGTGGAAGTGATTCGGGGATGCTCGCTATTCGAGGACACCGTGTGTCCGGCGGACCAGGTGTGTGATCTGGATCCGGATTTGGAGCGCCGCGCCCAGGGCGAGACGCTGTGCCGACCCTTCGTGGCGGGAGCAGGCAAAGATACGGCGTGTGAAAGCGACAGCGATTGCGACCGAGGATTCGGTTGCCGAAAAAACAGACAGAATCAACAGGGCGCGTGCATCGCCTATTGCCAAAGCGACGAGGAGTGCACTTCAAAAGGGTGGCGGTCCTGTGGTCCAAAGCTCAATCGTGTGACGTCGATGGATGTTCGGTACTGCGAACAGGATTGCGACCTTCGAACGTCGGCCGGCTGCCCCGACTCGTGGACCTGCAGGTACGTGGTGTCCGAGATCAACGACGCCACCATCGACGGTCGCATATGTCTTCCCGAGTGCGAGCTTTGTCAGAAGGGATGTGACGATGACGGCGATTGCGGGGATCCGAACGCCTTCTGCACCGATGAGTTCGCGGAGCAGCGTTACGGCGACAAACTCTGCTCCATTCCGTGCGATCCGATCGCGAATAGCGGATGTGGTCCAGACGCTCAGTGTGTCCTCAGTGGTGCCGATCCGACGTTCGCGAGGTGTAGTTTGGAGGGAACGGCGGGTGAGGGTGATCGATGTGGGGACGATGTGCGTTGCGGTCCCGGGCTCTATTGCACCGGTTTCGGAGCGTGCATGCGCTATTGCGAAGTGGGCGCTTCCGACTCCTGTGGGGGGAGCGACTGTCGGGCTTTTTCGACTCCTCTGGTGTACGCCGGAAAAACTTATGGCGCCTGTCGTCCCGATTGCGACATCTTGACGCAAACCGGCTGCGGCGAAGGGACGAGTTGTACCCGGGCCTTTGGATGGTCATCGAAGCTCTGCTTACCGACGGGTGCAAGGCAGCACGGAGAGACTTGCGACGACCAAAACCGGTGCGTGAAAGGCGCCATTTGCAACGGCGGGATATGCGCGCGCTACTGCAACAAAGAGACCGAAACGGACCCCGAATGTCGTTGCGGTGGCGTCTTCGACGAGGACGACGATGATGTCGGCGTGTGTCGAACCATGCGGTAGCGCGGGCAAGAACGGGACATTTTTCGAACGGTCGGGCGAAAGGGCGGAGCATTTTGCCTGAACGCTTGAAACATGGACCTCTTCGCCCGGTTTCGCAGGCTTGACTGCTCTATTTACTAGTTCATACTGCTAGCAGTATGAAAACAACCTTCGATATTGCTCCATCCATTCTTGACGATGCTCGAGAGATCGCGAGACGAGAACGAACAACCTTGCGCGAGCTTGTCGAGGCCGGTCTGCTCATGGTGATTCGGGAGCGGCGGCAAGGAAGCACGTACGAGCCCACGGACGCACGCGTGGGCGGCTCAGGGTTGAGCACGGAGTTCCAGGGCGCGGATTGGTCCCGTATTCGCGCCGCGGCCTATGGGGAGCCAACCCGCGGAACCATGACCGACGAAACGCCGAAGCGGTGATCGCGATCGACACGAACCTCTTGGTGTATGCGCACCGGAGCGACTCCGAGTGGAACCATCTCGCCCATCCGTGCCTGCTCGGGTTGCTGCAGGGCCACGCTACATGGGCGATCCCGTGGCCGTGCATTCATGAGTTTTACTCCGTGGTCACCCACCCGAGAATCTACTCACCACCGAGTACACCTCGCCAAGCGATGAGCCAGATTGACGTATGGTGGCGCTGTCCCAAAGCGATTCTCCTGTCGGAGAACGAAGGGTACAGCTCTACGCTCGCATCGCTCGCCTCGAAAGCTCAGACCAAAGGCCCCCAAATTCACGACGCGCACATCGCAGCGCTATGCATCAGTCATGGAGTCCGCGAGTTGTGGACGGCGGACCGAGACTTTCAGCGATTCCCCGAGCTCACCACCCGAAATCCACTCGTCGAACCCCATGCACCTCCACGGTGACACAGAACAAGGCCTTGCGTTTTTCTGAGGCGCCCAACGATTTCAAAGGGTTGCATATGCGGTGCGTGTCACCGGGACTTCAAGGCGATGAGCAGGAATGTACGCCGAGTTGCTCGCCCGTACGAATGCGATTGATCCAGTCGCGGTAACTATGAATACGGGTAAATACGCCGAGCGCGCCGCAGCCCTGAACCTTCCATTTCTCCGACGTTTTACTTTTGCCGTTGGCTAGGTTTGCGATTCCCATCAGAAAGGGGCTCGGTCCATCGTTGATGAGCGGGCCTCCGCTATCTCCGTCGCAGAACCCTGTGTTTCCGCCATCTCTGTCTTCCGTGAACAGAATGCTTGAATCACCCACGATCGAGTATTGGCTGAGAATGGAGGAGCCCTCGGCGGCTGACGCGGGAACGATCTTCAGGGCGCCAGACCGAAGCCGAACCGCAAGTTGTTTCCGTTCGTCGTATCCCCAGCCTGCGACAACGACGGGAGAGCCCACCGTCGATGCTTCGAGGTGATGCACGAGGCTTTCGTCCGCGAGCGGAATCGGCCGCACCCGCGCACCGGAAATATCGAAGGCTGTAGGGAGCGTCACGACCGCGATATCCGTGCCCAAGATTCTGTGTCCATCATGGCAATACTCGGGGTTGATTCGAATGTCCTCGGATCCAAACGTTCGTTTTTGGAGGGGAACGCTTTTCCCCTCTCTGCTGAGCGTGGGCACAGTTGTTCCGGCAAACACTTCGACTTCGATGTTCCGTTTTTCGAAGTCTACGCAGTGCGCAGCGGTCACGATGGTTTCTCCGTCTTCCGCGAGCACCCCACCACATCTCCACCGGGTCTTTTCCGTTCGGTCCTTTGTACCGGTCAGGTGGACGATCCACGGATGGTCTTCGATGTTGGTCACCACGTCGTTTTCGGTGACCTTTTGTTCCCGCGATTCCGCGGAGCCAGGAAGCGTTTGCGCTGCGCACCCGAACGCAAACCACATGGTTGCGATGGAATATGCAAAACAACGCATGGGCACTGGTAGAGCACGAATCGTGCCGGTTGCTGGTTCCGCGCGGCCAAGGTTCGCCGCGACGAACAAAGGCCGGATTCAGCCGGATACACGGTGCTTTGCGGGTCTGCGGCAGGGGCGCGTCTTGGGGTGCGAAGGTTCCGCTGGGGACACGAAGCCCTATTTTGCATTCTTCGAGGCCGTAGCAGAAGCAGGGTTGAGAACGGCTTCGTACGCCTGCATTTGCACGGAAGCCGCGTCGAGCTTCGAGGCCAAGCGGTGACTGTGCTCGCGGGGCGTCTGCGGTTGTGATCGAGTCACTCTTGGACGATCGATTCCAACGACGTCCGGATCCTCTCGAGTAGGAAGTCGATGAAGACTCTGACCTTTGCGGTGAGCACGTTGGATTTTGGGTAGACGAGCCAGAGAACCGAGTCGTCCTTGACGACATAGTCGGCCAGGACGCGAACCAGCGACCCGTTCTCGAGCTCCGCATGTACGCTCCAGAGCGAGTTCATCGATATGCCGGCACCTGCGATCGTCGCGAGCTTCTGACTTAGCCCGTCGTCCATGACCAAACGACAGCTCGATTTGTTTGGATCGAACCTGCCAGTGTCGCCGCTGCTGGCGACGAGGTCTCGCGCTTTTGTCTCACGAAAGGCGATCAGTTGATGGGTCTCAAGTTCATCGGGGAAACGAGGGTTTCCAGCTTTCTCAAGATAGTCGGGGGAAGCACATAGAATGCGCTTGTCGTCTGCAAGTTTTCTCCCTTTCATGCTCGAGTCCCTAAGCGGCGAGTTTCGAAGAGCGAGATCGTAGCTCCCTTCGATGAGGTCAAACTGCGTGTCTGAGAGTCGCAGCTCGAGTGTGATCCCTGGGTAGAGCTCCAGAAACTCCGGCAAGAGCGGAGCGATGTAGAGTTGCGCGAACGTACTGGGCGCGGTGAAGCGCAACGTGCCAGTCGTCGCTGCGTTGCCCCGTCCCAGTGCCGCTAGCGCCGCGCACTCCTGCGCGACCATCTCTTTCGCGTAGGGAAGAAACTCGGAGCCCTCCAGAGAGAGCGCGACACGGCGCGTCGTTCGATGCAGGAGGTCCGCGCCGAGCTCTTTCTCCAGCTTCGCGAGGCGGCTGCTCGCCACGGCTGGAGCCATTCCAAGCGCTCGACCTGCCGCGCTGATGTTCAGCTTTTCGGCGGCGAGGACAAAGAGTCGGATGGCTTCGGTATCCACGTGATTATATTCGTAACACGAATTATGAACTCTAAATATACCTGTTTATATTGAAAAAGAAGGAATTAGATTGCAGGCATGGATCACTCAGCAACTGCGAATTTCGAACGATCCCGCACAGACGACTTTCCGTCTCTCAATCGAGGATACGATTCTGTGTTTCGGCGAGGGCGCCTGAGCCTTGGGTTGGTGGTCCCTGTCGAAGAGTACTCAGCGGGCCCGGTTCCATCGATGCGGCGCCATCTCGAGCGCGCTCGGCTGGCCGAGGAGCTCGGTTTTTCGGCGCTTTGGCTCCGAGACGTGCCGTTCAACGTTCCTTCCTTCGGTGATGCCGGCCAGCTCTACGATCCCTTTGTGTATCTCGGTGTCTTGGCCGCTCACACGGAGCGAATCGCGTTGGGTGTGGCGAGCGTTGTCCTACCTCTGCGCCACCCGGCTCATATTGCGAAGGCGGCCGCCAGCGCCGACGTGCTTTCCGGCGGCAGGTTGATCTTGGGGGTTGCCTCGGGTGATCGACCCGCCGAGTACCCGGCGCTCAATCTGCCCTTCGATGCGCGCGGAGAGCGATTCCGCGCGAGTTTTGATTTCATCGAACGGATGCGCGAAACCGCGCCCGAGCTCGAGAGCTGCCACGGCAGTCTACGCGGTGATCTCGATATGTTGCCCAAGCCTACGGGCTCGAAGCTGCCTCTTCTGATTACGGGAAGCAGCCAGCAATCCCCCGAATGGATCGCCCGTCACGGTGACGGCTGGATGACCTATCCACGAGCGACGACGGTACAAGCCAAGGTGCTTCGCGAGTGGCGAGAGCGGGTCAAGCGGGCGGGCGGGCCGGCCAAGCCTGCGATGCAGCCTCTGTACATCGATCTTGTCGACGAACCGAAGGCGCCGCCGCAGCCCATCCATCTGGGTTTCCGCGTCGGTGCCCATGGGCTCCGAACGCACTTGAAATCGCTGGAAGCCATTGGCGTAAACCACGTGGCTCTCAATCTTCGCTTCAACCGAGCCGACATCGAAACAACACTGAGGCGGTTGGCTGAGAACCTGCTGCCAGAATTGAGGGGGTAGACATGCATGCGACGAAAAAGACGATTCTCATCACAGGCTCGACCGACGGAATCGGCCTCGAAACCGCAAAGATGCTCACGTCGGCAGGGCACCGGGTGTTGATTCACGGACGAAGCCTGCAGAAACTCGAACGCGCGAAGGCTACTCTCGCTTCTCTTTCTGGATCAGCCCGGTCTGGCGCCGGACCTGCCGAGGGCTATGCGGCCGACCTTTCGAGCATCAAGGAGACTGAGGCTCTAGCGACCGCGATTGCCGAGCGTCATGAAAGACTGGACGTCCTGATCAACAACGCCGGAGTGTTCACGACGCCCCATTCGACGACGCCGGATGGGCTCGATGTACGATTCGTGGTGAATACCATCGCGCCCTTTGTCCTCGCTCGTAAGCTCTTGCCGCTCATGAACAGCAGTGGTCGAGTCATCAATCTGTCTTCGGCGGCTCAATCCCCGGTCGATCTCAAAGCGCTGACAGAGAACACCCGACTGCCTGACTTCGAAGCGTATGCGCAAAGCAAGCTCGCGATCACCATGTGGTCGCGTCACTTGGCCCGCTCTCTTGGGACCACGGGTCCGGTCGTGATCTCAGTCAACCCCGGCTCGTTTCTCGGTACCAAGATGGTGAAAGAAGGATTCGGAAGAGAAGGGCGAGATATCCGCATCGGCGCGGACATTCTTCGACGCCTGAGTCTTGATCCAGATTTTGAGGGCGCGTCGGGCCAATACTTCGACAACGACGCAGGGAAGATCGCGCCCCCGCACTCTGACGCACTCGACGATCGAAAGGTTGCCGAACTCGTGCGCACCATCGAGGGCCTCCTCAAAATTGAGCGCTAGCGAGGAGACAATGGAGTTTTCGAGATGGTGAGGCTTCTTTCGATGCGCAGATAAAAAACGCAAGGTTTTTGTGCGCCGCACGAGACCCGCACCAAGCCTCTGCTCGATTCGATGAAGCTGCCGGGCTCCAGTGCGGTTTGTTCTGCTTCGCGGGCTGTGTGGTGGATCGGGTTTCCTTCGATGACGACCGCGCGAAACATGGAACTCCGGCTGCCTATGTCGCCGCGAAATCCAGCGTGAAGCTTGACGAGGATTCCGCTCGGCTCGTTCCGGCTGGGGTCACCCCAGAGAACGGAGACCTCGGATTCTTTGGTTGCGTCCGATGCCTCCGTCCATCGAAGCTCCGATGCGCTCGTGTTCACCGCCTTTTCATCGGTCGAAAAAGCCTCGGCGACCGGGCGGACAAGATAGGGGCCCTCGTCGATTTCGATGAAGGCGACCGTGTCTCCTCGGGCAGCCGTGGTGTGGGCTTGGCCTTTCGGCTGCGTCCAGAACGAACCCACCGGCATCCACATCTTGTCGGCCGCTGGATGCGCATTATGAACCTGACCGTGAATGACCACGCCGCGGTACGAAACGTTGTGAATGTGCGGCGGCGATTCGAAGCCATCGACAAACCGAACAAGAAAACCTGTGGGGCCTTCGGCATTGCGATTGCCCCACAGGTTGGCGGCCAGCGGACTCGAGTCGCCGCGTGCCGGATTGAGCTGTTGCCAATCGACGTCCGCGTTCAAAACAACCTTGGCGGTTGATGCTTCGGTCGTGAGCGGCCTCGCAGGGCGCGCTTCGACGCTCTGCGCACCCCCGCAGCCAGCGATGACCGCAATAAGCGTGAATGATCGGAGCATGGTCAAGTTACGTTCCATCAACGCTTTTCCCTCTCTAATCTCGAGGTGAGCTCGTTCATTGATGCCGCGGTATCACGAGTGCTTGTAGCTTGCACACATAGGCTGGCAACCGGTCTATCGTCGTGACCATTCGCCGAGACGACGCCGCGAAGCATTGGCTTCACGACTTGTGAGAACTACGGGTCTTCAGCACGTGTCTTGCTTCACGGCGTCAGGTGCATGAGACTCGAAAGAACGTCGGGCTCGAAGGAGCAAGTGAATGAAGCATGCCTTCGTCGGGCTATTGGTCGTCCATGGTTTCGTCCACCTTCTTGGGTTCACGAAGGCCTTCGGCTTGTACGCTGCGCCCCAGCTGGCGCAGTCAATCTCAAGGCCGTGGGGAATTGCATGGGCCGCCGCATGTGTCGTCATGGTCGCCTCCGCGGGTCTTCTTGGAACGTCATGGCGTGGTTGGTGGGGCGTCGGTGTTGCGGCTGTGGTCCTTTCCCAGACGACTATCGTCTCCGCATGACCGGACGCAAAGTTGGGCACCCTGGTCAACGTTCTGGTCGCGGCAGGGGTCGTGTATGGCTTCGTGTCGATCGGACCGCATAGCTTCAGTGAAGCGTACCGCCGGGCAGTGGACTGCCGGGTAGTGAAAGGCCGGGTCCGAGTACCCGTGATGCCGGGGACAGTAACCGAAGCAGATCTGGCGCCGCTACCTCTTCCGGTTCAGCGTTTTTTGCGTCAGGCTGGTGTTGTCGGCCGACCTCGCGTTCATCACTTTCGGGCTATCTGGCGCGGACGAATCCGCAGCGGTCCGAACGAACCATGGATGGCATTTACAGCCGAACAAGACAGTTTTCCTCGTCAGTGCGAGAGGTTCTTCTTGATGAAGGCGACGCGCGGTGGACTGCCCGTAGACGTGTACCACGCGTTCGCGGATGGGAATGCGGGTATGCTCGTGCGTCTCCTGTCTCTCTTTCCGCTGGTTGATGCACGAGGGCCAGAGATGAATCGCGCTGAGACGGTGACACTGCTCAATGATATGTGTGTGCTCGCGCCGATGGAACTCGTCGACCCATCCGTGCGATGGGAGCACATCGACTCGCAGTCGGCGCGAGCACACTACAACGTAGGGCCCGAGAACGTGAGCGCGGTTCTCCACTTTGGCGACGAGGGAGACCTCGTAAACTTCGTGTCGGAAGACCGACTCGCGGCTTCGCGGGATGGTAAGTCGTTTGTACGACAACCGTGGTCGACACCGCTCTGGGCGCATCGACAATTCGGCTCGCTCCGGCTTCCGAGCCAAGGAGAGGGTCGCTGGCATCCACCGGAGGGTGCATTCGCCTATCTGGAGATCGAGCTCGTAGACGTGAAACACAACCCCTAGCTTGCGCGCAGATACGTGCGGCCCTCAGCTCTCCGGACCTTGCTCCGCGGGCGGATCCGTCAGTCCGAACGCTGGTTCTGGTCCAGACACTGCAGTAGCTCTTCGGTCTCGGTCCATCCGCAGGCGCCGCTCTTCTGACGCTCGCACGTTGCGTCTCGATAGCAAGCAAACTCGGGTCTGAAAATGCACGGAGAGATCACGTTCGGGTCGTCTGTGCATAGTTCGCTCGAACAGCCACCTACGAAGCACGTGTCGTTGCTGCAACGAGCATACGCTTGTTCACATTCTCTCAAGGACGAGAACGTGCGATCGCAATCGGTTCCTGCGCAGTCACAACCGCTCAAGCCGACGCACGAGGTTCCATCGTAGGCGTAGCCAAAGAACGCGTCGCAAAGACCGACGCCGCGAGCATCCATGGGTGCACACGCGCTGCCCCCATCCGGAGGCGTGCTGCCATCGGGAGGCGTGCCTGCATCCGGGGGGGTCCCGCCGTCCACGCCGACCCCACCGTCGGTGCGCGGCGGCTCCTCGGAACAATGCTTCGCCAGCGTTTGATCGCAGCGTTGGGTAATTTGCTGACATCGCTGCCGTTCGCGTCGGCTCTCCGCCCGCAAGCAGAGCGAACCGACGCGTTCGCAAATCGCGCCGTAGTCCAAACAAAGCCGCAGTTCGCCCGGATGTTTGGTCAACTCTTGCTCCAGGTTGGTCATCTCGCCTTCGAGTGTGTCGAGGTCTCCTTCGGTGTTCCCCGTACATGCGGACAACCCCAGCATGGCGATGCTCATCAGCATGCACATGCCAAGATATCGTTCTCTTTTCTCTGCGCCTTGTGCCATTGTGTGCCTCCCAGGTTCAAAAAAGAGAGATTGAGCACGTTGCGTGCCAATGGCTTCGGATTCCATCCTTAACGCTCCATCCTCGGGCTGGAACTCGCGAACAAACTTCCCTTTCCCTCTTAGTGGTTTCTTCGTGTCTTTAGGCATGGTGCCCGCGAAGAACTCGAACTTTAGGTGGTCCGGTCCAGACCGATAGAACCTAGCTCCATTCGAGGTAAGTCTGGGATAGCTCACAAACAGACGCTATCGTCGTGAAGTCACGATCGCGATGGAGCAGCATGACGCGGTGAAATATGCACACCTGGGCGATGCAGCAATCAATGGGACTCCGAACTGTTTTACCTCGACGCCGGAGTTCGAAGAAGAGCCTCGCGGCGCGACGAAATTCGGGAGCGGGTAGCTCGAGGTAGTCTTGGGTGGTGAGAACCGCATCGAGTTTTGACCATTCGCGTTCATCCTTGGCGCCCTGGAGGAGTTCGAGTTGAACGAAGTGGCTGAGCACAATCTCGTCCGGATCGCCGACACATCGGACGAGCGCGTCCCAATGGGAACCGGACTTGTCTCGCAGCACGTCGATCCACACCGACGTGTCAATCAGTACCACGCGTATCTCGCATCGCTTTGTGGTCGAAGTCCTCGACAAACTCTACATCACCGACCAACTCTCGCATCGATCGCTTCCGACGTGACCGAACCAGTTCACGCAACGCCAGATCCACGAGTTCTCGTTTGGTACGAACTCCAGTTAAAGCCAATGCTTGCCGGAGAATTTCATCGTCGATTTCAACGTTCGTTCGCATTGGTGTATTTTGATGTGTATTGTACACCAGATCAAGTTGCATCGAACTCGATGGCTTACCCCCGAAGACTGTCATTCCTCTGCCCCAGACCATTCCGACCGATCACGCCGGTTGTTTGCAGGTGATGATGTGGGCCGCGCCGGGCACTCGGTATGCGCGGCGTTTGCTCCTCTAGGAGACTGGTGTCAAACGCTCCCGTCGGCTCGCTTGCGGCGGCAGGCCATTCGCCGCCATCCCCTCACGCTCGAAAATGCTTCGGCATTTCCTCGG
>JANQQS010000162.1 GCA_028284955.1 Myxococcota bacterium | reverse complement strand
CCTCGCTCTCTCCCTGCGAAAGGCTCGGAGCCTTCCTCAGTCGTTCGCTGCCCAGTAGGGGGTGGGGCCCCATCGGATGTATTCGATGGGGCGGGGGCGGCATCGCCCCCGAGGAAAGTAGCCGCTCGCCCTCAGGCCAAAATTCCACGGCTCTATGGGATGCATCTAGCGCTTCAATCAACTTCGGGGGTGCGGTTTCGCGAGGAAGTTCGGGTGAAGCGTTTCGAGTAACCGGGTGCATAGGTAACGTATGGGACCGGACTCCGCTGGCGATTCCGATGCTGAGCCGGACGCTGATCCCGGTGCCGATTCCGACGCTGATCCCGGTCCTGAACCTGACGCTGATCCCGGTGCCGATTCCGACGCTGCATCAGATCCTGCCTCTGCGTCTGACTCGGTGTCGGCGTCTGATTCAGATGCTGGGTTCTGATTCTGCGCCTGGCTCGGCTTCGGTGTTCCGAGACGGGGTCTGGCTCGGCGGGTCGTTTCCGGCGCCGAGGAGGTCGCGGATGGATAGGTTCATGCCGAAGAGGAGCACGAGGCCGGTGGCGGCGAGCCAGAGGGCTTGTACGCCGTATAGGACGAAGATGTAGACCGCGCCTTGGGTGCCGACCAGTGTTTCGGCGAAGTAGAGTTTGAGGCCGGTGGAGATCGCGAGTTGGAAGTTGCCGAAGAGGCCGGGGCCGGCGGGCAAGAGAATGCCCAGCGCGAGCACGCCCATAATGCCCAGCGCGTGACTGAACGTCATCGGGATGCCGCAGCCGACGCCGAGAAGCCACATCGCGGATGCGTTGCATGTCCAGTACAGGATCGTTTCGAATAGAAACGCGGAGAGCAATCGCGCGCTGCCGATCGAACGGATTCCGTCGGCCACGCTGTCCACTTTGGCGGCGAGAGCACGGCCGAGTTTTTTGGATACCCAGCCGACCACCGTTTCGGTGAATCGGACGGCGAGCTCTCGCTGCCAGAGAAATACGGCGAGCGTAACGAGGGCGGTGCCGAAGAGCGTAAGCGCGGCGTAGCCGTAGGCCGGCAACGCATTGGCGAGCGGGTCTTCAGTTTGCATGCGGGGTAAGGCGAAAAGCGCCCAGGCGACGCAGAGGCTGGTGATAAGGCCGTCGACGACGCGCTCCACCGCGATGGTGCCGAGCCCTGCCGAAATGGGAACGCCGTGGCGGCTCTTTGTGAGCGTGGGGCGGGTAAACTCCCCGAGGCGCAACGGAAGCATGAAGATCGCGAAGAAGCCGACCCAGTTGAGCGCGAGCACTTCTCGAAAGGGAAGCGGTTTGATGGGGTGGATCAGCCATCGCCAGCGGGCCGCACGGACGACGTGGGTGATCGCGAGCGCAACGAGGTATCCCGGCGCGGCCCACCACGCCATCGCGTCAAACGCTTCGGATGATGGCACCAGGGGCACTCCGCCGCGCGCAACGAGCCACGCAAACAATCCCCCGAGCGCCACGCTGAGCAGGAGCTTGGGGCCGATACGCTTCGCGACACTCTTCGAATTCGTCGCTGAGTCATGTGTAGATTGGGTTAACGTCAACCAATTCGCTCGCAACACTAGGGCTTGTTCCCGACGTTAGGGGGCGGTTCCCGCCAAGATGGCTCGTGGATGATCCGACAGCATGGCGGTGGCGGCTTCTGCGCCGACGAGGTGAGTGAGTCGATCGATGCCTTCCGCAACGAGCGGCACGTCGGTGGGACGATGACAATCGCTGCAGGCGGCGTAGTAGAGTTGTTCTTTGATCATGCGTTCAGCAGCCCGCTTTGGCTTGCGGCCGTACTTACCCGCTAGCGACATGATGTCCAGCAGGGGCAGCGCGCCCACCCGCACCAAGCCCTCGAGCTCGTCGCTTTTTTTGAACAGCGGTCGGTACCGCTCGGGATGCGCGAGCACGGGGCGGATGCCTTTGACCCGCATCTCAAACATGCGCTGGCTCGTGCCCAAAGGGATTGCCTGGTCGGGGAGCTCGACGAGCATGGCCTTGCCGCCGGGGTACGGAACCGCACCGTTGTTTTGGAAAAGCGACCAGAATACGTCGTCAAAAAAATGTTCGGCGCCAAGCCCAGTGTCCGGCATGCCGGAAGTATGCTCGGTGTCTTGGCGAAACTGCGCGAGCGCTTGTTCGAGGCCTGGTTTGTTGTTTTCAAACATCGCCGTCCGGATATGCGGGGTCGCTACGACCTGCGCGTATCCGATCTGATGAAGCCCCTGGCATAGCGCGACTCCGTCTTCGGTGGTGCGCACGCCATCGTCGATGGCCGGCAGGTAGTGGCAGTGAAGGTCCACGTACCCCCGCGTCGTGTCCTTCATGGTCGCCGAGTCGTTGGTGGTGGCCGTGTCATTCATGGGCATCGTCTGAACGGTCTGCGTGTATCGTATCCACCATCTGAAGCAGTGTCTCCCGGTCGTTGCACGCGGGGTCGTCGATGACTCGATCGAGCAATGCATCGAGGGTCTCGCGCACGATTGGGCCGGGACGCAATCTTAGCCGGTCGATCACGTCTTTTCCCGACACCGCCAAGTCGCCGAGCTCGAGGGCGGGCCGCGTGGCGAGCTCGGTTTCGATACGCTGTTCAAGCTCCGTGACGGCTTTTGCGGTGGGTACCGCGGCGGCGGTTTCCAGTTTGGCCGTGGATCCCTGTTTGGCCGTGGATCCCTGTTTGGCGGTGAATCCCTGGTCGACCGTGATTCCTGGCTCAGAAGGGCCGGCTTCACCGCATGCCTGCGCGACCGCAGTCGCGACCGCGACAACATCGGCGGAGGTGTTTTTCCCGATTGCGCGGAGCAACCGACGGACCACTGGACCCGTCGCATCAGGAGGAGCCAGGGGCAACGCGTTGGCCGCGGACAATACCTCACGATGCGCGCGGACGGTGTGCACGATGGCCTTTCGGTCTTGGTTGGAGAAGCGATATGCACGCAACCAGCGATCGGCGATTTCTTCTGCGTTTGGTGGGCTGGAGCCGACACAGTGAAAGAGCGCGGCAAAACGCGGCACCATTAAAGCCGGCGCGAAATCCACGGCGCGCATGGAGACTAGCCATTCGGCGCGGCCAGCCTGCTCGCTCAGTGCGGGACAGGTGATCGGTAAGATGCCCGTACGTTGCATCGCTTCAAATGCTCTCGAAGGCTGCGTTGCCCGCATCGCTTTGACCCATTCATCGCGCACCCGCTCCGGAGAAACTTTACGAAACACGTCGAGCGCGCCAGGAATCGCTTGCTCGGTGCGTTCTTCGAGCGCGAACTCGAGCGTGGCCACGAAGCGAGCCCCCCGCAGCACCCGCAAGCCATCTTCGGCGAATCGCTCGGCGGGCTCGCCGACCGCGCGAATCAATCCGCGTTCGAGATCGGCTTGTCCTCCAAACGGGTCGACCAATGTCGATTCGTGCGGGTCGTAGGCGATGGCGTTGATGGTGAAGTCTCGGCGAAGCAGGTCCTGCTCGATGTTGTCGACGAAGAACACTTCGTCGGGGCGCCTGCCGTCGGTGTATTCCCCTTCCCCGCGCAAGGTGGTGACTTCGAAGGCTTGGCCGCGCAGAAGCACGGTCACGGTGCCGTGGGCGATCCCGGTGGGAACCACTCGGCGAAAAAGTTTACGCACCTGAGGGGGGCGCGCGCTCGTGGCGATATCCCAATCGTCGACGACCCTACCGAGCAGAAGGTCACGCACGCAGCCACCTACTACCCAGGCCCCGTGCCCCGCCTCGCGAAGCGTTGTGCAAAGTTTGATCACTGCCTCGGGCACTGCCTCGACGATGGACTCCAGAACCGGTGAGTCACGGGACAGGTCGCTCGAGGAGTTGAGGCGGGGCCGGCGGCCCGGATGAGCGTCTTCCGGCATGCGATATAGCTCGCTGTAGCGGACCGGGGCAGCTCTCGCTACACTCTTTCGCAGGCAGTCCGCTCGCAGGTCCCGTTTGGGGGGCCGGAACGAATGTCGCGGGGGCTCCTCCTACTTATGCACATCATTCGGCGTATTTGGAAGCCATTGCTGGCCGTGGTGGCAGTGGCTGCGGCGTTCACGGTCACCTTCGTGTGGCCCAAACAAAACGGGCTCGATATCGATATCGATGGGTCTGCGCGCGCCCGCGCTGCGCGAAACCGCGACCCCTACGATCTCACGCAGCTCCAAGTGCTCAACCGGGCGATCCTCGAGGTCAAAGAGCACTATGTCGACCCCGAGCGCGTACGCCCGAAGCGCATGTTGCTCGCCGGGCTCAATGCGATCCAGCGTTCGGTGCCGCCCGTGCTGGTCGACTATCGCGAAGACGAAGCGAAGCTCAACGTGCAGGTCAAAGAGCAGAAGCGCACGTTTGCGGTGTCGGATGTGAACAGTCCGTGGCGACTCGCCAAGCGGTTCCGGGAGGTGTTTGGCTTCCTGCAGAGCAACTTGGGAGACGAGGACGTCGAGCTGCGCGACGTTGAATACGCCGCCGTCAACGGCATGCTGCGGACGCTCGATCCGCATAGCGTATTGCTCACCCCGGATATCTTTGAAGAAATGCAGATGAGCACCCGGGGCGAGTTTGGCGGCTTGGGGATTGTCATTTCGATTCGCGATGGGCATCTAACGATCATTCGGCCGATGCCGAACACTCCCGCGTCGCGTTCCAAGCTCAAGCGCGGGGACCGCATTGTAAAAATCAACGACGAGTCGACGTTGAACATGCCGCTTTCGGAGGCGGTCGATCGTCTGCGCGGCCCGCCTGGCTCGAAGGTGCGCATTTGGATCTCTCGTAAGGGCAGCGGCAGCGCGTATTCTGCGCCCCGCCGCGTGCAACTCGAGCGCGCGGTGATTCATATCGATTCGGTTGAATCGCGAATGCTCGCGGATCGCGTGGGCTACATCAAAATCAACAACTTCCAGGGCAATACCAGCGACGACATGCACCGCGCGCTCACCGAGCTGCACGGTAAAGGCATGAAGAGCCTGGTGCTCGATTTGCGCGACAACCCGGGCGGCTTGCTCGACCAAGCGGTGCGGGTAACCGACACGTTCCTCACTCGAGGAACTATCGTCACAACGTCGTCGAACGACCCTAGCCAGCGTGATGAGAAGTTTGCCACGGCGGAAAACACTGAGCCCGACTACCCGATGGTGGTGTTGATCAACGGGGCGAGCGCTTCGGCGAGCGAGATCGTGGCCGGCGCGCTCAAGAACCACGACCGAGCCTTGGTGGTGGGCGAGCAAAGCTTCGGCAAAGGGTCGGTGCAGGTTCTCTACAACTTCCAAGACAGCTCGGCGCTCAAGCTGACCATCGCGCAATACCTTACCCCCGGCGACGTTTCGATTCAGGGCGTGGGCATCGTTCCGGATATCGCGATCGATCCCATGACGGTCGACCGCGACGATATGGACCTCGCCGTCGACAAGCACCACGTTCGCGAGAGCGATCTCAGCTCTCACCTGACCCACGAACGGGCGCGGTCGATGGAGAAGCCGAATACCGTCCTGCGCTATTACTTGCCGAAGGAAACGCGTCTCCGCCTGCAGGAAGCTGGGCCCAATGAAGAAGAGAACGAACAAGAGTCCGAGTTCCTGACGCGCTTTTCACAGTCTCTTCTTGCCCAAGCCGAAGAAGGCGGGCGACAAGCGCTGCTGTCACAAGCGCAGCCTGCGATTGCTGAGGTGCGCGAGGCAGAAATGGCCAAAGCGGTCAAAGAGCTTCGACGATTGGGCGTGGATTGGCGCAAGGGGGAAGACGAAGGAAGCAGCCAAGTGCGCGTGGAGCTGTCTACCGACCGCCCGAACAACGAGGCGAAAGCGGGAGAGGCGTTTTCGCTTAAAGTTAAGGTCACCAATACAGGCGAGCATCCGCTTTACCGCCTTCGAGCCACCACCAAGAGCGACAACCGGTTGTACGACGGTCGCGAGCTCGTATTCGGCCGGCTCGAACCGGGGCAGACCCGCGAATGGTCGACGACGCTGGGAATCTGCACCACCAAGGATGACAAGCGAACCTGTCGCGTGCCTCGACATACCCCCGACCGCGCGGACGGGATTCGGGTGGAGTTTCGCGAAGCTTATGGGCACACGCCCGAAAGCGCGGAAATCCGCACCTCGGTGAAGTCTCTGCCGCGCCCGCAGTTCGCGTACGGGCTTCAAGTTGCCGACAATGTGCAAGGCAACGGCGACGGGAAACTGCAGCGGGGTGAGCGCGCGACGATGTACCTACGCGTGAAAAATATCGGCGAAGGGCGCACCTACACCACGCAGGCCGACCTGCGAAACCTGAGTGGCCGGGGAGTTTTGCTGCAGAATGGGCGGTTTCGGGTCGACAATATTGCGCCGAACGAAGAACGGGTGGTGCCGTTTACGTTCGAGGTGCTCAAAGACTTCGACCGCGATGCCATCAAACTGGAAGTCTCGATCGCGGATACCGAGCTCGAAGAATCCGTGATCGAAAAACTTGAGCTGCCCGTTTCTTCGGCAGGGCGCGCGCCCACTGCGCGTACGGGTAAAGTCACGATCAAAAAAGATGCGAAGATCTTCGAAGCACCCGCGCGCAACGGAAGCGTAGTCGCGCGGGCTCGTCGCGCCATGACTGTGGAGGCCCAGGCGAAGCTCGGAGGATATATTCGCGTGGATCTGGGCGAAGGGCGTCCGGGCTGGGTGAAAGCGAGCGACACGGGCGGTAGTGCGGCGGATGCGCGTGCATCGTTGAGCTATGCGTTTGACCACATGCCGCCGCAGCTCGAGATTGATTTCGGCGACAAGCTCGTTACCCGAAAATCGAAACTTCGCGTACGAGGGTCGGCGACCGACGATCAACGCGTGCACGACCTCTACGTGTTCGCGGGGGCCCGCAAGGTCTTTTACCGGTCCAATCGTTCCGGAGGAAACCCGCGGCGCGCGCGGTTCGATACAACCGTGCCCCTACACGGCGGCACGAACTACATCACGGTGTTCGCCCGTGAACGAGACGATGTGGTGGCGCGAAGGGTATTCGTGGTGCGGCGCGATGGACCTGGCGGGAAACTGCTCAAGACCCCGCGGTTGGATGCGGAGTTGTTTGGCATGAACGTAGAAGATTTACGCTAGAGCAGTGATCAGTTCGCCTGAGGGTCTCCTAACTAACCCCCGATTCGGTTTGTGGGATGGGTAAGAGTTTGAACCCGAACACCTTAGCTTTTCTCTCGAGATTACGAATCACGC
>JANQQS010000137.1 GCA_028284955.1 Myxococcota bacterium | reverse complement strand
GTGGAATTTTGGTCTGAGCGCGAGCGCCCCCACAGCGAACGACTGAGGAAGGCTCCGAGCCTTTCGCAGGGAGAGAGCGAGGAGGTAAGCCGCGGTCAGACCAAAAGGCCACTGCTCGCTCGTTGACTGCGGGGGCGAACACCAGGCTGCACCTGCCGCCGCCCGAAAAACGTTCGGTCCGACGCCGCCATACTCACGAGAAGCGGAGCGGGCGCAAATCGCGGCCCGTAGCGCTTTTCTAAATCGCGCAATCGCCGCACGACATCTCGCGCGCCGATCCAATCGATCCAGCGAAACGGTCCGCCCAAAAACGGAGGAAATCCAAGGCCAAATACCGCGCCCACGTCGCCGTCCCGGGCGCTGCGCAGAATGCCTTCTTCAAAACAACGCGCCGCTTCGTTCACCATCGCGAGCGCACACCGCCAAGCGACCGTGCGCCCTTCGGGCGGGTTCTTTTCGAGCCGGATGCCCAGCGCGTCATACACGCTGCTGTCGACGCCCTTTTTCTTGCCACCGTAGAGATAAAATCCACGCTTGTTTTTGCGACCGAAGCGCTGGTCTTCGATCAACTTCTCGAGCACCGCAGGCGGCTCCGCCCGATCGCCGAGCGCCTCTTTCATCACGCCCCCGATTTTGGCCCCCACATCAATGCCCACCTCGTCGATCAACTTGATGGGGCCCACGGGAAAACCGAAATCAACCAGCGCGCCGTCGATCACCTCAATGCTGACCCCTTCGGAAAGAATGTGAGCCGCCTCATTCAAAAACGGAATCAGAATGCGCGTGGTGTAAAACCCGGCCCCGTCGCGCACCACGATCACGTGCTTGCCCTGCTTCTTGCCAAGCGCCACGCACGTGGTGACCACCCACGGAGCGGTATCGCGCGTGGCCACTACTTCGAGCAAGGGCATCTTGTGCACGGGAGAGAAATAGTGCATGCCCACCACCGTTTCCGGGTGCGCACTGGCTTCGGCAATATGCGCAATAGGAATCGACGACGTATTGGACGCAAAGATCACGTCGTCGCGACCCACGCGTTCCACTTCCCGAAGCATGTTCTGCTTGAGCGCCAAATCTTCGAACACCGCCTCCACCACCACGTCGGCATCGGCGAACCCGCGAAAGTCGGTGGTAGCCGAAACCTGCAGCATCAACGTGTGGGCTTCGGAGGCGGTTCGGCGCCTTCGCTTCACATCGCCGTCGAGCAGCCCCCGCACATAGCGCAGCCCTGAAAGCACCCCGTCGGCATCGCGATCTTTCATGCGTACCGGAAGCTTGGCTTTTGTCGCCGTGACATGGGCAACCCCTGCGCCCATCAGACCGGCCCCGAGCACCCCGACCTTGCGCACCGGTCGTGGCCGCACCGGTTCATCGCTCCCGGAGTCTTTCTTCAAGTCCGTGGTCGCAAAAAACAGCGACCGAAGATGTTGAGATTCAGAGCTCGCCGCGAGTTCGCCAAACGCGCGCGCCTCCGCTGTCAGCCCCGCGTCAAAACCGTCTTCCAATCCGAGCCGCACAACCTGCAAAATGCGCTTTGGCGCGGGATAGTTGCCGCGCGACTTTCGCATCATGCGTCGATGCGCTTGGTCAAACAGCAGCGCCCGACCGACCGGGTTGCCGGCCAGCGCAAACTCAGCGAGGACTTCCCGATCCGAAAGCATCTCGCTGAGCCGCTTTTGCTCTTCAGCCTGGCCTACCCGACTTCGTGCCGCCGCGGCCGCAACATCGATGAGAATCGACGCGCGCACGACGTCATCCACCAGCCCCATACGACGCGCCCGGCGAGCGCGAACGCGACGCCCCGTAAGCATCATGTCGAGCGCGGCGGAGACTCCGACCAAACGCGGCAACCGCTGCGTTCCGCCCGACCCGGGAAGCACTCCGAGCTGCACCTCAGGCAACCCCAGCGCGGTCTCCGGGCTGTCGGTGGCAATGCGCGCGTGACACGCGAGCGCGAGCTCAAGGCCTCCGCCCAAACACGCCCCGTCGATCGCCGCGACCACAGGCTTACGAAACCCCGCGATCCGCGACATCGCTTCCTGGCCCAAGCGCGACAGGCGAACTCCATCTTCAGCGCTCCGAAACTGGTCGAAGAGCGCGATGTCCGCGCCCGCGATGAAGCTTCCTTTCTTCCCCGACGCAAAGACCACCGCGTCAACGTGGGGGTCGTGCTCGAGGGTATCGAAGACGCGATGAAACTCGCCCACGAATGATCCGCGCAAGGTATTCACCGGTTCGCCCGGCACGTCGATGCGCACCACCGCGACCCCGTCTTCGCGCCGCTGGACGTGAAGCGCTTCCTCCTCCGGCGCCCTTTCCGATGAAAAAGCTCGGCCACGTTGGGACGAAGACGCACGCTCCCCGCTCGGCCGTTCTCCGCTCGGCCGTTCTCCATTCGCTCGCTCGCCGCGGGCACGCCTCGCGCCAGCTGGAGCCCCTTGCTCAGTCATGCCTCCACCTCGAGCACCATGGCTGCGCCGAGCCCCCCCGCTGCGCACGCGGTACAGAGGCCCAAGTTACCGCCCTGACGCCGCAATTCATGCAGCGTCTGCGTGATTTGCCGCGCGCCCGTGGCCGCAAACGGATGACCGATCGCGATCGAGCCGCCCGTTGTGTTGAACCGATCCCAATTGATCTCGCCGATTCGTTTGGCGCGACCAAGCTTTTCTTGCGCAAACGTATCGGACTCAAAGGCCTGCACGTTGCAGAGCACCTGGGCCGCAAACGCCTCGTGCATGTCGACGAGATCGATATCCTTGAGCTCAAGGCCAGCCCGGTCGAGCGCCTTCGGCGTCGCGTACGAAGGCCCCATCAGCAAGTGGCCCCCCGGGTCGACTCCGGCAAAGGCATAGCTCCGTACAAACCCCAGCACATCAAACCCGAGCGCTTTGGCTTTGTCTTCGCGCATCATCAACACCGCGCTCGCGCCATCGGTGAGCGGCGAGCTATTGCCCGCGGTGATGGTGCCGTGCGCGCGATCGAACGCGGGCCGCAGACGGCCGTAGGTCTCGAGCTCGCTATCCGGCCGCACCAGGTTGTCCATCCGAATCGAGTCTTTGTACGCATCGGGCACAAACACTTCCATCACTTCGTCATCGAACTTGCCGTTCGACCATGCGCTCGCGGCCTGCTTGTGGCTGCGATGGGCAAACTCATCCTGCGCTTGCCGGCCAATGCCGTAATCTTTGGCCATCACCTCCGCGCTTTCCCCCATGCTGAGCCCGGTGGAAAACTCTTTGATGGCCGGCGGCTCGGGCGCCAAATCGGCCGGCCGAAGCCCCGCAAACGCGCGCATGCGCCCGCTCAGTGTTTTGGCTTTGGTGGCTTCGATGAGTGCCGACGCAAGCCGCTTCGAAACCGTCACCGGAACCACGCTTGCGCTGTCTGCGCCGCCCGCAATGCCGCAATCGATCGCGCCCGCGTGAATCGCCTCGAAGATGCTCACTGCCGACTGATAGCTCGTGGCGCACGCGCGCGACACACTGAACGCTTCCGTGCTCGCGGGAAGCACCGTGCCAAGCACCACCTCGCGCGCAATGTTCGGCGCTTCGATCGACGGCAACACCTGGCCGTACACCACTTGCTGCACTTCTTGGGGATCGATGCCCGTGCGCTGGAGTAGCTCGCTCACCACGAGCTTGCCCAAATCGAGCGCGGAAACCTTTTTGTAGGTCGTCCACTGCTTGGCAAAAGGCGTACGCAACCCCGCCACCACCGCCACCCGCGATTGCGCCACCCGCGATTGATTCCGTTCGGTCATTCCACTGCTCTGTTGTTTTGCCACGTTCGCTGCTTGGTCACGTTCGCTGCCTGGTCACGTTCGCTGCTTGGCCACGTTCCGATGTTTCGCCACGACCCGCCGCTTCCACCGCGACCATGATTTGTCATGATCGCGGCAAACCGAGACTCTAGCCCCGATGATCACCCCTCTTGGTGGCAGCTATAACACCCATTTGTTTCCATGCTGTCAATACTGGTTTTATACGACACAAGTGTCATATGTAGAGCCACAAAACTGCCACATATGTCATTTTTTGACTAAAAAAGAGACGGTCATGTCTGCGGCGTGAGCTGGTGCGATCAAGCTGTCGACATTGCCCATCGCTCCCGAAGCGCACGCTCGACCAAAACCCGCCAATGTATGTCGAAGTGGTTTCCATTCCGAGTCATTCGTGGTACTCGATTCGTCTGTTGCTGCGTAACCGATTCGTCTCCTGTCTGCTTCTCGCAGCGCCCCTCGCGATTCCCTCGAGCGCGCGCGCCGGCGGCTACGACACCCCGATTCTCTACACCGCGCGGCACATGGGCATGGGCGGCACCGCGGTCTCCTATGTCGACGACCCGTCAGCCCTGTTCCACAACCCCGCTGGCCTCGGCAACATTGGCAAAGCCTCGCTCATCGCCAACTTTTCGCCCGTGCTCGCGTTTGTCGAAGGCAGCCCCGCCACGCCCGACCAAAACGTTGAGTCAGACCTCGTCTTCGCCCCCTTCTTCCTCGCTGGAGGGGCCGCGCGCGTCACCGACTTCATGACGGTCGGCTTCGCGGTATACCCCGGCGCCTCCGCCGCCGCGACCTACAATTACCCCAATTTCCTGGGCGAAAACGTCGAAGACAAAACCCGCCTCGTCTTCCTCGAAATCTCCCCCGGCGTCGGCTTCAACATCGACGCCGCGCGCCTCAACCTCGGCATCAGCTACCGCATCACCCAGGTCACCCTCGAGCGCACCCAACAAGTCACCGACGGCGCTACCGTCTTCGACCTCCCCCTCTCCGGATGGGACTTCGCCGGCTTTCGCGTCGGCGCGCAGTGGGAAGCGGTCGAAGACCACTTCTGGATCGGCGCAAGCTACCGCCACAAAACGACCACCACGGTGAGCGCCGATGAAGGCGGGGTGCCCGAAATTTTTGGCGGCCGCGCGTTCGACCTGGAAACAGAATTTACTCTTCCTTCCCGTCTTTCATTCGGAGCGCGGGGCGAAATCAAACGCTTCGCCGCGTCGGCGGATCTCGAAATCGGCTACAACAGCCAAAACGACGTTGCGACGCTGACCGGTCTGCTCGACGAAAACGATCCCGGCTCGGAGATTGCGCTCGACAACGTCTTTGAGTGGAAAGACCAAGTCACGTTTCGCTTGGGCGTGGAGTACAACGTCGACGTCGCGGATGGATACGTTGTGAGCCCGCGGCTTGGGTACATATTCGACGGAGAAACCGCGAGCCGCAGCTTTCCCACCGCGTTTGGAACGCCTCCCGCGCCCACGAATTCGCTCACCGCCGGCGTCGGCCTCGATGGCGGAGCATGGGAAACCAACGTCGCGTACGCGTACCGCTTCGGCGAAGCGACGGTGACGGGAGAAGACATCGCGGCAGGCGATGGTCGACAATGCATCTTCTGTGGCGACACTGGCACCTACAACCTCAAAGCATACGGAGTCTACGTAGACTTCTCGTACGACTTCGAATAACCCACAACACTTCACTCCTCACAACACGTCAACTTGGAGAGACCCATGAAATCGTTTGCTTGGAATTTCAAGGTTGCGGCAACGCTGCTTGGCATGATGGCGCTGATCGCGGCAGGCGCGTGCGGCGACGATGACTCGTCAACGCCGACCATCGACGCCAGTACCGCTTCTGACGCCAGCACCGCGACGGATTCATCCACCGCAAGCGATGCCTCCTCCTCCTCCGGAAACGCATGCATGAATGCATCGGACATGGCCGCAGTGGCCCGGGAGAACTTCGGCTCGGGAATGAACCAGAACCTCACTGACGTAGCCGCTAACTGCGCGCGCGGTAGTTGTCTGTCCGTGGCCAACGACCCGGAAGCGTTTCCCGCATGCATTGCTGCGTGCGTGCGAATGAGCTCATCCGACGCAGTTTCAGAAGGCTGCGCCGATTGCTACGGGCTCAGCGCAAACTGCTCCGCAGCCAACTGCACAGGGCCGTGCGTCAACCCGACAACCCCCGAAGAGGAGCAGGCATGCACTGACTGTCGATGCGGAGAAAACACGGCTTCGGAAAACTGCGTGGAAGCATTCGAGGCTTGTGCCGGTGTAGCCGCAACAACAACGTGCGGCAGCTGACAAGGCGCTTCCAACGTCAGGAAGCGACGAGTCGCTTCAAATCTCTTTCACCTATTGCACCTGAACGTCCGGGGGAGGCATTTCCCCCGGGTCGTCACCGAGCGAGCCCTCGATTCTTGGATAGCCGAGCGGGCTTCCTCCCCAGCATCGAATCTGGCCGCCTTCCATAATCACGCAGGTGTGGGACATCCCCGCTTCGATGCTCACGACGGGCCCCCCGAGGTTCACGACGCCCGCCGATGATGGAAGCTCGTCGTCGCCGATGTCTTCCCTCGCTTCGTATCCCAATCGGAGCGCGATTCCCCAACAACGAACGTCCCGAGTCTCGAGAAGGGCGCAGGTATATACGCTGCCCGCCGCAAGCTGGGTCACCTTTCCACCCACGGGAACGTCGCCAAACGAAGCGGGCGTTTCATCGTCGCCCACGCTGAGCGGCGTCGTGCCGTAGCCAAGCGCGCCAAACGCATTGCCGCCCCAGCAGCGAACGTTGCCGTCATCGAGCAACACGCAAACGTGCGGGAACCCGCTCGCGATGTCCGTTACCGTCCCCCCGACGTCTACATCGCCGACGTCCGCAGGAGTCTCCGTATCGCCGATATCGCCAACAATGCGATCCGCCGGATAGCCTAGCGATTGGTTGTTGAACCCCCAGCAGCGCACGCGCCCGGTATCCAAGATCGCGCAGGTTCGCTCTCCGGCCTGGTCCCCCATGAAGGTAGCCTCGGTCGCTTCGACTTGGACCACGCGCCCGCCAACGTTCACGTCTCCCGCCGAGGCTGGGGTCTCGTCATCGCCGATGGTCTCCGTATTCCCGTAGCCGAGTCGCCCGTTGGCCCCGTTTCCCCAACACCGCAGCCGACCATCCTCGAGCACCGCGCAGGCGTGTTCGGACCCGGCCGATACTTGAACCGCAGCGCCTCCCAAATCGATGTTCCCGACGCTGGCCGGGGTTTCGTTATCGCCCACGTCGCTTGTGTTCCCGTAGCCGAGCTGGCCCTCTCGGCCGCGCCCCCAGCAACGAACTCCGCTGTCTCGAAGCACGGCGCACGTAAACGCACTGCCCGCCGACAGGTGCGCAACCTTGCCTCCCACATCGACGTCGCCCGCCACGGTAGGATGCTCGTCATCGCCAATGGGCTCGGTATTGCCGTACCCCAACTGACCGAACTGACCCAGCCCCCAACATCGGACGTTGCCCGCGCGGAAGAGCGCGCACGTATGGCCCTGGCCCGCGGCGAGCTGCACCGGGTCATTGCAGATTCCTTCCACGCACTCGCTCGCGCAATCGGCGTCGCAGGCTGAGTTCCCACGTTCGAGAGGGTCTCGCGCATCAGAAGAACCACCATCTGCCAACACACATCGGCCTTCGCCCGGAACCTCAACCCGACCGTCCGGACACCGCACCTCGTCGCATCCCCATGCCGTGCAGATTCCGAATAGCATCGTAAAAAAAGCTGTAGGGGGCGGGCGGACCCGTGGCTTCATTGCGGCTTCTCCGTGTTTCAGTTTTGTGAACACCAGGTCCTAGCGCTCGAGACGAAAGACTACTGTGTTCGCCTATCGGCCGCAGTCCTCCAAAGCTGCGGACGCCGCAGTCCTCCAAAGCTGCGGACAACGGAGCTGTGGCTGATGAGGCTGATGACGATTTGGAAGGCCGCGATTTCGTAGCGGCGTACTCCTGTTTTTGTGCTAGGGTGGTCGCCTTCGTATGGCGATGCCGGACGCACGACTCTATCCGCTCAGTCACGCTGCGCTCGGCGCGCGGGGGCTGCACATGCTGGTGCTCTTCGGGTCGCGGGCCCGCGGAGACCATCAGCCGGATTCCGATTGGAACTTTGGCTACGTCGCTGACGCAAGCTTCAACGTGGCGCAATTCACCGCCATCGCCACCGCCGCGCTCGGCACCGAACGAGTCAACTTCGTCGACTTAACGACCGCGCGAAGCACTACCCGCATGCGCGCCGCAGGCGACGGCATTCCCCTCTACGAAGTCTCCGGCGACGATTTCGCCCGCTACAAGCGAGTCGCCTCCGCCTTCTGGAGCCCCGGCCAGGTCGTACGCGAAATCGAAAAAGCCTTCGCACCAGACGGCCGCCTCGCACTCAGCGTGAACTGATTTTTCGAGGGTCTGGCACCCAGACCCTCTCGCTGGGATACGATCCCAGCGATTCACCCAAGCTCCCCCGCCAGGACGCACGTGACATGGCTACGTGGGGTTGAGCTGCTGGGGCCCCGCCGCTTGGTTGTTTTAGGGTCTGGCACCCAGACCCTCTCGCTGGGATACGATCCCAGCGATTCACCCAAGCTCCCCCGCCAGGGCGCACGTGACATGGCTACGTGGGGTTGGGCTGCTGGGGGCCCGCCCCTTGGTTGTTTT
>JANQQS010000136.1 GCA_028284955.1 Myxococcota bacterium | reverse complement strand
AAACTCCCCCGCCAGGAGGCACGTGACATGGTCGCCGGAGAGTTCGCAGGATCTCTTCATGCTGCGAGATTTTCGATCAACCCACTTGATCACTGCTCTAGAGCAGTGCCCTTTTGGCCTGATTGCGGCTTACCTCCTCGCTCTCTCCCTGCGAAGGCTCGGAGCCTTCCTCAGTCGTTCGCTGTCCAGTAGGGGGTGGGACCCCATCGGATGTATTCGATGGGGCGGGGGCGACATCGCCCCCGAGAAAAGCAGCCGCTCGCGATCAGGCCAAAATTCCACTGCTCTATGGGATGCGCATTGCGCTGCAATGTACCAATGCGATCGCCGACGTATCCGCAGGATACGACGCCCTAGTCAGACTGGGGGAGGCAAACTGGGGACGTGGGTGGCGCTTTTCGACCGGGTCTATGGGATGTGAGCGGGCGTCTCAGCGAACCCTGGCGACCGTCTTGCGATGGGGTTCTTTCACGTGGGTCGGCTCACTATTGTGTGGCTTTGCGTTTTGATTCGTCGCGGTTGGGAAGCGGGATACCAAACGATGGTTTGTAGTTTGGCGGGCATCGGTGATTTATCTGATCCGCAAGCGACTCGTACGCGGCGTCAATACTCGCGACAGTTGGTTTCTCGTCGGCCTTCGCGAACGTCTGCTCGATCAGTTCTTTCAAGAACCAGCATGTGTCGTACGCGCGGGGGTTTCCGTAGCGCCGGTGCTCGGCAATAGCCCGATTCACAAGGTCGGCGAGAATGTCGTCCATGTTTGCTGATGCGACGCTGCCGTTTAGGGATGCGCTTACTGGGCCGATGAGTTTCCCTCCGCCGGCTTTGATGCGCTCAATATCGGCGCGTGTCGGTTGGGTGATTAGGTACTTGCTAACACCGGTTTTCTCGTTCGTTTCGAGAAGCACAATAGCGCCTGTTCCGGTGCTGGCCAGAACCCAAAGAAGTATCGTGCATTCTCGGTCGCAGAGGATTGTGATGGGCCATCCGATTGATTTGTCTTGCTGGGTCCACTCCGCGTCGCCTGTTTGGGCGGCGCATGCGGAGACGAGGCACAGCAGCACAACAAATACTATTCGCGGTGTCCTCGGGAGCATGGCGAACCTCCAACTGCAGACCGGTCGCGAGTCCAAAACCAAGATTTCGTAGAACTTGGGAGGATACCGGTCAAGTTCAATACTTCGAGAAATTGTGTGGAATCGTAAGATGTCGCCATTTGGCGGTGTTGTGATGGTCCGGCTGATTTCAGAAAAGTTTGTTCGGGGTCGATCCGGTTTTGTGGTTGAGTCGTATGGTGGGTGTTGATGGATGGTGATCTGGAGTGGATCGTGGCGGTGGCTCGGGGAGACCGGGAGGCGCTGGGTTCTATTTACGACCGCTACGCGCCGCTGATGTTGGCGCTCGGGATGCGTATTTTGCGCACTCGAGGCGAGGCCGAGGATGTGCTTCACAATGTGTTTGTGGAGGTGTGGAGGCATGCGGGAGATTTCGACCCGTCTCGGGGGTCGCTTCGTGCGTGGCTGCTTTTGCGCATGCGTTCGCGATGTTTTGACCGCAGGAAATCGCCAAGTTTTGCGCGGGTGACGTCGCTCGATGCGGCGACTTTGCGCAAGCAGTCAGCGGGCTCGTCAAGCGAGGCGACTCCCGATGCGCATCGCGTTCGACAGGCTCTCTATGCGCTCAGCGCAGATCAGCGGAACGTGCTCTTTCTTGGATATTTTGAGGGATATTCGTGTTCCGAAATCGCGAATAAACTCGGCGTTCCGCTTGGCACGGTGAAGTCTCGTGCGGCTTCAGGGCTCGCGCGGTTGCGGCGGGTGCTCAACCATCGCGAAGGTTCCTATCACGGGGGAGCGGAGGCGCTTGCTGCGAGGGAGAGCGCGCAAGTCGCCAGCGCCGCGACGCCGGAACAGTCAGCGACAGGGAAGTACCGATGACTGAAGACCGAAACGATCTGTTTGCGTGGGCTGCCCAATCGGGATCGCCAGAGCTCAACGAAGTGGTGAGCGCGCTCACCGATGAGCTGGATCCTGTGGCCCCGGCGACAGCAAGCCGCGGACGGTTGCTCGGCGCGTTGGCGCCGGATCGATTCCAGCGGTTCGCTCCAGCAGTGGCGCGTTTGCTTGACGTGCCATCGAGCGTCGCCGCCAAGATGCTCTCGGACGTCGACACCGGAGATCAATTCGAGCCAGGCCCGCTTCCCGGGACGTTATTTCACTGGGTGCAAGGCGGTCCGCGGGTGACCAAGGCGATGACCGGCTTTGTTCGAATGCCGCAGGGCACGAAGTTTCCAGACCACAAACACCTCGGAGACGAGACGGTGCTTCTGATCCAAGGATCCTGCGTGGATGGCGAAGGCGCAGTCGCGCGGCCGGGTGATACCCTCGTTCAACCGCAAGGCAGCACCCATGGATTTGCAGTCCGCCCCGGCCCCGATTTGCTCTATCTCGCCGTGGTCTTCGAAGGCATAGAAATCGTCGGAGGCCCTCGGTTTACCGTGTAGTGTGGTTTGGAGGGTCTGGCCGCAGCCCCTCCCCCCACGGAATACGATTCCGCGGGGCCCCGCTGTTTTTTCGGAGGGTCTGGCCGCAGCCCCTCCCCCCACGGAATACGATTCCGCGGGGCCCCCCTTCCGCCGCCGCCTCGCGCTGCGCGGGGGCCCCTGCGCCCCCTTGCTCTCTTTGTGCAGTGCTCGTGGTGAACTGCTTTTCTCCGAGCTGTTTGCGGTGAACTGTAGTCGGGCGAGCTATTCCAACTGTGTCGTTGGAGGGTGTGACTGTGTCCCAAGTCCGGCCACTTCGCATCCGCCCCACCGCTATGCGGCGGGGCCCCGGCAGTTCAACCCAACGTAACCAGGTCGCGTGCATCGTGGCGGGGGAGTTTGGGTGAATCGGTGGGGTTGTACCCCGACGAGAGGGTTTGGGTGCCAAACCCTAAAGTAGACTGTGAAGCTCGCCGGTTTCTAGCCAGCTGTAGGTTCCGTAGGTTTGAAGGACGCGGCGCGTATACCGACGGGTTTCGTCGTAGGGGATGTCCTCGATAAATTCGTCGAGGGGTCGATTGGGGTTGCGCTTGAGCCAGCGATCGACGGCGTGCTGGCCGGCGTTGTAGGCCGCGGGCACGAGGGCGCGGTTGGTTGGGTAGCGCTGCCACAGAAACGACATGAATCGCGTACCTACGGCGAGGTTTAGGTCTGCGTCTCTCAGGGTGGAGGGGGTGATGGTGGCGCCGTCTGGGGCAAATCGTTTGGCGGTGGGGAGGATGACTTGGACGAGGCCGTAGGCTCGGGAATGGGAGACTGCGCGCGGAGAAAATGCGCTCTCTTCTCGGGCGATGGCGCGCACGAAGCTAGGGGGGATCGATTGCGCGTTCGCGTGCGTTTCGATCAATGGAGAAAACGCGTTGGGATACGCGATGCGCCAGATCCGTCGGTGTTCTCCGACCGGGGGTTGCTCGCGAAAGCTCGACATGCGGCGGCGGATGAGACGTGACGCGTCGCCGAAGGCGCTGAATCGATGAAGCAGCGTGGCCGCAAACACGAGGTCATCTCGGCTTGCTCCGCGGCGGAGGAGGCCGAGCTGGTCGAGTTCGAGTTTGGCCAGTTCGAGTTCGCCCACCGCGAGCAACTCGGTCGCTCGGGCGAAGGCGGGCTGTTTGGCCCATCGCTCGGGAATCGGTCGTTTGGCAGTGGGCCGTTTGGTGGTCGGCCGTTTGGCAGTGGGCCGCTCGGAAGGGGGCGGGTCGAGTGTTGATGCAGCGTCGTCCGAGTCGGTTTCGGGTGTTCCAAACGCTTCCACCGACGATGTTTTGATCGGGATGCCGAGCTCCGCGAGCCGGGCCAACGCCTGTTGCGCGTAGTAGCTAAGGGGATAGTTCTTGGCGAGCTCCGCGTACGCGTTTTTCGCCGGCGCCGTTTTCTTCAGGTCGGCCAAGGTTCGCGCGCGCCAGTAGGCGCTGCGTCCTGATGTGTCTTCTTGGCGCGGGACGGTGACCGTTTCGAGCTTTTCGTAGTGTTTTAGCGCTTCCGAAAAACGCCGTTCTTTTCGCGCGAGCCATGCGAGTCGAAAGAGCGCTTCGTGGGCCATGTCCCCGTTCGGGTAGGCTTTGGGGATTTTACGCAAGCGCTGGCGCACGCGGCGGCGCGTTCGCGCGCTTTGCTCGGCGTCGTCTTCGACGAGCGCAGCCCGGAGGAGTGCGTCGTCGGCGAGCGAGTGGCCCGGCACTCGGCGCACCAGCGCTGCGTATTCTCGAAGCGCTTGAGGGCGTTTTCCAAGTGCGGCGTAGGCGCGTCCGGCTTTGTAATGGGCCCACGCGCGAACTTCGGGTTCGCGGCATGCTCTGGCGACGCGGCTCAGAAGCGGGGCGCCTTCTTTGCGCTTTTTTTGCCGCAACATCGCTTTGCCCTGCATCAGGAGCGCTTCGCAGCGCCGTTTTGGTGAGCGACGAAGCGCTTTGGCGAGCTCCTTGAATGCGTCCTCGGCTTTCTCGTGAGCCATCGATTGGTAGTATTTTTCCGCGCGCATCCATCGGTCGTCGATGGGGAGCTTGCGCAGCGCGCGTCGACGAGAAGGCGGCAAGCCGCTGAGAATCTCTTTGGCGCGTTCTTCGGCGCGCTCCGCCATCGGAAGCAGCGGCACTCGGGTCATCACGCGTCGGTACAGCCCGAGCGCTTCTTCTCGCGATGTGCGGTCTTTGCGCTTTGCGAGAATGCGGGCGAGGGGCAGGCCGGCCGAGGCGGAGGCCACGTGGTCTGGGGTTTCGGCGACCAGTGCACGAAGCTTGGGTACGGCTTGGTCGTATTTCCCGGCGGCGGCGAGACTGCGCGCTTCGATGCGCCGAGCGCGTATTTTTCCGGGCCACGGGTGCGTCAGCGCTCCGGCGATGCGCGCCGCTTTTTGGGACTCGGTGCGCTCGATGAGCTTGGCGTGTTCGAGACGGGCCCATGGGGCAAGCGGGTGGTCTGACCGTCCCAGTCGCTCTGCGTGGCGGGTGGCCCGCGCGGTTTCGTCGGCGCGAATCGCAGCCTGGACGGCAAGCCATTGCAGGCGCCCGGCGATGTTTTTGTCGAGGCTCTGGCTCTGTTTTCCCTTCGACAGCCGAGCCAGATAAGCCTCCGCGTGGGCGAGGGCGCGTTCGGCCTCGTCCTCACTCGCGAACTCCCGGACATGGGCCACCGGGTCGTCGTTTCGGAGGGAAACCCGGCGAGAACGAGAAGTCTGCGCCGAGTTTCCCAGCGCCGAGTTTCCCAGCGCCGAATCACCCTGCGCGGAAGCTTTCGATCGGGCGAGAGAGCCGCCTGCGACGGCACCGTCCTCGGGGCGCTTTCCGGAGTTAAACCCGTCGAATAATGAAGTGTCGCAGGTGAGAAGCCCAACCGCAGAGACGACCAGTAGGCCAAGAAATCGCGCGACCATTCAGTGGATAAACCATCTGAACGGTTTGGATGCAACAATCGCGCGATTGCGCCGAAAGCGAGCGTGTCGGCTATCTCGGCCGCCGAGACCGCGCGTTTTCTTCGGCGCGCTCTTCTTCTCGCGAGCGGGCCGACTTGCGCGCGGCGGCCTGCCAACGTTCATGATGCCGCTCGAGCGTCTCGAGCTCGCGCTGGGCTTCGACCCATCGCAGGCGGGCGCTTTCGGCAGCTTCCTGGGCGTCCGCAGCCTGGCTTTGCAGGGCCGCGAGCTCGGCCTCCAACCGTCGCTCCCCCTTTTGTCGGCTTCGCCGGTAGGCAGAGCGCCGGGCGAGGTCGGCGGCGCGGTGAATGGTAATCCGGACTGCCGAGCCGTCTCGGATGACCCCATCAGAGATGCGAAGGTCGCCCATCACACGGCCAGTTTCTGCCTGGTACCGTTCCAGCGCGGCTTGGGCCGCGTCCACTGCGGCTGCCGCTTCGCTCTGCTGCTGCTGGGCCGCGGCCATGGCCTGTTCGGCCGCGTGCACATCGGTTTTGCGCGCACGAAGCGCGGCTTCTAACGGATACTGACCTCGGTTGCTCAAACGCGGTCTCGACTGCCCAAACGAACGCCCATCGAATAGTGTAGCACATCGACGGTGGCCGGAGCGCGTGTTAGCCCCTTCCGCGATGGCGTACAGCCTCCACATCGGCGCCCGCTACCTGCGCTCCAAAAAGCGGCGCACCATTTCGGTGATCACGTTCATTGCGGTGACCGGAGTCGCCCTCGGCGTGGCCGCGCTCCTCGCGGTATTGAGCATCACCAGCGGGTTTCAGACCGCGTTTCGCAACAAGGTATTGGGCGTCAACGCGCACGTCTTGGTGATGAAATACGGGATCGACTTCCAGGAATACCGCGATGTCATGAAGACGGCGCGCGCGCTTCCTGAAGTGGTCGGCGCGGGCCCGTTTTTGATCAACGAGATGATGCTGGCCAAAGGCGATCGGCTGAGCGGCGTATTGGTCAAGGGCGTCGACCCCAAGGAGATGCCCGGCGTGTTGGATCTTCCGGACCAAATCGTCGACGGAACGCTGCGGGGTTTGCGCAAAGAGGGAGCCGCGCCCCCGGTCGACCCCGACAATCTCTACGATTCGCCCTCTGATTGGGACTGGCTGGACGAGTATCGCCAAGACGGCGGCTCCGCGGAGCGGGCATCGGACGCCGGAGTGCTCGGCGGGTTCGACGTGGACAGCGGGCCGACCGAACGCGCGGAACCGGCGCCGCCAGAGGTCACGGTCTCCAACGTGGAAACCGCGTCGCCTGACGAAGTGGAAGCGTTGCTCGGCGAGCTCGCCGATGACGATGAAGAAATTGGCGACGAAGAAGAAGTGGTGGACGACGAATGGGGCGAGGAGTTCGTCAAACGCCAGGAAGAGATCGACCGCCAGCAAATCGAACAGGAGAAGAATCTACCCGGCATCGTGGTGGGCACAACGCTCGCGAAATCGATTGGCATCGGCGTGGGCGACACGGTGAAGCTCGTGAGCCCCCTCAATGGCATCGACGTCAGCGCCTGGGCGCCCGGGGCGCGGACACCGCGGTCGCGCGACTTTCGCGTCATCGGGATATTCGAAGCAGGGTTTCAGGAATACGACTCGCGCTTGGTCTACGTCGATCTCTACGAAGCGCAGCATTTCTACAACCAGGGCGACGCGGTCACGGGCGTAGAAATGCGTCTTGCAGATTTGACGAAGAGCCGGCAGATCGCGCGATTCTTGGAGCGCAAGCTGGGCGGACCATTTCACACTCTCGATTGGGCGGAGCTCAACCGAAACCTGTTCACCGCGCTCGAGATTCAGAAAATCATGCTCAGCCTGGTCATCGCCACCATCATCTGCGTGGCCGCGTTCAACGTCGTCGCGACCCTGATCATGATCGTGCTCGAGAAAAAACGAGAAATCGCCATCCTCAAAGCCATGGGCGCCACCGACCGCACCGTGCTCGGCATATTCATGCTGCAGGGAATCGTCATCGGCGTAGTCGGCACGCTGGCCGGGCTCCTCATCGGCGGAGGCGTCGTAGCGTATCTCGCGGCTTATGAATTCCCGCTCGATCCCAAGGTGTATCTGATTGACCACCTTCCCGTGGTGGTGAGCCCCATGGAATTCGTGGTGACCACCGCCGTAGCGCTCGGAATCTGCGCCGTTTCCACGGTAGCGCCCAGCATGTGGGCCGCGCGCATGCTCCCCGTGGAGGGGCTTCGCTACGAATAAGCAGGCTGACTGACCGCGGAAAGGAGGCTTAGCGAACGGCGGGTCCGGCATCCGGATCGCGCTCAGGTCTTTCGCACGTCGACGGACTACCCGAGCAACTCCACCCGTCCTCCACGCGACATCGAAAACAGCCGTCGTCTTTGACGTCGTTCTCATCGTCGCAAGTTTCGCCCCCGGCAACGATTCCGTTGCCGCACCGGTCACAGACGGAGGGTTCGCTGTCGTCGCAAGAGTAGTTGGCCTCGAGCTGACAGGTGGCCGAGCACCCGTCTTTAGGCTTGACATTGCCGTCGTCGCAAGTCTCGGCTCGACCGACGATTCCGTTGCCGCACCGGTCACAGACGGAGGGTCCCCCGTTGCACGAGTAGTGCTCTTCTAGCTTGCAGCTCGCGGAGCAGCCGTCGCGGGGTTCGGTGTTGCCATCGTCGCACTGCTCGTCGGCCTCGGTCCGCCCGTCACCACAGCGGACGGGGCAATTTTCGAGAGCCCGAATCAACGCCTGTTTTCGGTTGGCTTCCGCCTTCTCAGCATCCTCGGCGTTGTCGTCTGCTTTCGCGGCGTCTTCCAATCGATCCTGTGTGGCGAGGTCGACCGTGGCGCCTACGAAGTACTTGGGGTCGAAGTTGTCTACGGTCTCGAGCCCGGTGACACCGCACAAGATCGCCCCCCGGAAGGAAGCGCGGTCGACGTTCGCGCCAGTCATGTCGGCACCGGTGAAGTCGGCTCTGTCGAAGGTCCCTCCATCCATCTGCGCACGGATGAGCCGCGCGTTTCGGAAGTTGTGCCCAGAGTAGTCGGCATGCAGGGGACGGCCGGTGAGGTTCGCGTGCTCGTGTGAGGCATCGGCGGCGCTGTCTTCCTCGTCTAGACAGTCGATGCCACGACACCATTTTCTAAGCGTCGCGCCGGGAGCAAAGCTGATCGATGGGATGAAGCTCCAGCCGCTTAGGCCGGGAATGTTGCCGCCCACGTACCGCACCGAGGCGTGAACCTCGACCCGATTCACTCGGAGGCTGGTTTGGAACATCAGCCCGAGGCGCCAGGGTTTATTGTCCGTGGTCGCCGCTTCGAAGAGTTGCTCGGTGCCGCGGTCGCCGAGGATGGCTGCGGCGTGAAAGGTGGGGCCGGCGAAGAAGCGCAGGTCAGCGTAGTTGTCGTCGCCTGCAAACGGGAACCACCATTCGGGTCCGGTGTTCATGGAGAACGTGGTGACGAATGCGCTCAGGTTCTCGATTTCATCGTTTCCATCGTCGAGCGCCCAGCGCAGCTGCCCCACATGGGCGTTTGCTCGCCATCCGAGGAACGTCGTGCGGCCGGCTCTGATCGTCACGCGAGAGCTGAAGCCAAAGTACAGCGGCTGCACCTCGGGGGTGAGCATCGAGAGGCCGAAGTGTGCGGAGCCTGGCGGTGCGGTAAGGCGACTCGGTGTTACCCCACCTCGCACGACCGCCCGCAGATGCCAGAGGACTTCTTCGGCGTCGATTCCGAGACCAAATGAGGTATCGGCGGACTCGTCGGCCACATCTGCGTCCTCGAGGCCGGAGAGCTGAGCGTAGGAGTCACCAATCAGGCGGACTCCATAGTGCAGGCCGTTGAGACCTCGGTACTGGCTATCGGCCTGCTCCTCGACGCGCTTTCGGAACTCGTCGCCGCGTGTTTGCGCAATCACCCGTAGCTGATGAGGTGTGAACGTCAGGACTTGCTCGCGCGTGAACTCGAAGAACCGGCTTGGTTGTCGTTTCGGATCGCGTCCGGCGTCCATCCCCCGGAGCTGCTCGTCTGTGAGGTCGAAAATTTTTTGTCGCCGGATGGCTCGCAGCCCATAGGTCGGTAGCACCGCGAGGTTCAATCGTCGCACCCACGCGGTCTTCATCGTGCGGATCCATCGCCGAAGCTTTCCGCGATCGACCTGCTCCCACTGGCCCTTCGTGATCCACCCCACCTGCTCCGGCCGGATGTATCGCGACCCCCTGTGGCCAAAGCGGTTGAAGGCGTGCCCGGGGATACGCTGCCACGTATTCCGATCGAGCCTCCGGAGCACGTTGGCTTCAAACTTGTCGAAGTTAGTCTCGTTGAGACAGTGGACGTTGTTCTTGATCCACCGGACCTGCTCGTCTACGGAGTCCTCCTCCCAATTCGGCAGTTTTTCGCACGTCTTGTGCCGCTTGGCCGTGGGTTTGTGAGCCTTGTGACATGCGGTCGCCCCTGTACCCAGGAGGGCCAAGGCAAGAAGGAGTGCTGCGATCCTCAAGTTCCGGCTCCCCCATCGGTGGTCGTCGTGGAGGCGTCGTCGCCTACCCCTGCGTCCGCCGATGTGTCGTCGTCCGCGCCCGCGTCATTTGACGCGTCGCTGGAGCCCATGTCGGCGCGTGAACTGGTGTCTGCCGCAACTGGGGTTCCTCCGTCTCCAAACATCAAGCGTAGCCGCGCACTCTTCTCGGCGAATACTGCTGAGCAGTCGGCTGGCTGTCCGTCGTCGTCTTCGACGAAGAAGCGGGCGGTAAGGATCACGTCGCGGTCGCTGGTCGGATACACTGAGAAGAAGAGTTGGGTGTATTCGTTCGCGTCTACCGCGAAGCAGAGATTGAATTCGTCGCTGACGGCCGAAGCGTCTTCGTCAACGGGCGCGCCGCCGTCGGGGTCGAGACCGGCTCCCGTGTCCCCGGCGTCTGCGGCGGTGCCCGCGTCCCCGGCGTCGAGATCGTCCGTCGCCGCCGGTGGTGGAGTCCGGGGCGCGATCCGGCCGTTCTCCGCTTGGAGCAGGATGCTTCCTTTACCCCGGAAGCTCACCTCGATACCTCGACCGTCGTTTTCGCGATCGACTTCGCGCAGGCCGATATACGCAACTTCACCGCATCCTCCGGCAAGCAGCGCCAAGGATACAGCGAGTGCGTGCCGAGACGTTCGTCCACCCACTGAGCTTCTCCCCTGTTCCGTACGACGACTGGCTCGGGAATAGACCACGTCGTGGATTCACACACCACCAAATACGACGCGCACTATTCCTTTGACGTACCAACTACTCATAGGAATCGACGATCTCGATAGTGCTACTATCGACTCGAGACAGTTGGCGTAGATCGACGCTTCGGATCGTCCGTCGAAACGTTAGAGAGACTTGATCCCGCTCTCTTCGTTCCGCCTTGCGAGTTGCGTTGACTCCGCAGTTTCTCGGCTGCGGTAGCCTCTCTACGTTGGGTAGTTTCTCAACTGGTCGCGAACGATGCGAAGGCCACGCGACGCTGCGACGGCGATCGCGCGATCGAGCAGAGCCATCGAGCCCCAGGCGTTGTCATGTTCCGTGTCGTGCTTGTGGTGCTCGTAGAGCTTCGCGTAGTAACGCGCGACTTGACGACGCTCGACGTCAAGGCCAGTGACAGACCCTCGGTAGCCGCTACGACGATCGAGTTCGTAGAAGCAAAGTGTTTGGGCGTCCAGAGCGAGCTTGGGGCTGGGTCCTGCTGGCCCACGGCGACGAAGGGCGCGCCTGCGGCCTCGCTTCAGTGTCGTTCTGGCGATCTCCTTGACACCCTTGCGAGCAATAGCTAGGAAACCGGGTCCCTTGCGGGAATAACTCAGTGGTAGAGTGCAACCTTGCCAAGGTTGAAGTCGTGGGTTCGAATCCCATTTCCCGCTCCCTTGCTCAGTAAATTGAGCCATTTCTTCGAAACGGTCGCCGGCTTTGCCGTCGTCGGAGCGAATCCCATTTCCGTTTGTTGTTGAGGGGTGCTTCCGAGCACCCCTCTCGATGGGAATACGATTCCCATCGATTCACCCCTACCGTTTGGCTCGCTGCGCTCGCGCTTGAGGTGCTGCCGCGGATGGTCGGTGAGCGGTTGTGCTTGAAGTCTGGATGATGCGCCGAAGACAGCTCTGAGCCAGGCAGAACTGAGTCTGGTGGTTTCGGAACATCTACGACGACAAGATCGTCGAGGCGTTCCCGATTCCCCGTGGTCATTCGTCAACGTGCGAACACCTGCTCCGCGAATTTCCTCGCGCTCAATTGCCGCGCTTTTTCTTTTTCGCCCTTGTTTGGGATCGACTCGCCTCATCTGAGGCACTCGTTTTTATTATGCGCTTCTGCCGGTCATCGTTGGTGGAGCAAGCAGACCGCGAACAGATAAATCTTCGTCAATCGATTCCCAGTGAATGCCGATTCCGCCTCCGACGAGCCGCCAGTTGACTCGTGCGGTGTCGTTGGCTGCACGTAGCCGCGGGTACCACTCGGGCGGCACCCGCACTTCTCGAGCGTCCTCTAGTCGGACAACGAGCATTTCGTCTTCAAATGAAAGGTGGGTAGCTCGAGGATCTTCAGGTGCCGAAATAGTCATTCCATTTGCCGTTGAAGTCTCGACCGATAGCGGAGGTTTGCTGTAGCGAGCCACAACGATGCAAACTGCTTAAAAGAAAAACCTGCCGTCGGAAAGCATGTCAAAGACAGAGGCCCGGCAGGTGTGACGCGCATAACCTAGCGATGGGGACAGGTCTTGTCTAGCCCCTTGGCTCGTGGTCTTGCGGCGCAGCTATCCGAATTGTTTCAAGCGCGCGGATTGCCAAACCGAGCTCAGATCAATCGGGTCCTCGTTTTGGTCTCGGTTTGAGCGAATCAGCACGGGGCATTCCGCAAGCTGGCGAACATCGGCTTCGCGTAGGGCGGATCCCGATGGCGGAGCTGTTGGATACATTGTCGCAGCGACGCTGAGTGCTAGCGCATGCGCTAGCCTGCGGTGTGGGGGCCCGAATATCGGGCTTGGTCTAGGCACGAACAGAATCGCGAAGGCGTGTTTTCGCTGTGATGTTCGATGATGCGGGGTTGGCACCGCGGCTGCACTAGCCGAGCTCGAAGGAGGGTGCTGCCCCATGAACAAGCTGAATAATGTGAGCCCGTGGATCAATGCGGTTCTGATCCCGTTGATGGTGAATCTACTGCTTTCGATGACTGGATGTTCCGCCGAGCTTGACCCGGATATCGAATCGGCCCGCGCGGCGTTGCGCCAAAGTCCGCGAGCGTTTGCGTTCGCGGTGGATGACGCGGCAAGCGGGGCGACGGCCAACGTACGTGCGCTTCTCGATGCGCAAGGCGACGCGCATTTCGAGCTCAATGGCTCTCGCTATCGCGTATCGGGTGCCGAGCTCAAGAAGATGCTCGACAGGCTGAAGAACGGCGGCTCGCTCGCGGGTATTTCGATGCCCAAACAGGTCGCGGACCATCGCTTCACGGGTTCGAACGGCGATGGGTTCGATTTTGTGGTGACCGAACGAGAGCTCCCTGCAGACGCGTTTGTCCTCGGCGGAGACGAGCAGGAGGTCACAACGCACGAGTCTGCGATCGGTGCCGTCTTGCTGGTGTTGCTTGCCGCCATCCTCATCTTGGCGGTGGTCGCGATGACCGTCGTCAAAATCATCGCGGAGTGCAACGAAACATGCGCCAACCTCGGCGCGATGTGTCTGGCCGCGGGATGCAGCCAGGTTGATTGCGGTTCTGGGGCCAATGGCGGAGGCGGAAGCGGAAGTGGGCGCGACGATGAAAGCAACGAACCGCTGTCCCAGCTTCCCGAAGCGGGAGGACACGTCGGCGGGTTTTGCACGTATTCCTGTCTTGGGTGCGGTGACTGACGTGGCTTGAACCAAGCCCCGGGCCATGGTCGCGTATCCATTCGAAGTGGTGATTCGTTCGAGATGGATAGCGCTATGGCCCGGGCTGGCGCGTCAGTTTGGGACGCGCGGCGATGGCATGGCGTACGGCGTGATGGCTGCCCGCTAACCCGATCCAGCAACCAGCTGCGGAATGAACCAGCTGTGGACATGAAGTTTGGAGGTCAAACATGAACTGGGTTCGCCACGTGGCGCTCGTTGTTGCCGTCGCGGTCACGAGTTCCGCGTGCGCTGCGCACACCGACGACGCAGCGCTCGCCAGAGCAGAAACCGACAAGACTGCCCAGCTCAAGTTCGCGGTGTTCTGTGGCCCCAAGTTCTTGGCTTGCGCAGCACTCATTGGGGTCGCCTCTGCCCTTGGCATCACGCTTGTTCATCAGGGCACGCAGAATGACGTCACAACGTATCACTTTGACGCAACGCCGGAGCAAGCGAAGAAGTTTCGCGCTTCCGGCGGGGAACCGTCTCTGTTGGACGTCGCGTTTGAAGCTTTGGCAGCAGGAGCGTTGATGCAACGCGGTGTCGATATTCCATGGGATATGAATGAAGCGAAGAACTTCGCGGAGATTCAAAACACACGACTCGGCGACCCATGCAACAAGGTTCCCCAAGACTCCTCCGCGCCGTCAAAAATCGCTAGTTGTGAGGTCGAAGGAAAACGGTGCTGGGTGTGGGATTCGCTTCGAACGGGAGTGATTGGGTTTAAGCCGCGATTGTGTACCTGCGAGAATGGGTCGTGGGTAGACTGTGAATACAGCGAAGCCGAGACGTCTTGGATGTCTCAGTTCGAATGAGGCGCGGGTGTCGTCTTCGCGCATGTCCGTCGAAGCCGCGTTGGCTTTGGCGCTAGAACGAGCGCGCTTGGCGAGCGCTTTCAGAAACGCGTCGATAAACCAAGCCGCGATACCTTGCCCGCGCAGGGAGCGACGGGTTTTCTCGGCGACTTCGTGGAGCAGCCGCTCCATGAGAGGGACCGCTAAGGATTGTCGGTTTGCCGCGGGCATGTCGTTGAACCAAGCGGCCCACGACGAGTACTTTGCGGTCCAATAGCCGAGCCCATTCGTGAGGGGTACCCTGGTGCTGCCGCAGAATCTCACGTTGCCGTCTCTCGGCGTGGCCATGCACATCGCCACATCGGCTTCCTATCCCCGGTTGCGCGGCGGGCTTAGCAAAAGTCGTACCGATCCGCATCTTTCTCGGTGGGTTTGCGCATGTGGTCTGGGTGGCCGAGGGCGAGGTGATCAAAAACACCAAGCCGAGCGGAGGTTTCGTGCGTAGTATTGAGGGGTGACTACGACGAGCACCGCCTCTTTCGTAAGCATAGAGCAGCCAACCGTTCGACCCGCGACCGCCCACTTGATTTTGGCGATGAACGCCGCTCGACCATTGGCCTTTGGAATGAAGTGTTCGTTCGGCGGTGTACGCCATGTCTTTCTTGGTCGAGGCCCTCGCTGCGCGGAACACCGTCAAACGTCGCATCATGGCGCAGAGCGTCTTCGTATCGAGGTTCCGGATTCTTGGATGTCTGTGCACCACGCGCAGCTGCAAACCAGCGATGGAGAGGCCTGGACGATCGAAGACCAAGCATCGAAAAACGGCACATTTGTCAACGGCACGCGTATCCAGCGGGCCACGCTCGAAGATGGGGATGTGGTCAACGTGGGCAACACCTTCTGGGTGTATCGCGGCGCGCTTGTTTGCTTGAATCACGGCGACCAAGCGCCGGAAACACGACACGATGCGATGGTAGTGCCTTCTTCGTTGCGGACGATGCATGGTGCTCTGGAGCGAGACTTTCAGCTTCTGGCACGGGTCGCGCGTTCAGAGACATCCGTGTTGATCCATGGCGAAACCGGTACGGGAAAGGAGCTCACGGCGCGCGCGGTGCACGAACTCTCCGGGAGGAAAGGACCCTTTATTCCGGTGAACTGCGGCGCGCTCGCCAAGAATCTTCTTGAGAGTGAACTCTTCGGGGCTCGGAAAGGCGCGTACTCGGGAGCTACCCATGACCGGCAAGGTCTGGTGCGAGCTGCTCATCAGGGGACATTGTTCCTCGACGAGATCGGTGAGCTGCCGGCGGATGCGCAAAGTGTCTTGCTGCGCGTTTTGGAGGAGAAAGAGGTGCTGCCGGTTGGTGGAACTCATCCTGTCGCGGTCGATCTGCGCGTGGTCGCTGCGACACACCGAGATCTGCATGCGTTGATGGATGCGAACGCGTTTCGACCGGATTTGTATGCTCGTCTCATAGGCTTTCAGTTGACGCTGCCCTCTCTCGTGCAGCGACGAGAAGACCTTGGGCTTCTTGTGGCCAATATTCTCTCGCGCATCGGCGGGCTGAAGGCGTCGAAGTTGTCATTGCAGCGGTCTGCTGCACGAGCCTTGTTCCAATACTCTTGGCCGTTCAATATTCGGGAGTTGGCGCGTTCTTTGGAGCTGGCGATTGCTACTCTCGAAGGCGACGAAATACGAATCGACTCGCTGCCACCCCCGATTCGCGAAGCGGTCGCGCAGCACCATATTGCGGAGCCATCCGAACCGCTTCCCGCAGACTTGCGCGCACAACTTGAAGTGCAGTTGCAGCGTCACCAGGGGAATATCAGTGCGGTCGCTCGATCGATGTCTACCTCGCGCTCCCAGATTCGCCGCATGATCAAACGCTTGAATATCGATCTCAGTGCTTTTCGCGCCCGATACGATCGTCTCGTGTAGCAAGGCGATTCTTCGGACTATCGATTGCGAAGCTCGTAACAAATGACGATTCGCTGAAGCAGCGCTGAAGTTCGTGGGCCGCGCGTGAACTACGTTCATATTCGGTATGACGGACGTCCACGAAAGACAGAGTTGGCGGCTGAGAGATGCAGCGCTCTTGTTGACGGCGATTGGCGCCACGGCGTGCGGCGCGAGCGCGCCCGAAGCGTGTGAGTTGCCAGAGCAGGGGAGCTTGACGGTAACCGGGACGGCTCAACTCAACCCTGACGCGAAGGGTCGGCCACTGCCCACTTCGGTGAGAATCTATCAGGTCGCTGGCCTGACTCGTTCGGAAACGGCGACCTTCGAGCAGTTGTGGCGCAGCCCGGAGGATGCTCTGGGAGAGACTCTGTTGGTTTCCGATCAGGTCACGGTCTATCCGCGACAACGATTGCGCCGTGAGTTCGAGCGAGACCCTGCAGCGACTCATCTTATTGCGGTGGCGATCGTGCGGCGCCCGCAACGTCGTACTTGGTATGCCGCGTTGGAGCTGCCGCAGCCCGCATCGGAAGTTCGCTGTGCGGCGTTGAACGACGGCGACGGCGCGGATCCGCCTCCGATGCCTCATGTAAAGGTGCGTCTCGACGGATACAGCGTTCGGGCGAAACTGCGTTTTGGTTCGGGCAGTTGTCCAAACTGCGCGACGAACGTTTCGCGTGCTTCTGAGCTGAAGAAGACGTCCGCGCCGAGTTCGTCGACGCCGAATACGGATTCGGTTCCCGACGCGCCATCGGCGCAGAAGAAACCGATTGGGCTAGAGCGCCGCCGCGTACCGCATGGGACGGAATCGGTGTGACGATGGACAATCCGAGGCGAGTCGTCTGGTCGGAGGGGTTGTTGGTGACACCCCAACATATGCAACAGCTCGATATTTATCACGAGCAACTGGTGCGCGCGCGTTGGGAGGCTTTTGAGCCGAATAGCTGGGGGGTTGTTTCCGTGTCCCTCGATGCTCGTGCGTTGCGACGCGGGCGAGTGACGGTGGAACACTTCGAAGGCGTGTTGCCAGACGGTACCGTACTTTCGCTCGGGCCATCTCATCCAGAACTGCCGGCTTCTCGACCCACAGACGGTCATTTCCCGGCCAGTCAATCAACTTTGGATGTCTATTGCGGTGTTCCACGAGAGCGAGAGGGAGTGCCGAGCTACTGCACCGACGCCGGTGAAACGAACGGCGTAAACACTCGATTTCTATCGAGCACGCGACCGGTATTTGATCTCCTGGGCCAGGCGGAGGAGCGAGATATCTCGTTTGCCCAGCGAAACGTCGTGATTCTTTTTGGTGGTGAACCCAGAGACGATTTTGAAACCATCAAGATAGCGGAGCTTGTTCGCGACGACGCCGAGCGTCTCGCTGAATCCGATCGCTACGTGGTTCCTTGTTTGCGCGTGTCCGCGTCTCCCTTTTTGAGGTCGGGCTTACGTCGTCTTTTGACGCTGATGGAGAATCGCCGGCGCGCGTTGTCGGAGGCTCGCCGAGAACGGGATGAGACGAGTGTCGAGTACCATGCGTCGGACGTCACACGATTCTTGTTGCTGCATGCAATATGCGGATTTGTTCCGATCGCACGTCATCTGCTGGAGACGGGCGATCAGTCGCCCCGCATCGTCTATTTGGCGCTGAGTCACCTCATTGGCCAGCTTTCTTCGTTTTCGACGGATCCCGATGCGATTGAAATCCCTCCGTTTGTTTACACAGACCTCCGGTCCACGTTTGAAGAGCTGTTCGCCATCGCGGTATCGCTTCTGCATGCGAGTACTCGTGAGCACTGTATTGCGATGCCCCTGGAGCACGGGTCAGAAGGAATGTTCGTGGGTTCATTCGCCGACGAACGGTTGGCTCGATGCCGACAGTTTTTTCTAGGAATCCGATCAGCGCTGCCACATCGAGAGGTCGCCCAACAGCTACCGCGCATATGTAAGGTCGCGTCCTGGCAGGACGTGCACGGGATTCTTGCCGCGGCGACTCCAGGAGCCGCTGTTCAGGTGCGGCATCGCCCGCCTCCTCAGGTCCCGATTCGATCTGGCGTCACGTATTTCTCCATAGAAACGGACAATCCCTATTGGAAGAAGATCGTGTCGGAGCAAAAAGTCGCGGTCTACCTCCCCATGCCTTTTGTTCACCGCGACACGCACGTCGAGCTTATCGCCGTAATCGAGTAGCGATCGCGTCGGACATTTCGTTCTTTGCTTGAACTTGAACACACAAAAACAGGATGCCTCGATGGATCGAGTACAAGAAACAGTCGGATCATTTTTTGCTGCGGTATTTCAGATTCGGCATTCCGACACCCAATCAAAGCCACTCGCGGAAGTGATACATCGTCGGCTTTTAGCCTTTTTGCAGCGCTCTATGCGTCGCGCGAGCGAGCTCGGTTTCAACCAGCAAGACACCCAAGACATCGGGTATCTCCTAGCTGCATTTGCAGACGAAGTAATTGTTTCTTGTGGTGGCGAACTTCAACAGTTCTGGGTTCCGCGAATGCTTCAGCTCCAGCTCTTCAACGAAAATGTAGCTGGAGAAAAGGTGTTCGAGAAGATCGAGTCTCTGCTCAGTGATCCAACTCGGACCGATGTGTTGCGGGTGTACTACCTGGGGTTGCTGCTTGGGTTCCGCGGGAAATACCGCATCCAGGGTGGCGAAATCGAGCTCAACGCGCTTGTCGATCGCATGGATGGTGCGTTGGGCAACGCAGGCTCGTTGGCGGAACGCGAGCTTTCTCCTGATAAATCGCCTCCAAGGGATCATCTGCCGCAGGTCGTTCAGGGCGGCCCCTGGCTCTGGTCGGCAGCTGGTGCGTTGGCCTTCTCGGCTCTGCTTTTTCTGGGTCTTTCTATTTCGATCTCCGTCACCGCTCGCCACACGACGGAGCATACAAACCAAGTGGCCACAACGATTCTTCGGTGAACACCATGTTTCTGTACTTCTTCGCATTTGCACTGTTGGTATTGATCTGGGGTGTTGCGCTTTGGTTTTCTTTCAGTTGGTGGATTCCGAGCGTTGCAACTGGCCTTGTCCTCATTTCGCTTGGAGGTGTGCTTCTTTTTCGGCGATGGAAAGCACGTCGTGCATCAGCGAAACTGGAAGCAGCGCTGAGCGACCAAGCAGCGCACCATGCGCGCACCGTTCGTCCTGATTTGCACGCAGAAATGGCGGAAGTGCAGCAGGAGTTCGAGCGCGCCGTCGATGCACTCAAAGCATCCAAACTTAATCGACGAGGTTCGAGCGCTCTTTACGCGCTTCCTTGGTACGTGATCATCGGCCCTCCGGGCGTTGGAAAAACCACCGCATTGCGCAGCTCCGGGTTGAACTTTCCTTACTTGTCGAAACACGGAGGAGGCGTTCGGGGCGTCGGTGGAACGCGGCATTGTGATTGGTGGCTTACCAACGAAGCGGTGATTCTCGATACCGCCGGTCGGTGGACGACCAACAACGACGACCGGGAAGAATGGATCGGGTTTCTCCATCTCCTCGAGAAATATCGGCCGAGAAAGCCGCTCAATGGCGTCATCGTAACCGCGAGCGTCGATTCCTTAGGGAACGGGTCTGAGCAAGAGGTAGCGGATCTGGCGCGGCAAATCCGAACCCGGCTGGATGAGACGATGAGCGAACTTCGGATGTCTCTGCCCGTTTATGTGCTCTTTACCAAATGCGATCTCATTCCGGGCTTCGCGGAAACCTTTGGCGATCTGTCACGGTCGGATCGCGGCCAGATTTGGGGGTTTACACTTCCATTGTCGGGCAAGGTGCAGCAACCCGGGCTCGAGTTCGAACAACGGTTTGAACGCCTCGTCGATGCCACCGACAACCGTTTGCTGAGGCGGCTCGCTGACGAACGTCGAACTCAGCATCGGGAGCTCATCTATACGTTTCCGCAGCAGATGAGAGAGCTCAAGAACTCCTTGAGTCGCTTCATTGAGCATTTGTTCGAAGAAGACGTATTTCGTGAAACACCATCCATGCGCGGCGCCTACTTTGCCAGTGGAACGCAGGAAGGCCGGCCGATCGATCGAGTCATGGGGCGGATGGCTCAAGCGTTTGGCATTGAACACTCGCTGCCCGCCGCGCAGCCTGTGATCGAACAAAAAAGCTATTTCTTACGTGATGTGTTTCGCGATGTGATTTTTGCGGACGCTACGGTGGCGGTTCGTAGCCCTGCAGAACGTCGGCGACAGCGTCGCATTCGCTATTCGCTCGTTGCAGCCTCCGCCACTCTTTCCCTCGCTTGGGGCGCTGCGTCGTTCGTTTCCTGGAATCAAAACCGCGACCTTCTTCGACGCATGGATACGGTTGTAGACCGCACTGCAGGTTCCCTCGAGGCGTTGAAGCAAGCGCCGACAAGCCCTGCGGTCGTGCCTCCCAGCGGGCTACAAACGCTTCACGCGCTGTTTCGTGATCTTGAGCATCACCGAGACGAAGGCCCGCCGTGGACGATGCGTATGGGCATGTACCGCGGTCATTCGGTCTTCCCGGCGCTTCGCGACCTGTACGTCGGATTGCTCAGGCGAAGGGTTGTGGAGCCGGTGTTTCGAGCTGAGCTCGAGCGACTTGAAGAGTTTTCCCGTCGTTACGAGGCAAGCCCGGATGAACAGCCTCCGGTGGAAGCGTATCGAAGCAACTTCGAAAGGCTCAAGGGGCATTTGCTTTTGTCCGTTCCTCGTGAGGCCACGGAGCCTTCGCAGACGTCTAGTTCCCAGACTTTTCTTACGCGGTATCTCGCCCGCCATTGGGCAGTCGCCTCGTCGGCGCCGGCCCAAGCACATCGGCGTTTGGCGGGATACGTGGAGCCGTTTGTTCGTGCGCAAACGGAACGCGAAACGCTGCTGTTTCGACGAGACCGTGATGTCGTTGCGGGGAGTCGAGAAGCTCTGTCTCGGGTGATTGCGGAGCGTGTGGCGGTCGACGCCATCGTCCAGCAATTTTCGGATCGCTCGCCCATGACCGTGAAGCGATTGGTTGGCACGACGGTTCCATGGCTCCGTGGGCGTCGGACCGTGCACGCCGCGTTCACGCAGTTTGCATGGGATTCGGGGGTACGGGAAATGTTGAACGACCCCGCGCGGCGACTTCTCGGAGAACGCTGGGTGCTCGCCGATTTCGCGTGGCAAAAACCGTCCTCGGCAGCAAGAGCGGAACAGTTTCTCCAGGTTCGTAAAGAATACTTTAGGCGATACACCGATCAATGGAAGGAGTTTGTGCGCGGTCTACATACCGTGCCTCCGAGAGCTGGCAACGCGGGTGCGCTACGAGCGATGCAAGATCTCACTCGAGGCGATCCTTCACCTCTTTCGCGACTGTTCGACGGAGTAAAAAAGAACATTACGTTGACGCAGTCTGATGCGTCGGCGTCGGGTGAGACAGCTGCCAAGGAAGGAAAGAGCAGCAAAGTCGAGCAACTGCCGGGCGAGGTGACCAAGAAGACCGAGGCTTTGGTTGCAGCGTTTGGCGGTGCCGACACGACATCGAAGAACAACAATCGGCTGCAAAAACAAGAGCACCAGTTGGCTGAGCAATTGGCGCGTCAGTTTCAGGGATTTCTCCAGTTTGGTGTCGCCGAGACAAAAGAAGAAGGCGCGCCCTCTGCGACACCTCTCGCGGTGTACGAGGAGCAGCTTCTATTTCTTCGAGACGCGCTACAAAACCATCTCGATGGCTCGTCCGATTCAGACGAGTTGACCAATCGCCTGCAGGTTGCCCGCACCAGCGCACAAGGATTGATTGCCGAGCAAGAAGTAGGATGGCGCCCGGTTTTCGAATCGATTTTGTGGCCTCCGATCGATGGAGCATCCATGAGCTTCGCGGCAGCTGCCGCGTCTGGTTCGGCGCGCGGATGGTGCAGCGACGTTGTGACGCCATTCGCAGAAGGAATGAAGGGTCGGTATCCCTACGACCCGCAAGGCTCTGATCTCGCGCTATCCGACTTCGCCGATTTCTATCGACCAAACGATGGAATCTTGTGGAGCCACTACCAAGAACGGCTCAAAGAGCAGGTCGAGCAAGAAGGTAGCCATTTTGTGTTTCGCAAACAGCTCGGCCGTTCGGCCGCAGAGGTGATGCAACGACGGCTCCTGCGTTTCTTGGATACGTCTCTTCAACTGACCAAAGCGTTCTTTCCGCGCGGCAGCAGTGAACCCAAGGTCGTGTTCGATGTTCGAATCCTCCCGAGCCCTGGTTTGGCAAGCCAAGTTCTCTCGATCGGGGGTCAAAGTTTCGAATACCACAACGGCCCCGAGCACTGGCAGCGAATGACATGGCCGGGGGAGGACGCCGGTAAAGGCGCGCGTATCGAAGTGCGCGGCGCGCGAGGGACGAACGAGGCATTGGACTACGAGGGCGAATGGGGCTTTTTCCGTTTGCTCGAGAGCGGGCGTTTGGTTTCCAAAGAACGCGATCAGGTCTTTCGGGTGTCGTGGCGTATTCGCGGCCGGAAAGAAGGCGTGCTGATCGATTTCAAACCAACGCGTGCGAACGCCCCGTTCTTGGATTCCAAGGGTTCCTCGAAGCGATTGCTGGGTCTGTTGCGGAGAGACGACGCGGAGGTTCCTGCGGAGATCGTCACTTCCCGACGAATGTGTCCGTCCGCGGGGTGATCGTGATGTGTTGTGGGTGCATGCGATGAACGAACTAGCTCTAGTTGGAAAGATTCCGAGCCAAGGCGACTTCTTGCGAGTTGGTTCGACCTCCAGTGTGGTGCGGCACTTCGATGCCTGGCTCCAAACTGCGATGGACTCTCTCGTGCTCGCCAACTCATCGCTTTGTGATTCGTTGGTTCGGTTTGTGTTCTGTCCTGCATGGGACGCTGATATCGCGGTGGGGTTGGCAGTTCCGAGTCGAGACGCTGCAGGTCGAAAGTATCCGCTCGCCGCTATGTTGATCCTGCCGAGGCGCGACATACAAGGTCGTTGGGCGACGGTGCCTATCGCTTGCCAAGAGTTTCTCGAACCTTTGGAGTCCGTGTTGAGCTCGGTGGCCAGGCGATCCCCACGGGACGTGCTCAACACGCTAGGTCGACTGCCGACCATCGATACCCGTGCGCTGGATCGGGCGGAATCACGTTGTCATGAGATGTTCCATGCCGAGCTGGTCCAAACCTTCGAAGCCAGGATATTTGAGCGACCAGAACTGCGTTACTACGCGTACCGCACTTTGTTGCTCGCTTGCGACCGGGCGCGCGAACGAGACATTTCGGAACGCGCGCCGGTCCTCAGCTGTTCCGCCCGCGGAGACTTGGACCGTCTGATTTGGATGGAACTCGTGTCGCGCCTCTGTCCCGTGGCTGCTTCTGCCTTTTGGAGAACCTCTCGTGGTGAGAGGTCGACCGGTGACGAATCGCTGGTGATCGCCTTCAGCAATCCGTCGCATGAAGTGTGGAGCGCTCTGATGCATCCTGACCAAGCATTCGACCACGTGTGGTCGCTCCAAACCCAGTATCGCCGAGCGATCGACGAAGCGTTGACAGCGATCGGGGCGGATTTGAAACCACCCGCCACCTCCACTCCAATGAGCACGCTCGTCCGTGATCTCACGTCGGTACAGCTGGCCGGAGGGTATCGCCATGGCTGAGCTGTTCGCGTGGCAGCAGCAGGCGGAACCTTGGCTTCTGCCGATCTCTCCCGATGCCCCGGCTGGCACAGATGCGCGATATGAAGCGGTTCACGAGCAGCTGCGCAATCAGATGGACCGCCTCGATATGCCAACGGGAGGAGAAGTTGATTGGCCCGACGTGGTGCAGCGAGGGGCGAGCTTGCTTCGTGAAGTATCGAAAGATGTATTGATCTCGAGCTACGTCGCCCACGGGCTCTATGCCACCTCGGGCCTGTCGGGTCTTGCCACGGGGCTCTGGCTGATCAGCGAGGTCGTGGATCGGTATTGGGACGATTTGTTCCCTACGCGAAAACGCATGCGCGCGCGTGCTGGTGCGCTGGAGTGGCTCCTTGATCGAGTGCGACGAACGCTGGCTGATGTACAAGTCGGCGCCCAGGATCGAGAAGCCGTGGAAGCGCTGACCGCGTCGGTCAAGCATTTCGAGTCGATCGTGAGTCGACGGTTTGAAGAGCATGCGCCGGCGCTGCGACCACTGCTGGATGACGTCGCGCGGCTTCAACTCTCATTGCCCAGCGAGGAGAAGCAGGCGCCAGACTCTGCGACACCAGACCCGTCTAGTCCTAAAGGAACAGCGGCTGCTTCACCTCCCGCGAAGTTCACTCAAACCACCATCTCGGCAGGTTCTAGTCTTCCGGGCGACGTCGCAGAGGTTCCCGAACATCTCCGGGGTATGGCGGCAAACATGCAGCAGTTGGCACGACTGATTTTTCGTGAGGCTCGCGACGACTCACGCGCGTATCGACTCAGTCGGGTCGCGCTCTACCTTCATCTCGACGCACCACCGCCGAGGGCTGAGGAAAATCGTACCGCGGTTCCTCCTCCTTCAGCCGATCTCGTCGCGCAACTTCCCGCCCTCGCCCGCTCTGGGAGTTGGCCGGCGCTGCTTGACGAGGCTGAGTCAGCGCTGGCGACCCATCGATTCTGGGTCGACTTACAATACTGGGTTGCGCGCGCGCTCAATGAGCTTGGTTCCGAATACGAAGCGGCGAGGCGAGCGGTATGCCGCGGCACTTCGGATTTGTTGGGTCGTTTTCCTACGCTCCGAGAACTTCAGTTTGCGGATGGCCGTCCTTTCGTGGGGCCGCTAGCCGCGGAATGGCTCGATCTTGAAGTAACATCTCGCGACCCGGGGTCTCCCACGAAACCCCCGGAAACTGACGGCATCGGACGAGAGTTTTTTGAAGCCGCTCGTCGACTTCAGGTCACGGGGAAAAACGAAGAAGCGATCCAGCTTCTTCAAGACGGCGCGCAGAGCGCGAGGAATGCTCGGGTTCGGTTCGAAGCGCGATTGGTACTTGCCGACGTTTGCTCGGGAGGCGGCTCGTTGCTTGCGGCGCTGGCCATTCTCGAAGAGCTCTCTGCCGAGATGCGAAGCCGCGGGCTTCAAGAATGGGATCCGCCGCTCGCGGCGCGCTGTCATCGAGCCCATTTCAACACCCTTGTCGCATTGTCGCTTCGAGACCCGAGCGTCGTCGAGCGATCGAAATCGGTATACGCGCAGCTCGCTTGTGTGGACCCACAAGCCGCGCTCGCGGCCGGCGAACCGAAACGAGCAAAGACTTAAGCGCGATCGCGCAGTGATCAGAAAGGAAAAACCATGCCCAAAGATGGATCCGTCGCACCCAAAGAACGCGTCAACATCACATATAAACCCGCGACTGGGGATGCCCAAGAAGAACGCGAGCTTCCGCTTAAGTTGCTCGCGGTAGGCGACTACACGGGGCGACCCGATGAGCGCTCTGTGGAGGATCGGAAACCGCTCAATATCGACAAAGACAACTTCAACGAAGTGATGGCCGAACACAAGCTTGGCGCTGAGATTTCGGTTCCAGATCTGCTGTCCGGCGAAGAAGAGGCAGAGCTCTCGATGAAGCTGGCGTTCGAAAACATGAAAGACTTCGGCCCGGAGGGGATCGCCAGTCAAGTGCCGGAGCTCAAGAAGCTGATGCAGCTTCGCGCAGCGCTCACCGCACTCAAAGGCCCGCTCGGCAACATTCCGGCGTTTCGTCGGCAGATTCAGCGACTCCTCGCGGACGAAGGGGCGCGGAACCGATTGATCGCGGAGCTCGGCATCGCGCCCGAGGCAGACAACTAAACCTTTCCATCACTCAGAGCAGACAAGGATAAGACCATGGCCGAAGAACAGACCGCAGTTGCATCTCAGGCGACACAAGAGGAAGAGGGTTCTCTACTAGAGCAAATGCTGAACGAAGCGAAACTCAAACCAGATGACGAAGGGTATGACGTCGCGCGACAAGGTATCGAAGCATTTGTGACGGAGATGCTTGCTCCTTCGCGCATGGGGGAGAAAATCGACCGAAACGTCGTGGACGCCATGATTGCGACGATTGACGAGCGGCTTTCAAAGCAGATCAACGCCATTCTTCATCACCCAGACGTTCAATCTCTTGAAGCGGCATGGCGCGGCCTGAAATACCTCGTTGATTCGACAGATTTCCGAGAAAATATTCGGATCGAGGTTTTGAATTGTTCGAAAAAGGAGTTGCTCGAAGACTTCGAAGACACGCCTGAGATTCAGAAGTCAGGACTTTACCGATTGGTTTACTCGCAAGAGTACGGGACCTTTGGCGGTTCGCCCTATGGCGCGGTGGTGGCGAGCTATGATTTCGGGCCAGGGCCGCAGGACATGGAGCTTTTGCAGAAGTGCGCAGCGGTTTCTGCGATGGCCCACGCCCCGTTGCTCGCCAACGCAGGCCCGGAGTTCTTCGGATGTGAAAGCTATCGAGAGCTACCCAAGCTCAAAGATCTGCAGTCGATATTCGAAGGGCCGCAATATGCGCGCTGGAATTCGTTTCGCGACAGCGAGGATTCTCGGTATGTCGGCTTGTGCGCTCCGCGCATTCTGCTTCGGCTGCCATACGGGGCGGATACCATTCCGGTTTCGGCGTTTAACTTTGAGGAAGAAGTCATTGGCGACCACGATGCGTATCTTTGGGGCCCTAGCTCCTTTGCGCTGGCGTCCCGTATCGCCGATTCTTTCGCGAAGTTTCGGTGGTGCCCGAATGTGATCGGGCCGCGTTCGGGAGGCACCGTGGACGATCTCCCACTCCATCAATACCAAGCGATGGGAGAAATTCAGACGAAGATTCCCACGGAATCACAACTTACGGATCGGCGTGAATACGAACTTTCGGAGCAAGGGTTTATCGGGCTCACGTTTCGCAAAGATAGTGACAACGCGTGTTTCTTTTCCGCGAACTCGTGCCAAAGGCCGAAACTATTCGGCAACTCAGAGGAAGGCAAACTGGCGGAGACAAACTACCGGCTAGGGACGCAGCTTCCCTACGTGTTCATCATCACGCGTCTCGCACATTACATCAAGGTGCTCCAGCGGGAGCAAATCGGGTCATGGAAAGAACGGGCGGATTTGGAGCGCGAGCTCAATAAATGGATCGGGCAGTACGTGGCGGACATGGATAACCCTGCTTCGGAGGTCCGATCTCGCCGGCCTTTGCGACAAGCTCAGGTCATGGTGGAAAACGTCGACGGCCAGCCTGGTTGGTATCGCTGCCAGCTCCATGTGCGTCCGCACTTCAAGTATATGGGCGCAGACTTCACCCTGTCTCTCGTCGGCAAACTCGACAAGGCCTGAGGAGATGAGGGCTTCTCGCTTCATTGGCGGGCCGGCGAGCAATCAGCGTGGTCTTTTCTCCCGGCTCGGGTCGGGACAGCGGCAGCTCGATCTGGAGCGCTCCGTGGTCGACCATATTCGAGCATTGCTCAACGCCCGTGCAGGCGAAAGCCCTTCTGCTCCAGACTTCGGACTGGTGGATTTTACGGACGTAGTGCATCAGATACCTGAGGCGGTTCAGACGATTCAGAAATCGATTCGGGACTGCATTCTGAAGTATGAGCCCCGGGTGCTCCACGTGTCTGTGCGCTTCGTTCCAAGCGAAGACCCACTGCGACTTCGGTTTGACATTGTAGGGCGACTCGACGGACCCGAGCGACGATTGGTCCGGTTGTCCACCCTGTTTGCGCCTGGTGGTCGGGTGCACGTGGGATGAGCGATGTTCAGTAAATATTTTCAGAGCGAACTCACGTATCTTCGCGAACTAGGGCTCGAGTTTGCCGAGGCCAACCCGTCTCTCGCGGGGCTGTTTGCCCAGCGAGGTGGCGACCCAGATGTAGAACGTTTGCTGGAAGGGTTTGCGTTTCTTACGGCTCGAATCCGGGAGCGTATCGACGACGCGATTCCCGAAGTGATCGAGGCGCTGGCTCAGCTGGTGATTCCTCAAGCCGTACGCCCCATTCCGGCGTGTTCGATCGTGGAGTTTCTTCCTCATCATCACTCCAAGCGTGGCGTACAGCGAATCGCCGCCGGGGCAGAGCTCGGCAGTCGAGAGGTCGAAGGGACCACGTGTCTTTTCCGCACCACCGCCGACGTGATTCTTCATCCTCTGGAGCTTGAATGCGAAGCGCACACGCAATCGGCCACACGCCCGCAAATTCGTCTCTCGTTTCGTCGGGCAGGAGCGGGGCCATGGCACGCCGATGGCGACGGAATACGACTCTTCTTGCACGGCGCATACGGCGTCGCGTCGGTGGTTTTTCTATGGATGACCCGGCACCTACGCGCGGCGCACGTGGTTGGCGCGAATGGCGCCCGCGTGGCGCTTGGGCCTCGCGCAGTGCGACCGCTCGGGGCTTCGCCTGAACTTCCGCTTCTGAGTTGGCCCGAGCTTGCCCCGGATGGTCTTCGCGTTCTGCAGGAATACTTTTCTTTGCCTTCCAAGATGTTGTTCTTGGAGCTGCGCGGATTTTCGGCGTTGCCTCCAGATATTCTGGAAGAAGATTTCGACGTGGAGCTTGAGTTTGATCGGCCACCTTCGCTTCCAGAACGTGTGCCCCCCGATCTATTTCGGCTTCACTGCGTTCCCGTGATCAATCTATTTAACGTCGGGGCCGATCCGATTCGTTGCGACCCCGCGCGGCACGAACACCTCGTGCGCGCTGAAGGAATCAACCCGCGTCATATGGAAGTATACGCGGTGAACCAGGTCGAAGGGCTCGTTACGGCTCAGCGGCGACGGAGAACCTATTCGCCGTGGCACCAGTTCTCTCATCTGGAGCGAGAGTCGGAGAAAGTGTTCTACACCTTGCGCCGAACTCCTTCTCCAATCGATGGAGCGTTCGATACCTACCTTTCGGTGACGCTCCCCGGCACCGAGCTCCTCACCCGCGATGAAGTGTTGTCAACGAAACTGGTTTGCACCAATCGTCATCTCCCAGACGAACTGCGAACTGGCGATATTTGTGAGTCAACCTCGCGGTCGCCGACTGCTGCGGCGTTCCGAAACCTGACGAGCGTGAGCAAGCCAGCGCGAGCTCCAGTGGGAGACGAAATGCACTGGCGTTTGGTGTCGCATTTGGCGCTGAACGCGCAGTCGCTCGGAAGCGCTGCGAGTTTGCGGGCGTTGCTGCACCACTACAACGCACCTTTGGGTTTTGATCACCAGCTCGGCCGCGCCAACGAAATGCGCATCGAAGCGATCCGGGAAGTTCGGATGAACGCTCAGCGTCGCATGATGGATGGTGCGTCGGTCGCCGGCGTACAGACGCAAATCGTGCTCGATGAATCGGCGTTTGCGTCCACGGGGGATGCATTCCTGTTTGGGTCGGCTTTGGAGCATTTGTTGGTCAGCGAAACACCGCTCAACGCGTATCACCAGCTTCGGGTCACCCTTCATCCATCTTCGCAAGAGTTCCTATGGACACCACGCACCGGCACGCAGGCGATTCTCTAGAGCCATCCAGGGATCATCACCCCTTGTTGGACGCGGCATCGCGGCACCATTTCTTCACCCTGGTTGCTTTGCTCGAGCGCATGACTCCAGGTGCTCAGCGCGTGGGCGGAGATGGCCCTCCGCATCGTGAAGTCATTCGTTTTCGACACGGTGTCGATATGGCGTTTGACGCTGGAGACGTCCGAGACGTCAAGGTTCAGGCGCGTCCTATGAACGAGGCTTCGGAGCACGAAGCAGCGTTTGACGTGGTGACGACGTTTCTCGGTCTCGCCGGTGCCGTCACCCCGCTTCCGCTCTATCTCGCCGAGGAAGTCCAGCACGAAGATTCGAGTGCATCAGTTCGGCGCGACTTTCTCGATATCTTTCATCATCGATTGCTGTCGCTTCTTTATCGAGCGGTGATTCGATATTCCCCGGCCCGCGAACCATCTCGATATTTGATGGAGGGAATCCAAGGGGATCGATGGATAGCGCGTACGCTGGGGCTCTCCGGTCTCTATCTCGGTGGCGGCCAACTGGCTTCGCGGCTTCCGCCGGCTCGGCTGCTGAGGCTTGTCCCGCTTTTGGTGCGACGCGGGAGAAGCGCGAGAACTTTGGCGCTCGCACTCAAAGTTGTGCTCGAGCCTTACCTCGGGAACGGAGCGACGGTACGCGTGCGAGAGCTCCAAGTAGGGTGGATGAAGATCGACGCGAACCAAGAGATGCGGCTTGGTCAAAGCGGTCATCAACTTGGCGGCATGATGTTGGGGCAGACCATTCGCGACGGCTCAGGTCGGTTCGCGATCTGCATTGGCCCTTTGACCGACGCTTCTTGGCGATCGTTTCAAAAAGCAGGAACGACGGAAGGCGAAGGGCTTACGTTGCTGCGTGAGACGGTCAAGCTGGTTGTGCGGCGCCCTCTCGAATACGACGTCGAACTCGAACTCGCGGCAGACACGCTTCCGCCGTTCCGTTTGGCCGACGCAGGCGCCAGCATGCTCGGACTCAATACCGGTCTTGGCTGCTCCAGCCGGCCTCGAACGGTCGTCATTCGGGATGCTCGTCGATGTCACGACCAAGACGAGTTTTTCGACAACGCAACTCACGAAAGGAGCGAAGCATGCGAACCGATCCCAAGCGCCTCGTCCGCCGCCTGACCCCTACCGCCACGCGCATGCTCGAGGCCGCGGTGGGGCAGGCCGCGTCCGCCCGACATGCCGAAGTGACCGTCGAGCACATGCTGCTCCAAAGCCTCGTCGTCGACGGCGGCGAGCCAGGAGCGATCATGAATCACTTTGGTCGAGATCGACTGGCGACCATTGGCCGACTCGAGCGCATGCTCGGTCGTGCGCCAACATCAAGCACCTCGCGACCAGTATTTGCGCCGATCTTATTTCGTTGGCTTGAAGACGCATGGCTCACTGCATCCATCAACCAACAAGCGCTCGCAATTCGTTCGGGGACGTTGTTTTACGAGTTTGTGTCCAATCTCGCGCGCTACACGGCGGAACCTCTTCCCGAGATCGAGGCGCTATCGGCAGATCAAATTGCCTCCCAGATGGACGACATTTTGGCGCGAGGCAAAGAAGCGCTCGAAGCGCAGCCGGAGTCGGACAGCGGCTTCACGTCGGAATCCCGAGCTCCCGGTTCCTCGGGGGCGCTGAACGGAGCAGGAGGAGGCGGGCTCGCTCGCTATTGCGTCAATCTAACGGAGCAAGTGCGTACGGGTGACATTGATCCAATCTTTGGTCGCCATCGCGAAATCCGGCAACTCATCAACATTCTCTGCCGTCGACGCAAAAACAATCCCTTGATTGTAGGAGAACCGGGCGTCGGAAAGACCGCATTGGTGGAGGGGCTCGCGCATGAAATCGTGCGCCTCCAAGTGCCCGACGTGCTCAAGAATGTAGAGGTATACAGCCTTGATCTAGGGCTACTGCAGGCAGGAGCGAGCGTTCGCGGCGAATTTGAACGCCGGCTGCGCTCAGTCATCTCTGAAGTGAAAAGCTCTGCCGTCCCGATCGTGTTGTTTGTAGACGAAGCCCATACGTTGATCGGCGCAGGAGGAAAAGAAGGCGGTGGAGACGCGGCCAATCTGCTGAAACCCGCCTTGGCGCGCGGTGAGCTACGAACCATCGCCGCGACGACATGGGCAGAGTACAAAAAGTACTTCGAGAAAGATGCGGCGCTCGAGCGTCGCTTTCAGCCGGTGAAAGTCGACGAACCATCGGAAACCGACGCAGCGGTCATGTTGCGAGGAGTCTGCCCGGTATACGAAGAGGCTCATGCCGTTCGCATTTTGGACGAAGCGATTACGGCGGCCGTGAATTTGTCGCACCGCTACATCACAGGTCGTCAACTTCCAGACAAAGCGGTCGATCTACTCGACACTACGGCAGCGCGTGTTCGCGTCGATGGGGAGGCGAAACCAGAAGCATTGGTGCTCGCGGAAGAACAGGTCGCCTCCTTGCGTCGCCAGAAGGAGATGCTGGAGCGTGATCTTGCTGACGGGCACACTGGGGTTCGCGAACACTTCGACGAAGTGTCTAGAGAACTGCAGGAATGTGAGGCAAGGCATCGAGACCTCGAGGCGAGCTGGGAGGCTACGCAAAACGCTGTTCGGGATCATGTGGACGCCGATGCCGTCGCCAAGACAGTATCCGCGTGGACCGGCGTGCCGCTCGGAGCCATGAAGCGCGACTTGGTGTCGACGGTGCTCAATCTCCGAGAGATTCTCGGCGCTCGTGTGGTGGGGCAAGAGCACGCCGTTTCCGCGGTCTCAAAAGCAGTGCAAGCGGCTCATGCGGGCATTCAAAATCCGGATGGGCCCGTGGGGGTGATGCTGTTTGTGGGACCGAGTGGCGTTGGAAAAACCGAAACGGCCATTGCGCTGTCTGACGTTCTTTACGGAGGAGAACGGTTTCTTACCACCATCAACATGACGGAGTTCATGGAGAAACACAGTATCTCTCGGCTGATCGGGTCGCCGCCAGGCTACGTCGGCTATGGCGAAGGTGGCGTATTAACCGAAGCGGTGCGTCAGCGCCCGTATTCGGTGGTGCTTCTCGACGAATGCGAGAAAGCCGACGTAGAAGTCATGAACTTGTTCTACCAGGTATTCGACAAGGGCACGCTTAGCGATGGAGAAGGGCGCCTGGTGAATTTTCGCAACACCATGATCGTCCTCACCTGCAATCTGGCGTCGGACGTGATTTCGCAGCTCTATCGTGAAGCAGATTCTCTTCCGACATTCGAAGAGGTCACGCAAGCGATTCGGCCTATTCTGAGCCGTCATTTTAAGCCAGCGTTGCTCGCCCGAATGACGATCGTTCCCTATTCCCCGATCAGTCCGGAGTCCTTGCGCACGATCGCGGAACACAAGCTCGATGCCCTATGCGCTCGCGTCGAGGCGGCCCATGGCGTTCGTCCCACCGTTCACGCTCCAGTGATCGAAGAGCTCGTGCGCAGGTGCAGTGTGACCGAAGCTGGAGCCCGAACGATCGACCACGTGATTCGAGGCAGCCTCTCTTCTGTATTGTCGCAACGTTTGCTCGAAGTCGTCGCGGAACAGAAGAGGCCTTCTGGTGTTGACATTGATTGCGCGGCGAGCGGTGGTTTTGACGTCCGTGTGGATTCCTCATGTTGATCGTGCGCATCGAGCAGGCGCCAGGCGAACCGCCGCGAACGGTCGATTTTGCTTCATCGCCAATCCGCATTGGGCGCAACTTGCTCAACGAGCTCTTTCTCGACAAGCCCTTCGTGTCTCAGTGGCATGCGGTGGTGCGTTTTGAGGGCCAGCGCATCACATTGGTCGATCTTGGGTCCACGAATGGCACCGTCCACAACGGACGCATGCTCCGCAGGCGGGTGCCCGTACCCATCCAAGCAGACGATCGCGTGGGCATTGGCAACGTTTCTCTGAGTTTTTCTATCGGCGACGCACCTGCGGAGCGGCGAGAGAGCACCAGGCTGGGCATATCGCCTTTGACGCCCGACATGCTGAACGCGAATGCGTTCGGGGCGACTCGAAAGGAAAGTGGTCAGGATGCCTTTCGCACTTCGTTTTATACGATGTGCACGCCGGCGTTCGTTCGCCCACGACTCGATGATTCCCAGGGCGACGGTTTGCGGCGTCCGTGTGACGTTGCGGAACGCGCCGAGGCACTATCTCAGGCGGTAGATCGCACACGCCCTGCCCATCAAGCGTATCGCGACGCCTGGAGTGAAGTCATTCGTCAACTTCGCGCGCGGCTCGAATCAGCGCCGGAATTGCACCGCGAGGCGGTCGCGCACGCGCTCGTGCAAAACTTTCCTCAAGTGATGCACGAACCAGATTTTCGACAGCTGATTCGAGAACACGGTCTCGGCGCCACGGTGTTGGACCAGGCGGAGCCTAGCGAATGGCTTCTTCGGGTAAAACATGGAACTCCGGCCGAAGGTCCGGACGTAGCTGCGGATCGAGGCGTGTGCACCGAGTTGGCCATGGAACGCGTGGGAGGTTTGCTCGAAGCGTTTGCGCAGGCATACGTTGAGCTTCGCAATGGCTATGACCAATTTGGATCCGATATGGCGCTTCAGGTCACGCGAGAGCGGACGCCGCTTACCGCCGCAACAGGCATGCGGGAAGTACTTCACTATTTGCTCGATTGGCGCGTCGATGGAGAACAGCGCTTGGAGGAGCTGAAACGAGCGTTTGCCGACCTTGCGCTACACCAGGTCGCGTTGCTTAGCGGTGTCGTTGAAGGCGCGCGAGAACTTCTGAACAAGGTAGATCCTGATTGTCCTAGCCGAGCTTCCGGTCATGCTCTGGCGACGCGTACTCAATGGTATTCAAACTGGCTCGCGCAGCTTCCGTGGGTGCGGAGCTTACAGAGCTACCGGCGGTTCAGGCGCATGCACCAAGAGTTGGTAGAAGAAGATCGGTTCGCTCAAGAGCTCTTTGGGAAGGCGTTTGCGGAGGCGTACTACACCGTGACTGGCCAGCGGTTGAAGGACGCGCGGAGCAGTCAAAACGCAGAACAAAAGGCGACGCCCTCTGGCGCGGCTCGGCTTGCTCCGTCATCTGGGTTGACGTGAAATGATCCGAGCGGATGTGGACGGAGCGCATTCGCGTCGCATCGTTTCCAGCGTTCTTTCGAGTTTCGCCGCGCGGGCCTGCTGTCGCGCGCTTTCTTCTCGAAACGGTTGCGCGCGGTGCGTGCACTGTGACACTCGCGGGTCGCCGCTGAGTTGGTGTCCCATCTTGGGTAACGATTGGATGGCACGTGTCGCCTGTTCGACGCCAAGAAAACTCGCGCCCAAGGCCAGCGCGCCACACACCAATAGCGCCCACGATGCAGACATGAGCAGAGAGGCTCGGCCTTGGCGTTGCCCGCTCCCTGTCTTTCGCAGGCCGCGCAGTCTTAGAGGGCCACCCCGCTCCCAAAAAGACGACCGTCTTTTTAGCGCTTCTGACAGCTCGCGAGCCAGCTCGTCCGCGCTCGGTCGCGCATCCGGATCCTTGCTGAGGCATCGCGAAAGCAGCGGGCGAAGCGGCTTCAGCGCTCGAGAGTTCGGAACCGAAGGCGACGAGGCCGCGCGATGTTCTAGGAACGCTTCGACTGCGCCGCGATCTTCGCGAGCCCATTCTTCTTCGTTCAACTCAGGTATGCCTTCAATCGAATGAATGAAGCTAAGCGCGAGCGCAAATACATCAACTTTTCCCGTGATTGGAACGGACACGCCCGCGTCCTGCATCCGCTGCGCCATCTCTGGCGCGAAATAGAGAGGCGTTCCCGCGATGGCGAGGTCGCCTTCCGGGGCTGCTACGCCGAGATCAAGCAGCACCGGAAGATGCTCGTGTTCATCGCTTCGATTGGATTGATCCGGGCTGTTCAACTCAGCCACGAAGATATTGGCAGGTTTGACGTCTTGGTGAACCACGCCTGCGGCGTGCATCGCAGACAGCGCGCGAGCCAGCGGAGCAAACATTCGGCAGGCTTCGAACACATCCATCGGTGCGCGTTCGATATGCTCGAGAAGCGTCGTACCATGATACCAGGGCATCACGAACCACAGACGCTCTTGGAACCAGCCATGGTCTTTGAACTGAACGAGAGAAGGGTGAAACGCGGAGGCGATGAGGCTTAGTTCACGCATGGCGCCCTCTCGAGACGCAGGGGTCCGCGCTGGCTGATGAAGCACCTTGATGGCGACCACATGCCCTGGAACTTGTATATCGTGCGCGCGGTATACCCAGGCAAAAGCTCCGCCTCCGATGCAGGAGGAGACGCGGTAGCGCGACCCAATCACCGTATCGACAGCCAACTGCGGTGGCGGTCGCTTGGGCCCGAAGTCGGCTTTTCGAAGCGCCGCCGGCACAAGCTGATAGGCATCGTGAATGACTTGTGCGGTACTAAAAAAGCCTTGCGGATGAACTTCTCTCACCAGCACCTCGGTCCAAGCGCGTCCCGCGTCGAGCCACGAGATCACATCTTCTTGAGAGGTGTCTAGAACATAGCTCACCTCGTCAATGCTCAGTTTGCGAGCATAGCGAAGCTCGAGAATCTCAAGATCCGAATCTCCCAAACCAAACCGAACATGGTCTACGACTTTCGCGTAGCCGGCGAAGGGCTCGCGAGCCGCAGCCTCCCAGGGGATTTCTGATACATCGCCGATTTGCCCGCCGTCCGCTTCGATTTGCGAAAGCGCCATGCCCCGCGTCGCGCGATAAAACGCCGCTCGATGGGTGGGCGCTCGTTTGAGCTCTGCCTGCGATTGTCGGTTGAGCCAGAGGCATATGTCGTAGAACGCGTCGATGACTTTCTGTTCGTTGCGAAGCCTTCCGAATAGATATGCGCGCAGCGGTTCCGCATGTTCATGCAGTAGGCGCTGGTGTTCGAGGCCTGCGGCAGTGCTATAAAACCCAGTACTTCCAAACGGTGTACTTCCAAACGGTGTACTTCCAGACGTTTGCGGGTGCGCGAGGTCAGTTTGGCTCATGGTTCCTCCGTGGTGGGTGGTGCTGCGCTCCTTCGAGTTGAAGATTCAATCGGCCGCCGCGCGCAGTCGCGCGCACGCGAACGTGAAACCGGTAGGGATTTCGGATTCGAAGATCTTTGCTGGGCCATGCGACAGCGGTGTCGGTTTCGGGCGAAGCGTATTGCACGGCGAGCGAGTGAGGATGATGTTCAACCATTGTAAAGCCCGCGTCGCGCGCCGCGGCGTGCAGCGCGGTTGCCACTTGGCATACGCCTCCGCCAATTCCGTCGATATATTCCTTGTTGGCGATTTCGCGCGCAGGCATGAACCCTCGTCCAAACGAACGCTCGCCTACCTGCTGGTTGAACGAGAAAATGCGGTGAGGAGGGATAATCGCGCCGTCGATTTCCTGCACGGCCCGCTTGATATTTTGCGCGCGGCCCCAAGCGTCTCCGTACCGCGCGAACGACGAAGTATGCTCGGCGATCTTCTCTGAAAACGTCGCTGATGTTTCGAGCGGAAGGTGTGGAGCTGGCGGCGCGATCACCTGTCCGCGAATCCGCGCATAGGTGAGCTCGCGAAGCAATACCGCGCGCACGTGATCGGCAGCGCGCGCCGGACCAAACGTCCACCCGGGCGCACCACCTACGAGCTGGCCTTCGGAGTTAAAACTTTGAGGTTCGGGCAATCGCGCAGCGTTCCTACGGACTGTTTCGAGAAACCGCAGCAACTGTTTTCGGTCGACCGACGCTTGCCACGCGAGCGACGCAGGTGTGCCCTGAATCCACGCGCGGAGAAGCAAGTGATGAAGATGCAGACCCGCCGTTTGGGCGCGCAACGTGTCGACTTGGAGTTGGGCGCCTAGCGATCGGCGGCTCGCATGCGTGACCACGCGACCCGCATCGATGGTGATCGGCTCGTCCAGCCAACGGCGCGCGTAGTCCGTAGCCCACGATGGGATATGAATTCGCGACAGCTCGAGCGGAACGCCGCGAACGCGAATCTTCGGGATAGGCGCCATCTGCCAGTAGAGCACCGCGCCTGTACACCACAGCGCACATAACACGAACCCCAGCGAACCCCATGGGCTCCGCAGGCTTCTTGTGGCTGAGCGAATGCGCTGCACCAGATGTCCTCCCTGACGATCCAGAACCCAGACTTCCGAAGTAGCACCAGACACGCTCAAGTGCGCGCGGTGATCTCGGAAAAGAGAAACTGCTGACGGTGCGCTGAAGTAGCGGAGTGTTCAGCAACGTAGCGTAGATTCGCTATGAATATTCTCTCCCTCCTGCGCGCGTTCTCGCCTGACCAAGATCCGAGCCTGCCTTCGGAGCTGTCCGAGGCTCGAGAACAAATCGTCTCCGGAATGTTCTGGACAAAGTGGGTCATAGGCCTCGTGGCGAGCGGTTTCGGTTTCGTTGTGGGCAGCTGTCTTGCGCTGTATTCGCTGGTGCAGTGGATGCGCGGCGGCCTCGATTCAGCCGGAGCGATTCGTCTTGCAGCCCCTGCGTTGATTGCTCTGACCACCGGAGCGGCGATGCTGTGGGCGAGCCACCGCTCCTATCAGCAAGAAAAGAGTTTCCGACGTCGTGTGCGTCAGCATCCGGACGCGCCGTGGGCATGGCGAGAAGATTGGGCTCGCGGCGTGATTCAATCGGACGTTGTGGCTTGGCCATGGGTCGCAGGCGCGTTCGTGTTCGGTATGGTGTTTGTCGCGCTTGGGGTCACCGTGATAGCTGGGCGCAGCGCTTCAGGAAGCGGCCATTGGGTGGCGGGCAGCGTGTTTTCGGGCGCCGGGCTCGGTGTTGTCGTGCTCGGGGTTTATCTATTTAGGCGTCGCCGGAAGTATGGCCGGTCGTCGCTTCATCTCGAAAGCGTGCCCATCGCGCTGGGAGGAGTCCTGCGTGGTGAAGTGACGGCGCCGTATCGGTTCGATTCCGTGGACATGGAAGCGACTCTTCGAGAGGTGTTTCGCACAATCGAGCAGGTCACCGATCGCGATGGGGACCGCGAGGAGCGAAGTCGCGACTCGACGCTTTGGCGCAGCGAGGCGAGCGTGCCGCATCGCGAGCTTCGCGTGAACGGCTGCACCACGGTGATTCCGTTGTCGTTTCGGCTCCCGCTGAACCATCGCCAAACCACCCCGGTGGCGCCTCATCGCAAATTGTCGCGCATCGGTGTTTATTGGGCGCTCGAGGTTCGGGCCAAAGTGTCCGGCATTGACTACTCCGCGGATTTTGAAGTTCCGGTATTTGGGCAGGTGGAAGGTTCTGAGGAAGCCGCTGCGCTATCTGCTTTTCCCGTCGACATCGCGCAAGGCTCTTCGGTGACCGCGACGGATGCGGTTTCGGGAGCCACGGCTTCGCGAACCACCGTGCGTTCGCGTGACGGGAATATCGAGATGTTCTTTCCCGCCGCGCGAAACCGAGGCGCCGCGTGGATGTGGACGATAGGCAGCGTGGTGTTTGGAGGAGGCTTCTATCTCGGTTGGTCGAGGCTCGATGTTCCGTATTGGTTGGCGTGGATGCTCGGTATCGTGTCGGCGTTGAGCGCGTGCGTGGCGCTAAAAGTCTGGACGCAAACAACAACGCTCATCTTCGGCGCCCAAGAACTCAACATCCACCGGCAAATGTTCGGCCGAAGGCGCGCGGTGTGTATTCCTCGCTGCGACATTTCCAACATTGAATCACAGGTCTCAGGGCAATTTGGCCAAACGTTTGAATACCGCATCGTCGTCGCGACCCACGAACGCCGCGGCATGATTCTGGTCGAGTCGCTGCGAAACAAACGCGATGTGGATGTCCTGGTGGCGCAAATGCGCGCGCTTCTAGGCCTGCGTCGGGCGCCCAGCGAACCGCCGAAGGAATCAGCGTCCGGCCCACCGTATGGGCCACGGTCAGTCAACGAAAGGAGAGAGTGATGAGAAAGATCGGCATGATATTCGCCACGATGGTGTGGGGTATGATGGGCAGCTGCATGGTGCGGGTCGCCAGCGGTAAACCTCCTGCCCAAGCCACGACGGCGTCTGCTCAAGCGGAGGAAAAAGAGCAACCTCGCGTTGCGCCCAAACCCGAGTCTTCCAAAGCATCTGCGCAGAAACCATCCGAGACCCGCGCTTCTGATCAAGCCAAAGTCAAACCCACTCCCATGGAGCCCTCGGCGCAGGTCGAGGCGGATTTCAGCACACCAGAAAAGACCATGGAGACCTATTGGGCAGCCTTTGGCGCGCGTGACGGCGCTCTTATGACGAGCTGCTTTACTGCCGCCGAGCAAGCAACCACCGAGATCATCTTCGAGAGACTCGCTGATGGAACGGTGACGCAGCATAGCTATTCCAAAGACGACCATTCGAACTTCAGTAGCTCGGTCGCTGATCTTTCGTTGGTGGATCACGCAAAACCGGTCATTCGCCGAGTGTACCGTCGCCGTCGCCGAGCGCTTCTCCGTGTTCGCCACAAATCGATCTCCGAAACGATTCCTTGGATGCCACAGCCCGTGCCCTGGTTGTTGGTGAAAGAAGGCCGCGAATGGAAGATTGATATGGAGAAATCCGGAGACGAGATCGCCAAGATGATTCGCCGGATCTCCAAGAAGCGTCGTCGTTCCAAGAGACCAGGTTCTCGGAAGTCAGGAGCTAAAAAAGCGATCATTCAGCAATGACGGTTTGCTGAGGTTGCGCTGAAGCACGACAGCTGCGCGCGCCCTAGTGTTTATGAGTCGGTAGCAGCTCGATCGCTGGAGGAAAACCATGACCGTGTCTATTCGCAAATGTCTGTCTCGGGGAGCGCATCTCGAGAGCATGCTGTTTGTAGGCGATGTCACCGCGACCGAGAAGGAGAGAGGACGATGACGTTTTCCTCGTCTCACCATCATCCCGAACAACCTGTGCGGCATTCGTATCCGCTCTCGATTGACAATGCATCGATAGGAACCGCGCTGTCTCTGCTGCTGCGTACGCTTCCCTACGCGGCGGCTCGGTTCGGAGTCCTGCTCGGGTTATCGGTGGCGACCATCGTTTGGATCTTGGTCACCTTTGGCGGAGGCAGTTTCCTTGGGTCGAAGATTCACCCCTGGGCGGGATACGCGTGGGTCATCGCGGGCCTCGGCACCTATGGCTATCTCTGGTGGCTCGTGGTCCGCTATTTTTTGTACCTGCTCAAATGCGGCCACGTGGCTGTGTTGACCGAGCTGATGGTGCATGGCGGGCTCTCTAGTGGCTCGCAGAGCATGTTTGCTTACGGCAAAGATGTGGTCACCAAGAAGTTTGGGCAGGTCAACGCGCTTTTTGCGCTTGATCTCTTGGTGCATGGCGTAGTGCGCGCGCTGAACCGGACGCTTAGCTGGGTGGCCAATCTCCTGCCGATTCCTGGTTTGGGCGCGTTGGCGTCGGTGGTCAACGCCATTGTCTACGCCTCGACCACGTATATTGACGAAACGATTTTTTCGTATGGTCTCGCGCGCGGAGATGCAGACCCCTGGCGGAGCGCGAAAGACGGCCTCATCTACTACGCGCAGAACACCAAAGAAGTGCTCAAAACCGGGGTGTGGATCGTGGTGTTCGACAAAGTGCTGACCACCGTCATTTGGGTGGTCATGCTGGCGCCCGCGTTTCTCTTGGGCCTGGCGCTGCCCGATTCGCTTCAGGGTAGCGGCACCGCGTTTTCACTTTTGGTCGCCGCGCTCCTTGCCGCGAACATTCGCAGCGCCTTTTTGAAGCCGCTCTTTTTGATCATGGTGATGGCAAAGTTTCATACATCCGTTCAAGGGCAGGCCATCGATCTTGAGTGGGACGAGCGGCTCAGTCGCGTGAGCAAGAAGTTCCAGACCATCCGAGACCGAAGCACGAGGACAAGCCCGAGACCGTTCCGTTCGGAGCATGCCGATCCGGCTCCAGGAACATTGCTCTACTAAAGGTTCGACCAAATCGCGCACATCAAATACGCAAAAAACGAATAGAGAAGGTAAATATGGCACAGACGGTACATTTGTCGCTCAAGGCAGCAGGGAACGAAGTTCAAGGCGAGAGCTCGATTCAGAGCATGGAACGGGAAAACACCATCGAGTGCCTTTCCTTTGAAGACTCGGTGCGCACGGCTCGCGAAGCATCTTCGGGCATGGCCACCGGAGACCGGAGCTACGACCCGATCAAAATCGTCAAACGAATCGACAAAAGCAGCCCTCTGATTGCAAAAGCGCTCTGCGACAATCAACAGATCGAAGGCGTATTTCGTTTCTTCCGCCCCTCGCCGACGGGCGACGGAACCACGCAGCAGTTTTTCACCATCGAGATCGCCGAAGGGCGCGTGGCCTCGATTCGGAGAATCTCGCCCGACGTGATCGACCCGGCCAGCGCCAGTGCGCCGCCTACTGAAGAAATCTCCTTCGTCTTCGGAAAAATCACCTGGCGCTACGAAGAGGGTGGCGTGACGCATGTTGACCAGTGGAGCCAGAGAACCTGAGGAGATGACGCAGAAGCTTGGGAGGATAGGGCGGCGAAGGCGCAAGAGAGATGAGTGATCGCAAGGGCAAAGACGTAGCGAAGCAGGCTGCACGAGAAGGCGCTCAAGACGGCGCGCGCACGGCTGCGGATCGGCCCAGCGATACCGGGTCGAGCACTATGAAGGACGCCGCGCGGCAAGCGGGAGTCGGCGCAGCTGCGTCGGCCACTGAGCAGGCGACATCTCGTGCGCTCAAAGACGTGCCCGGCGGAGACATCGCGTCGAGCGCGGCCGGGTCCCTGGGACAGAAAGCGATCGGCTCGGCCTTGGCGAGCCCCGCCGAAGCGCCTTCGCCTGCGGGCGCCTCGGGAGCCGGTTCGTCAGGAGCGATGCCATCGGCCGCCAGTTCTCCGGCTGGCGCCCTGGGGGGTAGCGCGCTGGGATCTGCTTTGGGGGGGGCAGCGCTGGGCAGCCTTGCGTCGGGCAGCCTTGCGTCGGGCAGCCTTGCGTCGGGCGTTCTCGGCGCGCTGACCAGCGACGAGCCGACCGACACCGTGCGTCTCTATTTTGAAACGGATGCGCTGCCTCAGATCCAATGGGAGGTCGCCCGCGCCAGTATCGAAGAAGCGCTCAATGCGCCCTACGCGGCCGAGGTCGAGCTGCGCACCGATCAAATGGACGTCGAGCCCACGCGCCTTTTGGGCGGCAGCGGCACGCTGATGCTGGAGCGCGGAGACCACCAGCAGCGGGTTGTGGGCATGGTGTCTGAAGTTCGAGAAGGAAGCTCGAGCCGCGAGCAGGTATCGGCATGGGTCACGTTGGTGCCCGCGCTGTGGGCGCTGGGTCTGCGCAAAGACAGCCGCATCTTTCAAAACCAAACCGTGCCCGAAATCATCGAGCAAGTGCTCGCAGAAGGCCTTGCGCCCTACCAACGAGAAGTGCGGCTCGAGCTTGACCGAAGCGACTACCTCACCTGCGAATACCGCGTTCAATACGACGAAACCGACCTCGCCTTCGTCCATCGGCTGATGGAAGAAGAAGGCATCGTCTACTGGTTTGACCACGAAGCCGAACGCGAAGTGATGGTGATGGTTGACCACGAGCGCCACCACGCCGCGGCCTCGTCTCGCCACAGCACTTCGGATCACGGCGACACGCTGTGGATGGTGGATTACGAAAGCGGGGTTGGCGGCCATGAATGCGTGCGCGAGTTTCAGCTGCGCTCGACCTTGCGGCCGACAAAGTTCGCCGCCCGGCACTACGATTGGACTCGGCCTTCGCGCATGGTGGAGGAAGAAACCGAAAGCGAGCCGCCCCCCGAACAAGACCGCCCCGCCGGCGCAGCGAGCGGCCCCTCTAGAGAAACATACGAGCACGACAGCCGGCCGCTTACGCTCGCCGACTACGACGCGGGGCAGCGCGCGTTTAAAGAGCACGACGCCAAAAGCCAAGTGCGCCTCCGCCGCGAACTCGACGCGCGCGACGCGCACGTGGGTGAAGGCCTCAGCACGGTCACCGCGCTGCGCGTGGGCGCTCGCTTCGACCTCGCGGGCCATCGCCAACCAGAGCTCAACGGCAGCTACGTCGTAGTCTCCGTCGCGCATCAGTGTTTGACCTCGAGTGGCCTGAACCTGGACGACCCGAACCCGGACGGCTCGCTCAACGAACCCTACACCAACCGCTTTGTATGCGTGCCGGCCGGCACCCCCTATCGGCCGGCACGCACCACCCCCAAGCCCCGCATCGCAGGCCTGCAAACCGCGACCGTAGTCGGCCCCGCCGGAGAAGAAATCCATACCGACGAACACGGCCGCATCAAAGTGCAGTTCCATTGGGACCGCATCGGAGCGCGCGACGACCGCTCGTCATGCTTTGTGCGCGTCATGCAGCCCTGGTCGGGGGCGGGCTGGGGTTTCGTCTTCCTGCCCCGTATCGGCATGGAAGTCGCCGTGACCTTCCTGCACGGCGACCCCGACCAGCCCCTCATCACCGGCGCCGTCTACAACGGCGAACACGCCCCGCCCTACGCGCTACCCGACGAAAAAACCAAAAGCACCCTAAAAACCAACTCCAGCCCCGGTGGCGAAGGCTACAACGAACTCACCTTCGAAGACAAAGCCGGCGAAGAACAAATCATCGTCCATGCCCAGAAGGACTACAACGAAACCGTTCTAAACAATCACTCAACAAGCGTAGGCGCCGACCAATCCAACAGCGTTTCAGGCAACCAATCGACCAGCGTAAGCGGAAACCGAACGGTTTCGGTGACGGGCAACGAGACACACAAGGTCGACAAAGAACGAAAGCTCACGGTGACTCATAAACAGACCGTGACTTGCGAAGCAGAGCTCGAGTCCATCATCACGGGGCCGGAGAAACATACGGTGGCGAACAAGCTGACCGAGGAATACGGCTCGGGGCGCGAAACGACCATCAAGGCAGGCGACACCCTGACCGTCCAGACCGAGGACAAGGTCGTCTCTGTGACCAAAGGCGGGCACACGGTGAACGCCAAGGCGCACATTCGACTTACGCAAAACGAAAATCACTATCTTTTACTCAAGGACAAAGCGGAGATCGGTACGTCGAAAGACTTCACGGTGACCAACGGAAAGTCCTCCATTACGAGCAAGGGCGGCAAGCTCTGCCTCAGTGGAGCAGAAGAAGTCAGCATCGTTTGCGGAAAGACGAGCAGCATTACGCTGAACAGCGACGGCACCATCACGTTCAGCGGAAAAGTTGTCAAAGGCACGGGAGGCAATAGTTCTTTCAAATTTGAGAACGCCGGAGTGTCATTGGATGGGCCCAAAATTACATCAAGCGCCGTGGGGATAAACGAGATCACCGGAGGTTTGATCAAAATCAACTGACGTACTTTCACGCTCGCGACATCGAACGAAACGAAACATATACATGCAGAAGTTATTCGACGAAGCACAAACGAGGCTGACCGAGTTTCTCGGGCAACGTCAACATGTCGCGATGGTCGTTTCGTGTTCGCAGACGGAGGCTGCCTATGTGCTCAATATTCTCAACGCCATCGAGCAAGGCGATTGTCCAGATGTGTTTTGGACCTTCCCGTTTGACTTTCGCACCCCGGCTCAGTTCGTCAGTCAGTCAGCGGACACGATTCAGGCCTCGATCGACATGCTTCAAGACAAGCTCGCTGAAGCAGGCGAACCAAAGCTTCCGCCGGTTCCGAACGAGGTCTTCGACGACGGTGCTTCACCGGTTCATCGCATGCGAGGGTTGATGACATACGCCCGTCAGATTCTCCCCGCCCCTGATTCTATGCTTGTAGTCTTCTCCTTATTCCCTCTCGAGATTCAGGATCGCCATGCGTATCTAGGGTTCGTTCACGCGCTGATGCAACACGCGATGCCGAGACCGTGGTGTCGCGGAATGCGCATATTCCTTCGCGACGATGTGCAAGAACCCATACTGCGAGACCATCGTGAACGGTTGATGCGTACCGAATGGTTTGCAACCGACTTTAGCCAACCGGCCATCGAGCAAGCGCTGATCGACGAGGCCCTCGACGAATCGCTGCCGCTTCCTCGTCGCATGCAGGCGTTTACTATGGTGGCTGCATATGACCAGGCCCACCAACGCTACGAAGGGGCCATTCACAAGTACGAACTGGTCAAACGTTACTACAAGGCCCTCGGCAACCATCTGATGGTCGCGCTTGCGCTGAACGGCATTGGCGAAGTGTTTCTACGTACGGACAACTCACTTCGAGCTCGTGAATACTTCGAAAAAGCGCTTACTCCCTCAATCGAAGGAAAGGCGTATTCCGTACTGTTGAACATCATCATGAATCTCGGCCATGTCAGCCGAGCTGAACGACGCTACGCGGACGGAGCCAGCTACTACGAACAGGCGAGCAAGCTCGCTCTGGAGTTTCGCAATGTCGAGGCCTACGCGCTTTGTATCGAACACCAGGGTGTGTGCGAGCTCGAACAAAATAGACAGATAGAAGCCGTTGCGGTGTGGATGGGCGGCGCTGCCTTTGCACGCGAAGTCGAAGCCCACACGAGTCTTGCTCGGCTCCTTACCCGACTACGCGATGTCTTATCGCAACTAGGGGTTCATGATCGGCTGCAGCAGACCGAGCAAGAGCTGCGCGGCGTCGAAGCCAAACTCGCGCAGGAATACCCGAGCGGTGCTCCTCCGTTGCAGGGGGTAACGAGGTTTTGATGAGTATTTGGCTCAGCTTGCAGCAAGGGGTCGAAAACGTGGTGATCAACTCGCAGCAGACGGTTAAAGACACCATGGAACCGTTCAAACAACTTCCCGAGGCTGTTTCGGAGCAGGGAGCCGCCAACCCGGTACGCGTCGTTGAAACCGCGGTCGGCGCAGTCGTTGGTGTCATTTCCGCTCCTCTCGACCTCGCCAACGCAGCTGCAGCTGGGATGACCAACTCGATTAGCGCGGCGCTTCCCGACTTTCCCGCGGCGTTCTTGGGTTCGCTGTACATTGGCTTACCCCACGCTCACGCCCATCCACCCAGCCTGGTGCCGCCTGCTCCGCCAGTGCCCTTGCCGAGTATTGGGGCGATCACGCTTGGGACCTGCGTTCAAGTCCTGATCAACGGTATGCCTGCAGCGCGAGCCGGTGATCTTGGGCTCGCTCCGACATGTGGTGGCTTCGCTCCGTTTTTTGAGGTCAAGACCGGTTCTTCCAAAGTGTTCATCGGCGGCATGCGAGCCGCTCGTGCCATCGATTTTTGCCTCGCTTGCATGCCGAGTACCGACATGAGCCGCACTACTGCCGCAGCGATGAAAGCGGCTGCGGTTGCTGCGGCGATGAGTCAAGGCATGACCCTACTGAGCGCTGTCGCAGACGGTGTAGATGCCGCCAACGCCGCCTCGGAAGGAAACGCGGCCATGGCGGAAGCCTCTGCGCTCTCCGCCGCCATGAACGCTGCGCAAGCGGCGGCAGATATCGCCGCGGCTGTGGCTTCCAAAACGATGGGCACCGATCCAGGGATAGGGTCGACGCCAGGGCTCATCACGATTGGTTCGCCCAACGTTCTGATTGGCGGAATCCCACTGCCCAATTTCCCGGACATCGGACAGAAGCTCTTTGAGAAGTTCAAAAACAAGCTGCGCAAGGCGATGCGACGGAGGCGTCACGACACCGACAACGGAACCGAAGGATGTCCCACGTGCGCAAGAAACAAGTGACGCCAATCTCCTAGCGTATCGACGATGGCTTGCACACGACTTTCCAAAGAACGTTTATCTAGCGCATACGGTCACCGTTTGGTTGGAGACCCGGTTGACGTCGTCACCGGGGCCAATCTCGACCAGCTTACCGACTTTCGTTTACCTGGCGCGATCAACCTCGACTGGTGGCGCTACTACGACAGCCGTCATCACCAAGTTGATAGAGGTCTCGGCTTTGGCTTTCGCCACGATTTTGATCGCGAACTTGTCTACGACTTCGAGGGTCTTACCTACACCGATCAAGCGGGCCGAGAAACCTCTTTTCCCTACATCGAGCAGGATGGCGAGCGGCTCCGACGTGGCACCCATACTCTCGAACGCGTTCGCGACCATCACTACCGCATTCATCAACCGAACGAGCCGATTGCAAATTTTGTTTTCAAAGATCCCGATTCCCCCGCGCGAGTTTCGTCATTCGTTCAACACAATATTCATGTCGACTTCGAATACGACGCAGTCGGTAAACTCCGATGCCTTCGATGCTCCGACGGCCGTGTCCTCAAGCTTTGTTGGCAAGATGGGCACCTTCGTTCAGTCCACTTTCACCCGGGTGACGGCACCGACCACACCATGGTGCAGTACACCTACGACGCGCGCGGCTTCCTCGTCGAGGTCGAAGACTTCTATCGTCACCACCGTCGATACGAATACGACGACCAAGGTCGCGTGTGCAAGAAGGTCGACCTGCGCGGCTATGCCTTCGAATTTGAGTGCGATCGCGAAGGTCGCTGCGTTCATTCCCGAGGCGAAGATGGCGTTGACGAGGTGCGCCTTGAGTATCTTCCGCTCGAACGCAAGACGGTGGTTACGCGCGCCAACGGCGGGCAGTGGATCTATAGCTACGCTCCGAATCACGCGATCACCGAGATTCTCGATCCCTATGGCGGTGCTCGGCTTTTTGAGCTCGACGACGAAGGCCGCACGGTCCGAGAAATCGATCCCCATGGTGACACATGGCACATGCGCATCGACGCCCACGGCGCCGCCTATGCAAAGGTCGACGACCTAGGTCGCGTTCGACCCGTCCCTGACGACGGCCAGCCCGATTCATGGAAACGATATTTCGTGGCCCAAACGCCGCTTGAATGGGAGTACGGCCATCTCATTCGCTATCCAGACCACCTTCCCGCTCGCGTTTCATTTCCTGCTGTTTTGCCGACGGCCATCGCCGAGAAAATTGATGCTGTCGACGATCCGGATGCTCATGTAGCGAATGTCGTAACCGACATTCAGGGCCTCGAGATTCGCGAAATCGCTCCCAACGGCGCCCGCCGCACCCAAGCCTACGACGCCAACGCGAATGTTCGCTGGTATCAAGACTTCGACGGAAGCAAGCACGAGTTTGAATATGCATCGTGGAACCTTCGCGTAGGTCATACCGATCCCCTCGGTGCCCGCACCACTTTCACCTACAGCAAAAGCGAAGAGCTTATCGGTGTCCGAGACCCGCTCGGCACGGAAAGCCGCTACACGCTCGACCTACTCGATCGCACCGAAGAAGTGCATCGCCATGACAAAGTCCGCGAACGCTACGCCTACGATGCCGCCGGCAACCTGATCGAAAAACGCGACGGGGACGGTCAGCTACTTCTGACCATGACCTATGGTCCAGGCAGTCTCAAAACCTCTCAAACTCTCGCCTCGGGCGACACCCGGACCTTCAAATACGACACCCGTGGCCGACTCATCGAAGCGACGGGTCAAGCTGGCGTGCTCGCCTTCAACTACGACGCAGCAGACAAGCGTACCGAGGACTGCCGCGATGGGCTCGGCATTGCCCGTCGATTCGACGTCTACGGCATAAGTGAAGCGCGTGTATTGCGACGCTTTGTCACCCGCTATCTGCGGCCGGAGCGCGGCACCTTCATCGTCATCGACCCGACCGACCAAACGCACCGCATACGCACTCTGACGCCGGGCGTCACCTTGCGCGAGTTGGCCAGCGGCACCGTTGAGCTTAGTCAATACGATACCGAAGGCCGCTGCCGAACAAAGGTCGCCTATACCGACACCGACCCCTCTCAATATTGGTCTCGCACCTACGGCTACTCCGGCGAAGGCGATCTATCTTCGGTTGAAGATAGCCAGCGAGGAACCACCCACTTTGTTCACGATGCGGCTCATCGGCTGCGCGAAGTTCATCGTCCCGATGGATCCGTCGAACAGTACGAACATGACCTCGCCGGCAACCTTCTGCGTACACCGAATCGAACGATCCGTGTTCGCGGCAATTTTCTCGATCATGTCGACAGCGACCGCTTTGAATACAACGACCGCGATCATGTAAGCATCCGCCACACGTTCCAAGGCCCAGTTCGCTATCACTACGACTCCAAGGACCAACTCGTTCGCATCGATTTCCCTGACGGACGCACCTGGGAGGCTGAATACGATGCGCTAGGTCGACGCACTCAAAAGCGCTTCGATGGAGAGATGTGGGTCTACTACTGGGACACGGATCGGCTCGCCGCCGAAATCCTTCCCGACGGGCGACTGCGAATGTACGTCTACCCTGACGAAATCGCCTGGGTCCCCCTGCTGTTCATCGACTACGACGACATCGAAGGAGAACCCCACAGTGGCAAGCGCTACTACGTCTTCACCAATCAAATCGGATGCCCAGAGCTCATCCAAGACGAACACGGCCAAAACGTTTGGCACGCGACCATCGAACCCTACGGCACAGCTCACATCCACACCGGCCACGACTTTCATCAACCTCTGCGCTTTCCTGGCCACTACTACGACGCCGAAACCGGATTGCATGACAATCGTTTTCGCACCTACAGCCCCGAGCTAGGTCGCTATCTTCAAAGCGACCCTAGCGGCATCAGCGGCGGCATTAATCTGTACGCCTACTGCGACCGACCGCTTACCCAGGTTGATCTCCGTGGGCTTGAAGACAACTGTCCGCGTAGCAAGGAACGCAAGCGTCCAGATGAAGAAGCGGGGCCTGATGGTGAAGGGCGCCGACCGCCGATTCCAGAAGGCGGAATCTCGATTGAGCAGCGCAGAGCTGATCTGAAACGTCGACAAGAAAAGTCTGGAAGAGAAGTGGGACGGGTCGACCCAAGGGCGGACAGAGATCCGGCGAACTTCTTCTACCAAGATGGCAGGTATCAACGTCGCCCCGATGCCGACCGACGTCGACCGGATCCCGTCACACCTTTTCCGGAATGGAAACCGGTCCGCGGCGAAGACGCTGCGCTCGTGAAGAAATCAAGAGAGGCGGCTGCACGCGCCTTTGAAGCCGATAGTAAGCGTGGCTGCGTGGCTGCAGACGGTCCAGATGCTCCGCTCACCGAAAGCGGATACAGTCGACGTACGCAAGACGGAATCGGCCATGTAGAGCGTCAACCACCAGAAAAAGTCCGAAGCATGGTCGACCAGGCCGCGCAAAAAGCCGAACGAGAAGCCGGCGCTGAAAAACCGTACCAGCTCCGAAATGGAGGTGCCGTCGATGGTGCCCACCCTCCAGGCCAAGCAGCGGCAAGCCATGCTGAAAAACAACAATTGGCCGCCGGTCACGATGCCATCGGCGTGGACCGCGATATGTGTTCATGCTGTATTGGCTTTATGCGTAGTCAAGCCCGGTACGGTGATCCTCCACAATCGATTGCAGTTACCGATGGATCTATGACTAGGGTCTTTCGACCAGACGGAAGTGTGACGGAGTATCATTCGGACGGCAAAGTTGTGCAGAAATACTAAGAGTCCAGCGTATGTTGAGCTCATGCCAGTCAGCAATCATTTGAAATATTGCTGAAGTGTTCATACTCAATTTAATAAAAAGGAGGTTGGCATGTTTGAGGCTTGGAGACTTCATTGGAATGCGGGTGTACGTGACGATGGAAGATGGATCATCTTTACCGCCGACCCGGAGACTTATGAGGCGGGTCAGGATGCATTGGAAGTGGCAGTGCGTGAAACGGACAAAGAGCTTTCGTTCGACTACGAAATCGTCAACAGCGACTTGGTTTCAATCAAAGAGAAGTTGCCAGATGGGTCGATCGCGGAAAACCCTCCCTTTGACGATTGGTCTGCCCAGTGGCTGATCAAAGGGATCCTCATGCGTGACTTTCTCCGCGACGACTACAAAGACAAGGGCATCGAGAAAGTTACCTTTAGAAACGTCAAAACCGGGGACGTTGAGATCTATAAAGATCCTGTTTGGTGAGCATCCAAGATGACTTCAGAACTTCTCCAATCGCTAACTTCCCAGCTTGCTGAAGTCGATGCTTTGTCCTTGCCCATACGCCGCCAGGTTGTGGCCGCGTTTGGACACATCGAAAAGGTCGAGAAGCGTGCAGTGGTCTCCCCCAAACTTCGGGCTTTGGTCGAGCTTGACTCTTTGGTGGTAAAAAAAATACTGCCGTGTTGGGGCAAGAACTGGCCGGACGACGGCCGACCTGAGCGTATGCTTGACTATGCACAGCAATACCTTGATGACCAAATCAATCCGAATGCACTTCGTGTCGAAATGGGTCGTCTCTACACCCTCGCCGACAACTTGCTAGAGGATGCTCTTTGGCCCTCGCAGGTTGCGACTGCGGCCGCGCACGTTGCGCGCACGGCCCTCTACGCAGACCCGATTGCCGACTACGCAGACGACGAAAAAAAACTTGACGCCGAAGACTGGGACACCGCTTTTCTCGGCGCGTGTATAGAAAGCGGCAGCGTTCCTTGGAAAGCCAATGAAACCCAGCGTAAAAAGCAGACCGAATTCTGGGCCTGGTATCTCGAAACCGCCGTGCCCGCGGCAATTCAGCGGCTGTCCGAAGAGAACAAGTAGACTCAGCGGCCTCGGAGCAGATCCGGGACGACGTGCTGCTGAGAGACTCCATGAGGCATCACAAACGGCTCAACAATCGGGACGACAATCGAACCCGGGGCATGTTGTGGGGAAGTTGAACGTTGGACATGTGCGGGAGGAATGATGCGGACGCGGAGAGCAGTTCCGTCGCCAGACCGGTTGCTTCGTGAGCACGTGTGAGCGAGCAAAACGCGACAGCCGGACTCGATGTTTGCAGTACGAGGCGTTCTGTGGACGGACCGGTGCCACGCCGAAGTTGAGGCTGCGGTTCGCTTGGGCTGTTCGGGCGGCTAGCCAGGAGCCGGGTCAGCGCAGACACCGTGGAGGACGCGTATGAGGTAGGTTCCGTGGGGGAAGACGACCTCGCGGTGACCTTCCTTCCAGCGGGCCAGGGCGGTCTTGTAGTAGGTTCTGAACGCGCGGAGCTCTTCGACGGCTTCGAAGAAAGCTTTCATGCCGCCGCCCTTGGTGGCGAAGTGTGGGTTGCGTGCACCGAAGACTTCGTAGGCCGTTGCACGCGCGTAGGGCGAAATGGTCTTGCAGCGATCGGCACCGCGGTAGGTCCATCCTTTTTCTAGGATTGCTTGGTGCGCCGCTTGTTCGTGTTCTTTGACGGAGCGGTGGATGGCTTCCCGCGTGGCGTCTTCGCCGTAGCCCTGAACGAGCTCTTCCGGAAGCTCGAATCGAAGGCTCGCGCTCTCGGGCATCTCTCCGCGTTCTCGAAAGTAGAGCGTGGGGCGTTGTTCGTGCAAGGTTCTCCGCCCCATGTCGTCGACGTGTGTGCACAGCCCCGGCCAATCTTTGGAGTATCTGACGGCGCCTACAGCCACGGGGTTCGCGAGGACGTAGCCGATCTTGTCGAGGATGGCTTGGGGAGTGCGGAGTCGGACTTTGCTATGACCGCCGCGAAAGACGTCGCCCCGCCAGCCTCTGAGCGCCTTCACGACATTGGCAATGGCGGCAACCGCGTCACGACGAAACGCGGGCCCTTGCGCGAGGGGGTCGCGATATACGAGATGCAGATGGGTGCTCATCAAGCACGCGGCATGGAGCACGATGCCGTGCTTGTTCGCGTAGTGGGCAAGAATGTAGCGAACGGCTCGGGTGAGCTCCCGGTCAGGTCGCAGCAAGTAGAAGCGAGCGACGGTGCGGACGGTGGATAGGACAACGTCGCCTTCTTTGACGATGCAGGGAAGCGTCACGCACGTCGGATTTCAAGTTTCGGGCCGATGTTTGCACAAGTGACGTCAACGACTTGCGTGTTCGAACTGGCGATGTTGGCGGATCGAGGGTGGTGAGCGCCGTCGGGCACATTCCGGCGGTAGCGCGACACATCTGCAATCAGGGATGTAGGATCAGGCGGTTGCAGTGAACCCAGAAAATGCCCCGGGTTCGATTGGCGGGGTTTCGATTGGCGAAGACGACTCCATCGACTGAACGCCCAGCTCGCAAATCTCCCGATGGCCATCGCACCGCGTGCAAAACGCTCGTCCCGCAATGGCCATCACGACCTCGCGCACACCCGTCACACCATGATGTCCATCCCGACTGTGTCCGGATCGATTGCGCTCCAATGGCCATCGAACGACGCGACTTCATGGCCATCGAAAACAGTGCGCGGGAACAGCAGTCGAGCATCGGCAAAACTTTGGCAAACTCGGCCACGCCTTCGACGCAAGGGTGAAGCATCGAAGCGTCGGCAAAACGATGGCATGGTCCGGGTGTCACGAATGTTGAACTGCGCTCGGGGATAGACCCAGGTCCTTGTTCTGGAAGAAGCGATAGAGGCACGCCGGTAGGTCATATGCACTTTGTGTTGCCCACAATGAAATGCTGATTTGTCGCGGCCTCGGTTCGCGCCGTAGGTTTACTTCATGGTCTACCGCGCGATTTCGTTCTGCATCCTCGACGTTCGTTTGGTCGCATCGGGCGTGGTTGCTTACATGTTTCGATTGTCTGCATTCGCCGCATGGAGTTTATCGTTTTCAGTCAGCGCTTGTTCCACTGCTAAGTGTCCTGACGGCTTGTACGTGACGGAAGATAAGCGGTGCGTTCCGCCGGTAGAATTGGACGCGGGGACGGTCTCCGGCGCGGGCAGCGACCACGACTCAGGCGCTGATGCCACCATTCCGGTGAAAGCGCAGCTCGTCTACGGGGTCGGCCTGGTTGGGCTTTTTCGTGCTCAATTGGAACCGAACGATACTCCAGTCCAATTCACTCCCCAGCTAGTTCCAGGCGGAGAAGTTTTTGGTTTTCAGATTCTACCGGGCGGTGGCCGCGTAGTGTACCGAGCCGAACAAGATACAGACCGCGTCGCAGACCTCTATACGATAAAAATTGATGGCACCGGGAGTCTGAAGCTGAATCCCGACATGGGGAGTGAAGCAGATGTCCTTTCGTTCGACGTCACACCTGACGGGAGCAAGGTTATTTACCGGCTTCGCCAGGACAACGATGGCGAGAGCGAGCTGTACGCCACGGATACCGACGGGGCCAAAACAATCAAGCTAAACTCAGCCCTCTCTGCCGGAACGAATGTGGTTGCGTTTGCCATCGCAGCAAACGGCAACCAGGTCGTCTATGCGACCTCACCTAACCCAACAGGTTATACGGAGCTATTTGCGGTCAACGTTGACGGCACAGCCCACAAAAAAATATCTCCATTTGTGCCTGCAGGGCGAAACATATGGTCGTTCGACGTTTTGCGGGATGGAAGTCAGGTTTTTTTCGTGGGTGACATCGATACGGAAGGTGTTCGGGAGCTGTACGCCGTCAATACCGACGGCACTCAGAGCATCAAGCTGAACCCAGATTTCGACAGCGATAGGGACGTCGGCAGCTTCCACATAGCACCCAATGGCAACTTTGTTGCTTACTCGACCAGGACACGCCTCTATCCTTACGAACTCGTCGATGAACTGTACATCGTCAACAACGATGGAAGCACGACTCGCAACCTGGTTCCACGTGTGCCCACAAACTCACCGGGAAATCCTACGATGGATATCACCCCAGACGGGGCTCGGATTGTGTTCATCGATGACCCTGATACCAGTGATGTAATTGAGTTATATTACGTTAATGTCGCTGGTACTCGTACCAAACTCAGTGGAGATTTGGCACCGGATGAAGACGTGAGCGGAAACTTCGCGCTTTCACCTGACGGCACCAAGGTGGTTTATCGCACCCGCAAAGAAAGTTCGAGTGGTTTGCACCTCAAAGAGCTTGATGGAGCACCGAGTGTGCGCCTTACCGGTCCATATCGGGACGGTGTTTCTGTTGGTGCTTTCGCGATTTGGCCCGATGGCAGACGTGTGGTCTACGTCGCAGACGAGGATGTCGACAATATTTTTGAGCTCTACGTTGTCGGCGATGACGGAAGCGGCGCTACTAAACTCAATTCACCTCTACCCCTGGGGGCCCAGGTGAGCAGTTTCGCGTTGATTTCCGCGAATCAATAGACTTTGAAACCGAAACGCCGTGCTAGTGCCCATTTCGCGGATCGTGAGCTCCTGAGTCGAACTTAACAATAACAATCGAACCCGGGGCATTTTGAACCCTCGATCAGGGACATAGGCCGATCGCAGGTGAACACTAGAATGCCCCGGGTTCGATGTAAGGCCCCTCCTGGATGAGACCGAAGCCCTTGGAAAGCGAGGTGCCGCCCTTGAACCAGAGTTCGAGGCCAGTTTCATGCAGCGCCCACAGGGTGTGCGCTACCCAGTAGTCCTTCTCGATGAGCGCCGCGGCGATTCCCGCATCCCGCGCCACGATGCCGATGAGCTGCTGGAAATCCGGGTCTTCGTGGATGAAGCTCATCCCTCGACTCCGGCTTCAGCCAGACAGCGCTCCACCATCGCGAGCGTCGCCTTCGTTCCGTACTCGTTCGCCATGTCGCGAAGCCGCTTCGCGTTCCAGCGTCCTTCACGCAGGGTGGCCGTGAGCTGTTGCTCGAGCTCGGCGATGGAGATGCCAGCCATCTCGTGATGCTGAAGCAGATCGATGACGAACCATTCCGGCGGCGGGCTCTCCGGGAACAGCACCCGTCGAAGCAGGAAGCGCCGCCCGTCGAAGGTGAACTCGCCCGTGCGCCGGGTGTTGTAGACGAGCGTCGCTGCGAACATCGCGGTCGAGCCGAGGCCCAGCGCATTCCAGCGCGGCGGTCCGGTGATCACGAAGCGGTCGTCATCGAAGAATGCGCGCAGTATTTCCTCGTCTCGCGCCGGTGCCGGACCGAAGCGGCTCTCGACGGGCGCGTAGAAGAGCCCGTGCGCAGCCTCGTGCAGCCTGCCCTCGCGAACGAGACGACGGGCCAGCCTCGTCGGGTTGGCGCTCCAGCGCCGAAGCGCCCGGGTGCGGTAGGCTCGTCCGGGCTCAAGTTTGGGCTCTGCTGCAAGGCTCATGGCTGCGACCGTTAGAAATCTACAGTAAAAAACATACGGTATGAGGGTCAAGTTGGCAAGACCGCTTGGGGAGTGCGGAGTCGGACTTTGCTATGACCGCCGCGAAAGACGTCGCCCCGCCAGCCTCTGAGCGCCTTCACGACATCGGCAATGGCGGCAACCGCGTCACGACGAAACGCGGGCCCTTGCGCGAGGGGGTCGCGATATACGAGATGCAGATGGGTGCTCATCAAGCATGCGGCGTGGAGCACAATGCCGTGCTTGTTCGCGTAGTGGGCAAGAATGTAGCGAACGGCTCGGGTGAGCTCGCGGTCGGGTCGCAGCAGGTAGAAGCGAGCGACGGTGCGGACGGTGGATAGAACAACGTCGCCTTCTTTGACGATGCAAGGAAGCGTCACGCACGTCGGGCTTCAAATTTCAGGCCGACGTTTGCATAAGTGACGTCAACAACTTGCGTGTTCGAAGTAGCGATATCGGCGGATCGAGGGTGGCGATTGCAACTGGGCGCATTCCGGCGGTAGCGCGACACGTCTGCAATCAGGGATGTAGGATCAGGCGGCTGCAGTGAACCCAGAAAATGCCCCGGGTTCGATTGGCGCGCGATGGTTCTTGTTTGAGGTCTGCAAGAGGAGTTACGCGTGCGGCATTGCCGCCCGCCAGGTGCGCATGACTCGGCGTCTTCAACTGCTATGCTTGGCTTGTGGAGCACTGGACTGGACGCGTGGTGAATGGGCAAATCGTCCTCGACGATAACGCCGATCTCGAGGAAGGATCCCACGTCACGGTGTGGGTCGGGGACGCCTCCGAACCGGTCCACGTTTCGGACGAGGAGCTGGGGCTCATTCGCGATGGGCAAGCCGACGCCGAGGCAGGCAAGCTAGTTGATGCTCGCGCGTTCCTTCGTGCTCTCCGTGAAGTGGGGTGAGCCATCGCCACGGTCGAACTCACCGCGCTCGCGGCGGAGCAGATCCTCGCAGTGCGCGTGTGGTGGCTGGAAAACCGGGACAAAGCCCCCTCCGCGTTCGACGTTGATCTCGATTCACTCTTGCTCCAGCTCGAAGACCGCCCGGAGCTCGTTGGCCGTCCGGTGGAGCAGGACCCAAGTGTTCGCCGCGTCTACCTTCGCCGGATCCGCTATTTCGTTTACTTCCAGCTCGACGGCGACGTCGTGCAGGTGCTGGCGCTGTGGCACGGAAGTCGTGACGGAGAGCCGCCCACCGGCTCGTCCAGGTAGTCGCGCGATCGGCGCGCAGCGTCACGACGATGAACCGAAACCACAGTTCCGCCGCGACCTCTAACCGCCACTCGGTCGTCAACTTCACCAACAGCCGATGAAAGCTGACAATCGAACCCGGGGCATGTTGTGGAGAAGTTCAACATTGAGCATGTGCGGGAGGAATGATACGGACGTACGCTCGTCGCTCGGGCAGTCTTTTGACGATTTCAGTTCAGAGCAGCTGACGTAGGGCCGCTATCGTAGTGCGAGCTGGTCAATCCTCAAGTGCGTAGGATCCGATTGCTCGTGACCATATCGAAATCGTCCGCGTTCTTCATCAAAGCATGGATATCGAGCAACGTCTCTGAGCAAGACAACAGGCACTCGAGGGGCAGTCGAATCTGGGGTGGGTTGTGGCGGTTCTGGTAAGCCATGGGTTATCCATCAGCCATGGCAGGTCCATGCTGGATTCCTAGGTGTGCAGGGAGGAGACAATGCCGTCGGCTTTGCACGAAGTCTTAGTCTCGCTTTTTCGAGAACATCCCGAACTGGCGCCACACTTGCTGACCACCGCGCTGTCCGTAGACCTGCCTCGCTATTCCTCGCTTCGGGTCGTATCTGGTGACCTCAGTCAGCCAGCGCCGGTGGAATATCGCGCTGATGTGGTGTTGTTGCTGGAGCATGATGAGCCTGTCCTCGCTCTCGTCATCGAAGTTCAGCTCCGCATCGATGCGCGTAAGCGCCGCTCGTGGCCAGTCTATCTCGCCGCGGGCCATGCTCAGTTTGGGTGCCCCGCATTGCTTTTGGTAGTCACTCCCGACGCCCAGGTTGCGCGCTGGGCGGGCGACCCCATTCGCGTCGCGCTGCCATCCATGGAGCTGCGTCCCTGCGTAGTCGGACCGGGTGTCGTTCCCGTCGTGGTTACCCCGCATCAAGAGGCTCCCGAACGAGCTCTTCTGTCGGCCCTCGCACATGGAGGGGGCCCGCACAAGCAGGATGTGCTTCATGCCTTTCTGCAAAGCTTGCCTGGGGTCGACGAAGAAACCGCCAAGCAGTATATTGACGTTGTCGCGTCCACATTGCCGGAAGTCGCGCGTAAGGAGCTGAGAGCCATGCTGATCGAAGGCTACGAGTATCAAAGCCAACTCGTCAAAGAGTTCCTCGAGGAGGGGCGAGAAGAGGGACGAAAACAGGGACGAAAACAGGGACGACAAGAGGGACGCAAAGAAGGACGACAAGAAGGACGACAAGAAGGACGACAAGAAGGACGCAAAGAAGCTCTGTCCAACATCGTGGCCAAGCAAATCCAGCTCAAGTTTGGATTCCTTTCACCGAAAGTTCGAGCCTACATTGACCGGGCCTCTCCCGAAGCTCTCGAACGCATTGCAGAACGCGTGCTCACCGCATCTTCCATCGAAGAACTCATCACCGAAATTTCCTCCTGAGCTTCAGTCGAGCATCGGTAAACTTGGTGAACTCGACTGCGCCTGTCGGAGTGCTGCGGAGAGCTAAACCCGATCGAAAAACCGAATCGCTCGCGCTCGCGAGGAGTGCTACGGGCGTGTTTCAAGCACCGCGGTTCGTGAAAAACAGCCGCGTGGGGCTGTCGAGACGTAGCAGTTCGAAGACTACCGAAACCACAAGAAGTAACAGAGCGGCCCCAGAGTCGCCGCAACGATGGACGCGACGCACAAATGGAGCACGCCTACGACGATCGCGACGATTCCCTCCACTTCCCCATACCGAACAACGCCTCCCGCCCATCGGCCGAAGATATACGTTCGCTGGTCCGCGATGCCGCGAACCCCCCATTTCACCAACAGCGCAACGCCAACAAGAAGCAAGACCGTCAAAAGAATCTTCAAGAACGCGAGGTCTCGAATCAGATCCGCCGCGCGTGAAAGTGAGCGTATGAAGTTTGCCATCGCTTCGTCTCCCCGGTCTTCGGCCCCAGTCTTTCAAGGGTTGACGGGGCGATCAAAGACCATGTCGTCCAGGGTAACGCCCTCTCCTGTGGCGCGCTCCGGCCATTCGTTTCCGTTCACGAGGTGCACGCGCGCGACCGTGGGCACGGGTTGGCCATCTTTGTCCGCGGCAATCATGCCGCGAAACAGTTGCGATCCATCGTCACCGTCGATGTCGTCATTGGCACCAAGCAGTTTGTTGTTGCCGTCGAATAGTGCGATGGACGAGCGTGCGATTCCTGAAAAATCTGCGTCGATGAACACAACCCCGAACCCCGCGACGCAGCCGGCACGGTCGCTAGCACGAAACGTCACGTCTGTGCCGTGTCCCCCGGCATCTTTTCCGCGGACGTGTTTGGGGCCAGGCGCATACTGATTCGGTGCGGAAACCGGCCGGAAGTCTTCGGGGTAGGAAAATTGTTCGTCGACGTACTGGCCATCGGTGCCGACGATCACCGCGCCGTGCGAGTCTGCGTAGCGATCTGTGGCGAACGGCACTGGATCTGCGGTACTGGTGTCGATGTCGTCGAAATCCACCACGCGAATGCCGCGGTCTGCCAGCGCAGCTTCGAACGCTGCGCGATCATCATAATTCGTGACGGTGACGTTTGTCGATGGTGCGCAGTCCACGCTCAACGATTGAATACCTGTCGTGCGGGTTGTGCTTGACGAGTTCGTTGCCATGCTTTCGGCGCTTCCGTTGTTTGGTTCTGCGGGATCCGCAGTGTCCGGATCGTCGCGTTCCTCAATTAGGCATGCGGATATCACGAGAAGCTGCGTCGCGAGAAAGAAACGCCAAATCGTGAACGATCCCCAGAGCCGACCCATCGCACGCTCCACCGTGTTCATAGCTCCTCCGTCCATCAGAGTAGTTGAGCATTCGGAACGAATACCCGTCTGAGGTCAGTGTGAAGAACGTGGAGCCGATCGACTTCATCCGAGCCTCAGCAAAACGTTTTTTTGCATCGGGTTTGAAGCAGCGCGCAGAAATGATGCTGCGCTGAGCCTGCGCTGAAGTTTTTCTCTGGTGGCTCGCTATAGCGAAGAGTGACCGCGTGATGTTGGTTCGCGCGCGTCAACAGAGGGGTGAGCATCATGCACGGCAAAAGGGACTACCAGTCGTTCTCTATTCGCGCGCTGCGCCTGGGGGTTTGGGGGGCTGCGGTTTGTTGGGTGGCTTCAGGATGCCTTCTCTCAGAAGACGACGAACCGGCCTCGGGCATGGACTCGAGCGGTATCGATAGAGGCAGCGAAACGGACACCGGAGGCGTCGACAAAGGCAGCGAAGGCACGAACGCCGAAGTCATTGAGGTGTTGGGGTTTGCGCCCACGATCATTCCAGAGTCGGCGATTCGAGCTCCGAGCCGTGCGTTAGAAATCACCGGGACCTGCGAGATCGATGGCCAAAGCGGAACGATTTCTTGTGCGCAGGAAGACCAGTTTGCGTATCAATCGATCGAGCAAAGCGATCCCGACCGGACTTCGCTCGGTGTCTTCACGTTTTCTGATCTGACGCTCGCTGCAACGGCGCAAGTTCGACTCGCGGGCACGTTTCCCACGGCTTTTGTCGTTTTGGGCGAAGCACGCATAGTAGGTATTCTTCGCGCGATGCCCGCCCGTTTTGCTTCCGGGAGAGGCCTTGCGGGTGGGTATTCGGTGCCTGACATGGGCTATGCGCGAGGGGTCGGTCCTGGCGGCGGCGGCGGCGCAGATAGCAACGGCGCCGGAGGTGGTGGTCATTGCGGGAAAGGCGGCGGAGAGAATGGGGGTATGCCCTATGGGGATGCAGAAATCAGCGTGCTTCGAGGCGGATCGAGCGGCGGCAGCGGTGACCTCTCCAGCGATGGAGCAGGTGGTGGTGCGATTCAGATCGTGGCTGCCGAACGCATCACCATCGGAACCACGGGCCTCATCAATGCCGGAGGCGAAGGGGGAGGGTCTGGGGGTTTGAGCAGTCAACTGGCTGGGGGCGGTGGCGCGGGAGGCGCAATTCTCCTGGAGGCGCCTGAGATCGTGGTCGCAGGAATACTGACGGCAAATGGTGGCGGCGGAGGCGGTGATTGGGATGGTCAGCTCGCTCGAGACGACAATGCCCCGGCCCAGGGTATCAGTGCGGGGTCCTTTCACGGAGCAGGGGGATCGGGCAGCGGTGGAGATACTGTCGACGGCGCGCCCGGCGCCAACTTGAATGACGAAGGAGAGGTTGTTGCCACGGCGGGGGGAGGCGGTGGCAGTGGTTGGATTCGCCTCAACACGAGTTCCGGTGCGGCAGACGTCGCTGAGGCGACGATCTCTCCGTCGCTCGACACAAAGTGTGCCTCGGAAGGTAGCTTGTGAAGGCGAGACGAAATGAAATGCTGATTTGTCGCGGGCTTGGTTCGCTACTTAGGTTGACGTCATGGTCTATCGCGAGATTTCGTTCGGCATCCTCGGCACTCGCTTGACCGCATCATGCGCGGTTGCTTGCAATCTTCGGTCAGCCACCATCGTCTATGGCGTATCGTTTTTGGTGAGCGCTTGTTCCCCGATCGAGTGCCCGGATGGCACAACGGAAACGTCTGCCGGCGCTTGTTGTCCGGCCGCAAATGTCGTGGACGAGAATGGCATCTGCGTAGAGAGGCGGGCACCGCGATCGCCTGCTGCGCGCTCGGGTGATGCTTCCGGAGTGGAGCTGATGTTTCCCTGGAACGGCTGGATGGGAGCCGCGGCTGCCGTTTCTTTCCGTTGGAGGGGCCGCGATGGCGGCTCTCAAGATTCGAGCATCAGTTATGAGATTCAAGTCGACGATAGCTGCGATATCGAGAGTTTTCGCGAGTGCTCGTTTTCAAGCCCGGAGCTGTCTGAGTCCACTCAAGAGCTTCAGTTAAGCCCCACCGAGGCGCTTCCACAATCCGAAGAAGCACCGGTGGGACGACGGTAATATTGGCGTGTGCGTTCTTGCGGCGATGCATGCTCCGCGTGGACTCAGGTGCGCTACTTCGACGTGGGTAGGCAGCCCAACGACACAATGGAACCCCTACGAGACTTCGTTTGTCCGAGGTACTGGCATTCGATTTGATCGCTCTTCGTGCAGGGTCGAGAACACTATCACGACGTCATGTTGCACCCAACGCGTCGTGCGAGCGTCAGCGTGATCTCAGTGCTTTCTGTTTTCTGTGTTCGGTCGGATTGCGCGTGCCACGTTGTAGAGTCACCCTTGCAAGTGACTGACTGCGCGCGAGGCGTACCGTGTGACGGGATGCGGAAACAAGTGAGAATGGAGACCCACGATCGGCGTGCGTTTGCGATATCGTTGCGTCTTGCGCTGTGGTTCGGCGCTGTCTTGGCAAGCGGTTGCTCGCTGGTTTTTCCAGATTCGAAATACTCAGGAGGCGAACAAACCGACCGCGATACGCAGGTGGGGTCGATGGCTGGCCCAGACGCGAAGGTCGACGACGGCGGCGGACTGGCCTCCAGTGATTCG
>JANQQS010000123.1 GCA_028284955.1 Myxococcota bacterium | reverse complement strand
CAGTCATATTGGGTTCCTTTGATTTGGGGTTCACACCCCGCTGAGAACCCCAAATCAAAGGAACCCAATATGACCCGCAGCCCCAGGACCCGAAACACCACCAGCCACCCCCGCGACCAAGCTCCTCCCACCCCCAAACCCGCCGCACCTCCTGATCCTGACCCCGATCCTGATCCTGATCCTCATCCCGTTCCCGCTGCGAGTGAGAGGCTCACGATCAACGCAAGCAGGCACTGCTCTAGTCTAGAACGGGTTGTCCGGGATTGGGCCCGTAGCGGGGGCTGGTTCAGCGGGTTCGGGGGTTGCGGTCGGGTCTTGGGCCGGCGTCGGCAATGTCGGGCTCTGCGACGACCGGCGCGTCGATTGTGATGTACGCTGGATCGTCTTTTTTCGGAATGCGTCGTTCGAAGACTCGGCACTCGGCTCCGCTTCCGAGTCGGTAGGTGACTTGGGTGTTTTGGACGCAAGCGGTGAGGCGTCGGTCACGGTGGGTAGATTGTCTGTTGAGGCGTTCGTCTCCGTGCGGAGTGGTTTTTCGGTTGCGCGTCGAGACTTGGCTTCGTCTTCAGATCGGGCTGCGGGCTTGGTCTTATCGTTTTGTTCGGAGTGGCTCTGTTCGCGACTCGGACGATCGGCGCTCAATGCGGGCGCCACGGCGATGCCTGTGAGCACGACGAGCGCTGCGGCGATCACACCCATTCGTGAAGAGGGCTCCTGTGGTTCAGGAGGGGAATGGATCTGCGTTGTGAGGGCCATAGCGCAGTTTGTGTCAATTCGGGGTGCGCGGCTCAAGTGACAAACTGGTGTCATCGGTGATGATCCCGCCAAACCATTCGGATCGAACGAGGGGTGACACACGAACGTTACATTGCATGACTAGATTCCTACGGAGGACCGATCTACGTGGATACGGACCGTGTTTGAGGATTTTCAGGCCAAGCGCTCTGGCTCTCGCCATATGGGAGCGTCGGTCGTCGTGGCGCTCCTTGCGTATGGTTCGGGCGCGGCAGCCCTCGTGGCGGCGTCGACTCGGGTGGTCGAACAACCAGCGATCGAGGAAGCGGAGGTCCTAGTTGAGTTTGCGCCTCCTCCCGAAGAGGAACCGGAGCCTGAACCCGAAGAGATCCTTCCCCCCGAACCCGCCCCGCAATCGCCGCGGCCTCGGGTTCAGCGCCCTGAGATTCTCCAGCCTGAAGAAATTCCCGACGAAACCCCGGACGAATCGGACCGAGCGCTGGTGGATGCAGCACCGAGCGGCCCGATCGGAGGATTTACGAACGGGCGTCCTGGCGGCACGGGGAAAAAGGTCGCTCGACCGACGCCGCCACCAAAGCCAGTACGCAAGCGTCGGCCGTCGCGTCTTCCCGAGAACGCGACGCCTCCGCGGTTGATTGCTGGCTTGCGACCGGCGTATCCACCGGCTGCGCGGCGCAGTGGGATTCAAGGGGTGGTGATTGTGCGGTTGCGCATCAACGCGGATGGAACGGTTGCCCGGTTTGAAATCGTGCGCGGTCCCGAAGTGTTTTACGAATCTGTTCGTGCGTGGGTGCGGACGATTCGGTTTCGTCCGGCGCGGCTTCCCGACGGAACGGCGATCGCGATCATTCGATCCCTTCCGATTCCCTTTCGACTAACCAACGTATGAGGCCGTTTGGAGGCGAACACCAAAGCGTGAGAGGAAGCAAGCGATGGAACTCAATCTAGTCGAGATTTGGCAAACCATGCCCACTGCGGTCCGTATCGTGGTCATTGTGCTTACCGCGCAGGCGGTCGCCTCGATCGCGGTAGTCATCGACCGCTCGGCGGTCCTCACCGCGTCGCGACGACGGTCGCGCACATTCGCCGCGGCGGTGTATCCGATGATCGACGAGGGTCGATATACCGATGCGCTCGATCTTGCATCGGCTGCGAAAGGAAGCTTCCTTGCCGTCTACCTGTACACGGGGCTTCACCACTACGTTCAATCTCGAGGGCGCGGCGCGTCTCCTCCAAAAGCAGCGACCATGGCGAATCGCGCGCTGGAGCGGAAGGGAGAGTCCGTAAGCGCGAGTTTGCATCGCGGCATGAATGTGCTCGCGTCTACGGGCTCTACGGCGCCATTCGTTGGCCTCCTCGGAACCGTGCTCGGCATTCTCAATGCGTTCAAACTGATTGCGGCGTCGGGTTCGGGAGGCATTTCTACGATTGGCGGAGCGATTGGTGAGGCCCTGGTGGTCACTGGCTACGGGTTGATCGTGGCGATTCCCACCGTGCTCTTGTTCAACTGGCTATCAGGCAAGATCGCGAACTATGAAACCGGTCTTGCGAACGCGGCGAGTGAAATGGTGGATCGTTTGGAATTCGACCAAAGCTTGGCGGTGGAGAGCGCGCCGCCCGTCACGTCCCCGGTGCCGTCGGCGGCGTAGCGGTGGCAAGCCTGTCGCGAAAGCGCCGAGGAGGGCGACCCAAGCCGGTGATGAACGTCACGCCGCTCGTCGACGTGGTGCTCGTACTGCTGATTATTTTCATGGTGGTGATTCCCATGATGGAAAAAGGCGCGACGGTGGAGCTTCCTGCCATCGCCCACGCGGACGAAGATCCCGAAGGGCCCGATCCATTTACCCTATCCATCACCGAAGCGGGGGAAATGCATTTGGAAGAGGAACAGCTCGGCGACGAGTCGCTTGCGGCGGCTCTACGCGCGGCCAACGAGAAAGAGCCACAGCGAAAGTTGTTGCTGCGCGCGGACCAACACGTGCGCTACGAGCGCGCCCGCGACCTATTTCGGATCTGCCAGGAAATTGGGTTTCCCGGTGTGTCGCTTCGCGTCAACGAGCAGCCTGACGTGCCTGGTGAGTAAGTAAGATCGAGCGACGAGTCAGTTCGCGCGGAGAGGGAGAACGTCATGGCGATGGATGTCGCGGCAGCGGGCGCTGGAAAAAAAGGTCGGGGAATCCCGGAGATGAACGTGACGCCTCTCGTCGACGTGGTGCTCGTGCTGCTGATCATTTTTATGGTGCTTACCCCGCTGCTCGCAAAACAGTTTTGGGTGCACCTCCCGAACAAGCCGAAAGATGAAACAGAGGCTCAGGCGGCCAATGACGCCAAGCCAATCGTTGTATCGGTGACACAAGAGGGAGAGTTCCGCATCAACAAGGACGTGGTCAGAGACTCAGAATTTGCGCCAAAGCTGCGGCGAGTTCTCGCGGCTCGAGGCGAACGGAAGATCTTCTTCGATGCTTCGAGCGATGCCGATTTTGGGCGTGCAGTGGAGGCTCTCGATTTGGCGAGAGAGGGAGGGGCGTCCACCATTGCGGTCATGACCCAACCCCTCGAGTAGCTGCACCTTCCTCGATTTCGCCTCAAAGCGCCGAAGATAGGGCGGCGAACGAAAAACACCACCTACCTAGAGCTCTGCGAGAGAATCTCTTATCATGGTTCGGTGGACCACGCGCGTCATACCGATGTGGGCTTTGTCCGAGGCGCTATCGAAGCATTTGATTTGATTCTCGAGCACGTCTGGGGCCACCTCGCGAGAGAGCTTGAAGCCAAGAAGCGACCGAACGATCTTGTTCAAGTGCTCCAGGAGCGCGTGGAGTTTGTGGGAGAGCGCCAGTCTATTCGCGTGTTCTGGAAGTCCACCGAAGCGTTGCGCTACGCGGGGTGCAACCGGCTATTTGCCGAAGACGGCGGGCGGGAACATCCCTTCGAACTGGTCGGACTACAAGACTACGACATGCCCTGGCGACTCCAGGCCGCGAAATACCGTCACGACGACCTTGCCGTGTACTTCAGCGGAAAGCCCAAGCTCGGCATCCTCGAATGCCAAAGCAACTCGCACGGATTCGTATATCTCGACACGTCCAAGGCGCCCATTCTCGTCGATGGAGATCCCATGGGCATTCTCGGGATGTACGAACTCATCGATCAACAAACCAGCGCTGCCCGCGCCAAAGAGCGCGAGGGGTGACGATCGACTTACGCCGCCCTGGCGACCATGCATAGCTCGTGGCCGACGACCTTGGTCCAGGCGGTTTTGACTTCGAGGCCCTGGCGGTGCGCGGCGCGCTTGATATGGCCGATGGTCGGGTATACGGGGACAGAGGTCGAAAACTCGTGGTTGCGGCGGATTCTGCGGCCAGTGAGTTCGTACACCATCGAATCGACCATCGTGCGTGCGGTGTGCAGGCCTTCGGGGAACCAGCTGCGCCCTCTCATGGTGTGCAGCCACTCGCGCGTGATCGCTCCCAGGTAGCCGCCCAACGTGATGAGTTCACCTCCGGGGACGAGCACGCGTCGTGCTTCGGCGAGCGCGGCTTCGATATCCATATATTGAAGTGCGCCGAGGAGCAGCACAACGTCCTGGCTGTGATCACCAATCGGAATGGCTTCCGCACTGGCACAGCGAATATCGGGTGAGCCCTGTCCCTCGAGCGCGAAGAGAATCGGCGCGAGCTGCAGGTAAATCGGCTCGACGTCGACACCAATAGTGGCTGCCCCATGGGCGTTGAGCGTGAGCAGGTTTGAACCGAACCCGCAGCCGAGCTCCAGCACTCGCTTGCCGGCGAAGCGGCGAGGGTCGAATGCGGGATGGTTGCCTTGGTTGTGGAGCATGCCGCCGCGCTGCTTCCAAAAGAAATATTCGCGGAGAGAGTCTGCCACCACATATCCAACATGCGTGAACGGCGCGGATCGTTCTGCGCGTTGAATCAACCCGAGCGATGCCGCGAGCTCGACGACGGCGGAGGAAAACGGCTGAATCGTCCAACCGAGATTCTTGGATGTGACGAAATGCACAAGCTCAGCCCCCTGCTGGCTGTTGAGGGCTTCGGAAAGCGCATCCAAATTTTTTTGGGTAAGCATAGTCGTCGCTCCGGCTAGGGCCGCGTTCAATATGCGCGTAGTACCCCTCGTTGACGTTCATGCAACGCGATAGTTGAGGTTTTGCAAGGATGGTGCGTGGCATTCGTCGATGACTTCACCCTTGCGGGGCACCGTGACGTATTGGGTGCGTGACTCAAACACGCGCGCGGGTGGGAACAGGGAGACGTAGAGCGCGCGTGTTGTAATTCTACAAGACATTGCGCGAGAAAGCGCTGTGCAAGAGACGCCATGTAGACCATCCATGCGGACTGCGCCGTCTCTGTCAAAGGACGGTCAGCAAGCGTGCGCCGCGCGTCGAAACGCCTGAGGTGTTACGCCGGTCACGCGCTTGAAACATCGGGTGAAGTGCGCGTGGTCGTAGAACCCGCATTCGTGAGCAATCTGTTTGAGCCCGAGTTCTCGTATGTGATCTTAAAAAGCGATGGCAGTGAACGCCGTGACACAACCGACCGCTCCGGCTAAGCCGCACGTATGAACATCATTGGCTCGCAGACGAGCCCGTTTGTACGCATGACCCGGGTGGTCTGCGAGGAGCTCGGGCTTGAATACGACTTCACGGTCACCGGCGGGTTCGGCAAACAAGACCGGGCCGCGCAGGAACTGATCAGCCGCAACAACCCGCTGATGAAAGTTCCTGTGTTGGTCGACGGAGAACTGACGATTCCCGATTCACGGATCATGATTGGCTACTTTTTGAAGAAGTCATCCAGCACGAAACCGGCGACAGGAGATTTTCGCGCGAGTGACCCGTTGCCCATGGAAGAAGAAAACTGGCTCACCATGATCTACGGCGTCATCGACGCCGGGGTATTGCGATTCATGCTCCAGCGACAACACCCAGAACTCGAGATGGATAGAGGCTACATGGCGAAATCGCTCGCGCGCATGAACCGCGGCCTCGAATGGCTCGAGCAGCAAGAAACTTTGGGGGAGACCTTTGGTGTGCCGGAGGCGGCGCTGCTTTGCGGCCTGGAGTGGTTCGGGAAGAGAGAAGTGATCGACTGGCAGCCATACGGCAAGCTGGTCGAGATTCACCGACGGTTTGCGGAACGATCGTCGATGGTGAAGACGCGGATTCCTGAGTCGGTGTAGAAAGTCCGGAGTCTGTAGAGAGAGGGCGGCGAAGTCAAAGACGCGAGGAGTCAAAACGCGGCAATCTTCCGAGGACACGATACCCATCCGGGAAGGGTTTTTTCTGCCTGGTTTTGGTGCCAGCCACCTGAGAGATGGCCACGCGAGAGATTGAGTCGCGGAACCAGTGCCTACCAAGTCGATGAAGAGTGACGTTTGAGAGTTCGCTTTAACCCAGATGTTCGCTACGAGTACCGAACGAGCTCCCTGAGCCGCACGAGCGTGCAATAGACCACGAACGGTTTCCTGAGGAAGCGTTCGAGTACGAATATGGACGCGACTCGATGTGGAAGACGAGGCGTCTCTCACGGCGTTGATGGGGCTCGTGCGGAAGCGTCTTGTCAGACGAATCGCGGCGAAGGATATCTCGAAGGAGGAAAGCTCCCTTCGGGAAATGCGACGTCCACGAGTTGGTCGACGTATTGTGCCGCCGCATCTCTGTATGCGCGGACAAAGCCTATCCACTGTTCTTTGAACCGCTTCCAGCGCTCCTTGCATGAGGTATGGCACAGCGGCCTTGGGCTCTGTTTCGGCGTTTCTGGTCGGCTGCTCGGGGCCTGTTGGTCCAGAACGCGCATAGGGATCAACCGTTGGCCGGTAACATGGCGCTCTGCTTTCAAAGCTTCTTCTCGCGCGTGGATCATGCGCGTGATGTCCGCAGCTTGCTCCAGCAGGTTTTTGTTCGCGAGAGCCGGAAGCGGAGTGTGTTTGAGCTCCACTTCGTCCATGAAACGTGTTCGATCGTGAGGTTGACCGGCGCGATGCCAATCACTGGCTCGAAAAACTTCGTAGCGAAGTATGCGTCGCTGGACGAGGACGGAGTACGAGTTAAGGCCACGCCACTCTTGTACCCGTGCGACGAGCCGAGCTTGGACAGGGTTGGCCAAGAGGTACGTCAATCGTTCGACGAGGGCGTCGTCGTCGAGAATGGGCTCTGCCGAGAACCTACGCGCCCACAGCGGGCCACCGCGCTCATGAAGTGTGTTGAGGGCTTTGGCGACGTTGCCTTCGAAATACCCAACGAAGTCGGAGAGGTTGTTGTTCGGTGCTCGCGCGATGAGATGGTAGTGGTTCGACATGAACATCACCCCGAAAAGCTCGATATCGTAACGCTGAACGGCGCGTGCGAGCCACGAACCGAGGATTTTGTTCACGTCGGGGCTTGGTTTGAGCCAGAACCGCTGCTCGATGGTGCGATTGGTGATGAAGTAGATTGTGTCGGGCATGTGCCAGCGTAGAGGTCGTCCCATGGCCGCTTATCGGTGTTCGAATCGATTGGTTGCGTTCCTTGTGTGGTTGGCACCATCGTAGTCGTAGGGGGCACATCGCAGCTTGATGCGTATCGCGTCGTTGATTGGTCGTCGCATCAATGAGCGCGTTGGTGTCGAGAAGCGAGACTTACCCGTCATAGATGACGTTTCGCCCGTAGGCATGATCGACGAGGATCGAAACGACTTCAATACGAACCGGCGGCGGCGAATCGGTTCCGCTTCTTGCGGCTTGTTCGACGATTCTTCGAAGCTCAGCTTCCAAACTCCGGTGGTTTTTGGCCGCCCGCTCGCGAATCACGGCCACGACGGAGTCATCGAGGTTGCGAATGCTTACCGACGCCCTACAACTGACTTGGCAGTGCTATGCTGTCGTGTCCACGCTGTGGCGCGGCGCTGAGAAAAGAACACGGCGACCGAGTGACATCCCGCCGCCATGTTCCTGTGTGGGTGGCGCCCTTCCGGACGCAGTTCGCGTTTAGTTTTCGGGGTAGGCCGTCCAGCCTTCGTACCAAGGAGTCGATGCACCCGGTTCGACGGCGCCGATGTAGTCGGCGTTGGTGTCGAAGGGGGCTGTCGGAGTGGCGGCGCCGGATGCGGCGGGGCCGTCGCCCGCGGGAGTGTATTCGCCGATGGTGTCGTTGATGGTTCCGATCATGGGGTCCATGCCGAATACGTTGGCGCGGTCGCCTTGCATGAACGCAGCTTCTTCGTCTACGCCGTCGTTGCTCAGTCCCGCGCAGTTTTCGTCGTCGATGCATTCCATGACGGCTGTCATGTCGCCCGGGTTGTCGGTTTCACATTCCATTTCGCAGGCTGCTTCGTCGTCCGATTCATCGATGTTGCTGGGGAAGTACGCGGTGCCGCTCGCGCCGATGTCGAAGAAGAGGCTGTTTTCGAGCGTCAACGTGTCGGGTACGGCGTCGCCCGTGACTTGGTCGCGTATGTCGAGCGATACGCCCCAGTTTGTGATGAGAAAGTTCTTCAGCGTTCCCCGGGTGCCTTCGCGAAGGAGCATGCCACGTTTGTCTCCATTGCCGATGAGCGTGGCGTTCCAGATGGTGGGGTTTGAATCGGGGTTGCCGGCGTCGTCCGCGCTGAGGCCATCCGATTCAAAGCCGTTGTCGCCGCGGCCTGCGAACTGCTGAATGATCAAGAACTGAATGTTGCCGCGATAGCCTTGGTCCCAGTCGAGCGAGTCGTCGGCCGCCCCGGTGATGAGCACGTGGTCCATGCCTGCGGTTCCGCCGAAGAACTCGACGCCGTCGTCCTTGCCGCGGTGCACCTGAATGAAGCTAAGCTCGGTGTCTGTTCCGCAGCCACCCACTGTGAGACCATTGAGCTCGTCGTCAGGCATCAGCGGGAAGCCGGCAAACTCGATGCGCGCGTAGCGAATGGAACCGCAGTCGTGCGCAGTATCGTCTCCACCGTACACAATGCGCGGGTTGTCGGGGTTTACGCCCTCCAGCTTGTTTTCCCAGAAACCTCCCGTGCATCCGTCGCCCGTTCCTCCGACGCAGGCGCCTTTGTTGATAGGCGCCGAGCCGAGCATCGCGACCCCGCCCCAGTCACCATCGGTGCGGTTGCCTTCTGCGTTGGAGCTCGAAAAGACGATCGGCGCAGCGGCGGTGCCGTTGGCCATCAGCTTACCACCCCGCGTTGCGATGAGCGCGCTGTCTCGGTCGCCGAGCACGGTGGTTCCAGCTTCGATAGTCAGCGTCACGCCGTCCATGATGAACGTAAGCCCCGTAAGAATGTAGACGGTGTCGGCGGTCCAAGTCGCGTCGGCCACAATGTCGCCGCTGATTTCCATTTCTTGGGTGGCGCCGCTGTCGCCCCGGATCGTGCTGCCGTCGCTTCCCGTAGAGGCGTCTCCGCCGATGATGGGGTTGCTGTCGTCATCGCCGCAGCCGATGGCCAACGCCACGATCAACGGGAGTGTCGTTGCCAATCGAATAATACCGAGCCGTCTCATCATGGTTCCCTCCGGGATGTCAGTAAGAAAAGGTTGCTCCAACACTCACGTCGGTCCCCGGTTGTTCGCTGAGGACCAGCAGATTGCCTTGCCGATATTCCCGGGTGTCAAACAGCATGTTCTTCCACGACAGTTTCAAACGAACGTGCTCCCCGGCTTGCCACGAAATCACCCAATCAAGTTGGTGAAAAGGCTGCTCCTTGATATCCGGCAGCCCGTTTTCTCCGAGCAGCGTGCCGACTTCGGTGATTCGCGGGCCGGCGACGTTGTAGGCGAGGTTTACGGTAATGCCCGTAGCCGGTTCGGAAAATCGCAGTGACAGATTTGCAACGTAGGGCGATTGACCAAAGAGCGCACGGTTCTGATTGGTGACAAACCCGGCCTGTTCCTCGCTGAGGTTGACCCGCGATGAGAGAAGCGAGAGGTTGCCGCCCATCGAGAAATGTTCGAGCGATTTGTGCAGATGGCCTAGGCCAAACCGAGTTTCGAACTCGACGCCGAGGTTTCGCGCGGATTCCGCGTTTTGAAACGTCGCATCACCCGTGTTGGTGAGAATGACAAGCTCGATGGGGTCGACAAATTTCTTATAGAAAAGCGACACCGCGATCACTTCGGTGAGGCTTGGAAAAAGCTCCCAGCGAAGGTCGACGTTGTGAATGAGGGTGCGTTCAAGATCCGGGTTGCCGGCGATGGTGCGGCGGCGAAGAAAATCAAAGAACGCAAACGGTGCGAGTTCACGAATGCTAGGACGCGCAACCGTGGCCCCATAGGCTAGACGCACGTACATGTCTTCGCCGATTTGTTGGGTGAGCCCCAGTCCCGGCAAGTAGTCGACTTGCGTCGCGTCGGTGCGGGTGGTGTCACGCACGCGGTCTTCCTCGAGTGGGCTCGCGGATTCGACGTCCTGTTGAAACGCTTCGGCGCGTACTCCAGCATGAGCGCGTAGCCCGCCGCCGATGGGCACGTTGACCTGCCCGAACGCGGCGTACAGGCGTTGTGTGGCGTCGTATCCATCGTTGTCGCGCGTCACTTCGCGAAAACGCACGAGCGTCCCGATGCTCTCCGGTCCGAAGATGTCCTCGATGGGCGCTTCATAGACTTCCTCGCTGGGTACTCCCGGTGCGCGGAAGAATCGAAATCGCCGCCCCGTGAACTCGCGGCGGGACGCTGAGGCTCGCCCTCCAAACTGAAGTTCGGAGCGGCCGATGGGAATCGTGTAGTCCGCGCCCCCACCGTAGTCGAGCTGGTTCAAGTCGTTGCCGAGGCGCTCGCCGCTATTCGTTTTTTCTGACCACCGCAGTCCAAATCCTTGGTCGATATACAACACGCTGCGCGTATCTGGTTCGGTGCGGGTGCCTTGCGCGACGTTGAGATTCCAGCGAAGGCGCGATTTCGGAGGCAGCCCAAGGTTTCGGTGTTCGCCAAAGAGTTGAGTAAAGAGCAAGCTCCGCTCGATGAAACGCAGCTGCCATTCGTCTTGAATCCCCTGGTCCGAGCGTCGCGTTTCACCTCGCAGTCGTCGCGTTTCGTCGCTCGCGGATTGGTTCCACATCGCGAGCAGGCTTACTTCGCTGTCTTCTGAGAGCTCGAGCGTCGCGGTACCCAAGCCGCCCCACAGCACGTCTTGCCCGCCGGTCTCGTAGGTCAGGTCGGTAAGCCCACGGACTTCGCCTTCCTCCGTGATGGATGGATCGGAGCGCGACACCCCGGTATTGCGCACAGGCTCAAAGTCGTAACCAAAGCTCAGCAAGTAACCCAGCCGACGCTCTCCGAACGTCACGGTGTCGCCCACTGCAAGATTGCCTCCGAACTTGGGAAGGGCTCGCCGTCGCTCAAACTGCCAGATATTGGGAAACGCCCGCCCGGCGATTTCCGTGTCTTCAAAGCTGAATGGAGAGTTGCGCGCGACTTCGATGCGCTGGCCGGGTAGGTTCGGAGAGGCGCGGGTGCCATCGTCGAACCCGAGAAAATCGAGGCTGCCGCCTTCGTAATCGAGCATCGAACGGAGCGTGGTTTGGCTGTTGTAGCCGCCGGAAAGGCCGACGCTCAATAGAAACTCATCAGGAAAACTCTGGGTCGATATCTGCATCGACCCGCCGGAGAAGTTCGCCGGCAAGTCTGCCGTGAACGTCTTCACGATGGCGATGCTAGAAAGCGAGCTGGTGGGGAACAAATCGAGCTCCACCCCCGGAACGTCGGGGTCGGTGCTGGGAATCGCCACGCCGTTGAGCAACACGTTGGTGTATCGGCCGCCGAGCCCTCGCACCACGAGGAAGTTGTTGTCGATGCTCGCCCCGACCACGCGTCGCACCGCGCCGCTGGCCGTGCTGTCTCCGGTGCGTGCGATTTCTTGGGCGCTGACGGCGTCCCGTACTGCCGTGGACTCTCTCCGCACTTGAAGCAGCGTCGCTTCGGTCGACGTATCGGCCTTGGCGGTCACCACGACTTCATCCAGCAGCGTGTCGCCAGCTTGCGGGGTGAGCTCTAAAGTCACCTCCGTGTAGGTGCCGTCGCGCACCGCAATGTCTTCGAGGCGCGCGGCGTCGTAGAACTCGTAAAACGAACGCACGGTATAGGTACCAGGCGGGAGTTCGAGGCGGAAGTAGCCATCGAGATCGGTGACGGCGCGATCGCGACGGCCGACTACGACGACTTGTCCTTCGATGATGCCTTCCCCGGTCAGCCCGTCGACCACCCGGCCGAAAATTCCAGTTCCCTTGGGAGGTTGCGGCGGACCGTCTTGGTCAGAACCCCTCGTCGAGTCCGTGCCCCCGACCGGCTCTCCTACAGGACCCTCAATCGGCCCTTCTACGGGGCCCTCTACCGGCCCGTCCACGGGCTGTGCCGCGGCGAGCGGTGTGATGGCTGGCACCCACCAGTATGTGGCTGGCACCAATGAGGAGGCAGGCGGCACCGATGAGGTGGCAGGCAACGACGAGGAGGGCCGCGATGGGGGCAGGGTCTTGTATGTGGCTGGCACCGATGAGGATGGGGGGGGGAGGCACCAAGATGCGACCGTTCCGATCAGGGCCCAGCTCGAAAGTTTTTGTGCGCGTGTGAACGGACCGGTGCAGCTACGAGTGTTTCTTGGTTTCGCCACCGCGTATCGCGCCTTTGTGCGCTGCCGGGAGCCTGGCCTAAGCCCGCGCGTCGTTCGCAACAAGCACGTGTCGTTCTGGCAACGTTTGGGGGCAGGTCGTCGCTCGCGAGGTGCGGCACGTTCGGCTTGACAGCGCGGACGTTCGCGATGAGGTTTCGCGCATGCTGGGAATCAATCTGCAGGGAAAACGCGCGTTTGTTGCGGGCGTTGCGGACGACGGGGGATTTGGTTTCGCGATCGCGCGTGCGCTCGCTGAGTGTGGCGCTTCGGTGTGCGTGGGTACGTGGCCGCCCGCTCTCACCATTTTTGAGACGCTGTTACGGCGCGGGAAGCTCGACGAGTCGCTCACCTTGTCGAATGGAGAGAAGTTCTCCTTCGAAAAGATTTATCCGCTCGATGCAGAATACGATCGTTGGGACGACATTCCTCCCGAGATTCGCTCGAACAAGCGCTACGAGAATCGTGGGGATGTGAGCATTCAAGGGGTCGCCAAGCGGTTCATGGAAGATTTTGGCGATCGCAGTGTGGACATCGTCGTGCACAGTCTCGCCAACGGTCCCGAGGTGAAAAACCCGCTCTTGGAAACGAGCCGAAGTGGGTATCTCGGCGCGGTGGGGGCGAGCGCGTATTCATTTACTTCACTCGTACAGCATTTCGGTCCGCTTACTCGACCTGGGGGTTCGTTTTTGGCGTTGACCTACCTGGCGAGCGAACGGGTCGTGCCGGGGTACGGCGGGGGGATGTCGTCGGCCAAAGCGGCACTCGAAAGTGATACCCGGGTGTTGGCGTTTGAGGCAGGGCAAAAATGGGGGCACCGCGTGAACGTGATCTCCGCGGGGCCATACGCGTCACGAGCCGCGTCGGCGATCGGCTTCATCGGAAAGATGATTCAATACTATCGGCACAACGCGCCGCTTGCCGAGACGCTCAACGCCGATGAAGTGGGGCATACCGCGGCCTTTTTGAGCAGCCCGCTGGCCGCAGGTATCACTGGGACCACTGTGCATGTGGACAAGGGGTTTCATTCCATGGCGGTTCCCATTGACGTGGAAAGCACCCTCCCGAACGACTGAGCTTCGAAGTCCGTTGAAACCCAGCGCGTGAAGCAGGTATGTTCTTTTCGTGGCCCGCTACCTACTGAAGTTTGGCAGTCGCGAGCTGTCCCTCCATCCCGGAAAGTGGCGCATCGGGAGAGATCCGGACTGCGAAGTCCGCATCGATAGCGCCGCCGTATCGCGCCACCATGCGACTCTCGATGTGCATGAATCGCAGGTGATGCTGTGGGATCACGAAAGCATCAACGGCGTTCGGGTCAACGGAAACGATATCGTTCAGTGCGCGGAGCTTCATCTCGGCGACGTGATTTCCATCGGCCGCGAGCGTTTTCAGCTCGTGGGAGGATGTTCGGATCTCGACGTACCCACTAAAGAGCTTCCTCTTCTTGAAGACACCTCCAAAGGTGATGAGGGGCTGGCGCTCCTATCCCCGCGGGAACGAGAGGTGCTGGCGTTCTTTGCGGAGGGGTATTCCCAACGAGAGATCGCCCAGAGGATCGGAATCAGCGTCAAAACCGTAGAAACGTACCGGGCGCGGGTGGGCGAAAAACTTGGCCTTGATAGCCGCTCTGAGCTCGTGCGCTTCGCGTTGAAACACGGGTTGTTGAAAGCGGACTAGAGGTTTCTCACAGACTTCGCGGCGCGCCGCCGATGTAGGGAATTTTCCCGGTGTCCAGACTTGAGCAACTATTGAATAGTTAAGTGTTATGCGCTGTATGCGGAAACCGGTCGAGCTCAGGCTCGATAGACCTTACTCGGTATAGCGCAGGTAGAGGAACAGGCATCGAATGCACAACCAGGGGGGGCGTGAGGGACATTCGGCGCAGTTGCGCGTCGATTCCAAGCGTCCGCGGGTGCTTGTGACCGGGGCCGAGCGGCCGATTGCCCACGCGGTGGTTCGCGCCGTAGCGCGGGAAGATCTCGATATCCACATGGTTCCCGCGAGCTCGCGAAACTCCGTGGGCACGTTGCTGGGAATCTGTCGCGCGATCGAGGCTGACCTTCTTGTGCCCACGGTGCCGGCTGAGCTCGCCGATATCGCTCGCGCACGACATCAGTTTGAATCACAAGGGACCCGCGTGCTGCTGGGTTCTGCGCGATCGATTGCGCTTTGCGCGGAGACATCGGCCGAGATTGCGCGCGCCCGGAAATCCACGCCGCAGCGGCGCAAACCCGAAGACCCAAATAGGCGCCCTCGACGCACCGAAGAGTATGCCGTCGATCTGCTGATCGATCGTCTCGGCATGGTGGCCGCCGCGGTGCCCTATATCGCCGATCGGCATCGTGACGAAGACCGAAGCGGGCCTGTTTGGTGGCGAAGAATTCGTGACCCTTGGGTCATCGCGTCAGCGACGAAAGTGGCCGACTCGTTCGATTTGGATTTCGCGGCGCATGTTCGTCTGCGCGAAGATGCGTTTGGCTTGCTGCAGCTCATCCACATCGCCCCCGGCTTCTCGGAAACCCTCGCCATGACCGTCGCTAGCGGAGTCAACGTGCCACTTCTCGCGATACGGAGCGCCCTCGATTTAGATAGCGAACTCGACGCGACGCATGCGCCGAGCTTCGCGCTGGGCCGGCGCGCGACCCTTCCGCCGAGGGCGTCCGGGTTTATGAACAAGGCGACGAAAAAGGCTGTGGAGCCCGCGTCTGTCACAAACGGTTCCGACAGCGCTTCGAGCAAGAATGCCGGATGACAGCCGCAAGTCATTGCCGACGGGGGGCTGGCGGGTTTGCTGTAGCCCCGTCGTTTGTTGGGCGGCTCTGAGGCCGTGTTTCAGTGAGCGAGGGTTCGAGGCGCTAGTCGCAAAGGCCTGATTCCAGCGGCGGCAACGTCATGAGGTCACTGAGACCACACAGCAGCTTTTTGTAAAGTTTGGTTTGAGCACCGCGTTGGTTCTCCTCGATCTGATCAGCACCTACTCTCGCCTCGTGCTTCCGGCCGCGGTCGTCACGTTGGCCGCCGTTCCAGAAGTTCGCCACGATGACGAGGACGGTCTCGAGTTCGAGGGGTTCCAACTGCCCGAGGATGTCCACGACTTCTCCGCATTTCGAGCTCAGCCCACCCAGCTCAGGTCTATCTTCTTTCGCGGATTTGAACTTGGCCCAATGCTGCTTCGGTGTCCGCCCGCGGTTCATCCAGGGAAGCTTTGCTTGCGTATCGACTATGCCTGCCGCGTCGGTCGCGCCTTGCGGCCATGCAGCGCAGTCGAGGTCACGCGCTTGGAACCACCGCTGCTTTTTGCCTAGTAACGTGCTCTCCGCACGGTACTCCTGCGCAAGCGAGTCGACGAGCTGCTTGACCTTAGCCGCGAGATCTGCGCTGCTAGTCGACTGCTTCATTTCCCCGATGGGGCCTTCTGTTCCCGCTTCTGCGGTGCACGCGGCGAGCGCGAGAATCGTCGCGATGGTCAGGGTCGTACGGGCCGTCGGCTGCTTGTTCATCCCGGAACTCCTTGCTTTCTGCGCGCTGCGCTGCATCCGTTGCGAGATGAGCCGGTTGGGCATCAAGAGGCCTCGTTACCTACCCGGTTCATCTTCGTACGACAGAGAGCAAGTTGTGTGCCAGCGCTGTCAGATGACACCACCCACATAGGCAACACTAGTAGTTCGTGACCACCAGTTCGCGAACCGGGCCGCGGCGTTTGGCGTCTCGGTTGATGGCGCGTCGCGCGCTCACGGTGTGCTGGCGGTGGTCTCGGTAGAGCGCGCGGATGAACGGCGTGTCGCTATTGCTGAGCATGAGTTTGCAGCCTCTTCGACTGAGGGCTTGAAAGACATCGCGCAGCCGCGTTTGATCCTGCTGCGAAAACCCTCCTTCGGCGTAGCTCGTGAAGTTGGCGGTGCGCGAAACGGGCTCGTAAGGAGGATCGAAGTAGACGAAGTCGCCCGGTCGTGATTGCTCGACTAGGGTTTCGAAGCTTTGGCATGCGAGCTCGACGTCTTGCAGCGTGTGGTGCGCGGCGTGGAGGGTGGCTTCGTCGAGAATGCGCGGGTTTTTGTAGCTGCCCGCGGGCACGTTGAATTCGCCCTTGCGGTTTACGCGGTGCAGCCCGTTGAAGCAGGTTTTGTTGAGGTAAATAAATAGCGCGGCCCGCTCCGCGCGCGGCATGCGGCTTCGATTGTAGCGGCTGCGAACTTGGTAGTACGTTTCTTTGGAGTGGTTCCGTTCGAGAACATGCAAACGCTCCATGACCCTGGTGAGGTCGTCGCGGATGGCGCGGTAGGTACCCATCAGCGGTTTGTTGACGTCGGCGAGATACGCGCGCTCCGGTCTTCGCGCGAAGAACATCGCCCCGCCGCCGAGAAAGGGTTCCACGTGGCGCATGAGTTCTACGCCGGGAGGCATGAGGGGCACGAGCTGCTGGAGCAGCTTCGATTTCCCGCCCGCCCATTTCAAGAACGGGCCCGGGGCTTTGGGGAGGTGTGGGGTCTTGGGGCGAGATCGCAGCCGAGTGGCCGGCTGGGGAAGCAATTCGGCCGCGCTGGACCGGGCAGCGGATGTAGCCATATGTAGGACATTATCTTACCTTCTGGAAAACCCATTAAATGTGGTCCGAATCGAAGATCAGAAGGTCTACGCGGTCGTCGCGGGTGGGCGTTGTGTTTTCAGTTTCACCACTCTTTGATCATGTTCAGCGGAATCGTGTAGGATGATGAGTTGGGGAATTTGGTCCCGCACGGAGGGTTCATGGCCGAGTGGGTATGGGAAGCCCGAGCGCGCACGGGAGAAGTGCGCAAGGGCATCATGGAAGCGGACAACGCGGACAACGTGCAGACCCGCCTCCGCGCCCAGCAGCTAAGTCCGGTTAAGGTCAAGAAGAAGGCCAAGGAGATCAACCTCTCCTTTGGTTCGCCGGTTTCTGAAAAGGAGCTGGTCGTCTTTGTGCGGCAGTTCGCGACCATGATCGATGCAGGGCTACCGCTCGTTCAATGCCTCGAGATTCTGTCGAGCCAAGGTGACAACGCGGCGTTCAACAAGATCCTCAAAGACATCAAAGGGTATGTCGAGCAAGGGGGAACATTCTCCGACGCGCTGAAGCGCCACCCCAAAGTGTTTGATGACCTCTTCATCAACCTCGTCAACGCGGGTGAAGTCGGCGGCATTCTCGACACTATCTTGAACCGCCTGGCCATCTACATCGAAAAGCGAGTGAAGCTGAAGCGCCAGGTGCGGGGCGCGATGGTCTATCCCACGTCCGTTTTGTTTGTCGCGTTTGCCGTCATCTTCGTGATGATGACGTGGGTCATTCCCGCGTTCCGCGAAATGTTCGCCGAGTTTGGTGGCGAAGATCAGTTGCCCGGTCTCACCAAGATGGTGATTTCGCTCTCGGAAGGGTTTGTGGGCAATCTGCCGTGGATCATCGGGGGCGTCGTCGCGGTGGTCGCAGGGTTCACCTACAGCTACCGGACGCGCGCGGGCAAAGAGTTCTACCACCGTTTGCTTCTCGTAATGCCGGTGATAGGTCCCGTGATGCGCAAAGTCGCCGTCGCGCGTTTCACGCGCACTTTGGGCACCCTCTTGGCCTCGGGGGTTCCGATTCTTGATGCGATGACCATCGTGAGCCGGGCATCGGGCAACGTGGTGATCGAAGCCGCGATCCAGCGCACTTCGGACCGCATTCGCGAAGGACAAATGATGGCCGAACCGTTGATGGAGACGAAAGTATTTCCGTCGATGGTGGTTCAGATGATCGGGGTTGGCGAACAGACCGGCGCGCTCGACAACATGCTGAACAAGATTGCGGATTTCTATGAGGATGAGGTCGACGTCGCGGTTGCCGCGTTGACGTCTTTGCTCGAGCCTTTGATGATGGTGGGCATTGGCGGGATCGTCGGCGTAATCCTTATTGCGATGTACATGCCCATTTTCGAAATCGCCGGCAAAGTCCAGGTGGAATAGGGCTCGGGCGTAGTGTTGCGTCCGAAAAGTTTTGAGCGCCCTCGCTTGTCTTCGGCGCCACCGGCTGCGTTGCTCGTCGTCGCCGATTTTCTGGTAAGCGCAGTAGCTTCGGCTATTCCTCCTCCTCCCGCCTTGCCGCTGGCGCCGAATTTTGCGCGAGCTTCGCTCAAAACTTTTCGGACGCAACACTAGGCACTTCCGGCGATGTCCTCCCCCGCCGACGCTCAAGAACTCGCGCTGACCGAGCAAGACGTGCTGCGCCGCCGCATCGTAACCCTGATGGGCGGGCGCCTGGCGGCGGCAACGTTGCTGCTCGGAGGGACACTTCTTTTCGCTGCGCGTAAACACAATGGCTTCGGCGCGGCCACGCCCATGAGCTTGATGGGGCTCATCATCGCGACGTTTGCGGCGTCCGCGTTGTTTGCCATTTGGGTGCAGAGCCGAGGGTCGCTTCGATGGATCGCAGCCGCTCAAATCGCCTGGGACCTTCTCCTCACGACGGGGCTCGTGTACCTGTCCGGCGGGGCCGCGAGCGTTTTTTCGATTCTCTATGGCATCACCATTTTGAGCTCCGCGCTCGTCGCCAGCGCAGAGTCTGTTCAAGCGGTGACCATTGTATCGCTCCTGCTGTACACGACGACCAGCGTGCTCGTCGCGAGCGGCTGGGTTCCTCACCCGCCAGACCAAGCGGCGCGGCAATACTTGCTGTCCAACGAGGAGCTCGGCTTTTCGCTGCTCTCGAATATCGCGGGAATGCTTCTCGTGGCGATTCTCGCGCGCAATCTCGCGACGCGGCTCCAGCTCACTGGAGGCCAGCTTCGTCGGATGGAAGAAAGCGCGGCAGAGCTCGCGCGGCTTCACGACGATATCGTGCGCTCGATTGCGTCGGGACTGATCACCACCGATCTGCAGGGAACCATCTGGACCATCAACCCGGCCGGCGCGGCGGCGTTTGGGGCCAGCCCCGATTCGCTGCAAAATCGGCCCATTGAAGAGCTTTTGCCGATCGAACGAACGCCTCCCGTGAACGCACCCGACCGGGGGGAGGTCGACGGACGACGGCGCGACGGAACGCGTTTCCCCGTCGGGTACACGCGAAACCCGCTCGTCAACGCCAAGGGCACAACGACGGGGACGCTCATTTCGTTTCAAGATCTTACCGAGCTCAGAGAGCTGCGCGATGCCGCCGAGCGCTCCAAGCGGCTTGCTACGCTGGGCCGGCTCGCGGCGGGTTTGGCCCATGAAATCCGAAATCCGCTTGGCTCGATTTCCGGATCTGTGGAGCTGGTTCGCGAGGGAACGCTCGGCGCGGAAGACCGACGTCTCCTGGGCATCGTGCAGGGAGAAGTCGAGCGTCTGGAGGAGCTCGTCACCACGATGTTGCAGATCGGTCGGCCGACCGAACCAGCGCTCATGGAGATTGACCTTCGCAAACTCGTGCGCGACGTGGTGGCGGTGGCGCGGGGAGGCTTGTCAACTGAGGTGCGTATCGGGGTGGAAGCGGACGATGCACCCCTCATGGTCCGCGCAGATCCGGGGCAAATGAGGCAGGTGTTGTGGAACTTGCTCAAGAACGCGGTGCAAGCGTCGGTCGGTTCCGCCGCTGCTTTGCCTGTTGCAGCGTCCTCTGCGTCGTCTCCCTCGAGTCCTGCGGTATATGTCATTACCGAACAGGATCCGGAAGGGCCTTGGGTCGTTCTTGAAGTTCGAGACGAAGGAGAAGGGATTGACGAGACGCAGCGAGAACAGCTGTTCGATGTGTTCTACAGCGGTCGCCGGCACGGCATCGGTCTTGGTCTATCCCTCGTCAAACAAATCGTCGACGCGCATGGTGGCCGCATCGAAGCCCGTAGCCTCGCCCGGGGCGCATCGTTTCGGGTAATGCTTCCAGCTCTAGCCGTCGCGCCGATTACGGGTGCGGAGAAGGCTCTGTAGGCATCCATCGAAGCTCATGCTGCGTTTGGTGTTCAACAGAAGAGTCCGCGGGGGCTGCGTGCCACCAGACGCCAACCCCGGCTGCCGATTCGACCTTGGGTCGACGAATCGACAGCTTGTGCATACGGCCATCGCGCTCGACGGCAAGGTGTACACGTGTGGTGTCGGCTCGACCCAGCGCCAGCTGCAACGCGGCGATGCTGTTTATCAATGTGTCGTCCGCGCGCACGATTCGGTCGCCCGTCTGCAAGCGACGGGAAGCTCGCGGAGCGCCGACGATTGGAGGATCATCGCGCATGCTGAGCACGGAGAGCGCTGATTCGATGGTTGTTCGATCGAAACGAGGCACACGCCATGCTTCGAGTCGGTAGCCGATTCGAGATAAGCACGGACCGAGATCGACGGGAAGCGGCGCCGCGTGCAGGAGGGTCTCCATCTGCGCCGCGACGTGCGGTGCGGTTCGCTCGAGCGCAGCGGCGAACGACGATTGTAGAGGAGTCGCGCGAAACTCGCGTACGATATTGGCCAAGTTGTTTTGGTTGGTGCGAAGAAGCGTATCGGCGCAAAACGCCGCCGCGAATCCAGCGCCGCCGGTGCGATATTCGGTCGAAGGATGGCTCCGAACTTCTCGGCGGTAGCGGGCGTACTCCAACATGAGCGCATCCACCGCATCCCGCTCAGAAACGCTGGCGGAGTGAATGGCGATTTGGAGCGCGAGATAGCGCGCGAGCCCGTGACGGAGCGAGCCCCTTCCAGGGGTACGTGACGAGGCGATTCGTGATAGGTCCCCAAACCACGTGGCGACGAGGCTTTCTGCGAGCTGCCATCGTTCTGCGCTCATGCCGAATGAGGGGGGCCTCGACGTGTCGAGCCAAGCAATTCCTGGCCAAGTGCGAGCCGAACCGGTCGCGCGGGGATGGATCGCCACCAAGAGCTCCGCATCTGCTTCTCCCGCCGTACGCCACCGGGGGCCGAGTAGGGCATGCGTCGAACGAACGAGCGAGGTCAACACATCGCGCCAATCCGCCATCTCGACGCTTGTTGGCGCTGCGGGGTTGGCTGACAATACGATCACGCGAATCGCTTCTCGGCTGTCGTTTCCCTTCCCGACATGTTCTTCGTCGATGGGTTGACCCGTTGCCGATTGTGACGTCGCTGATTGTGACGTCGCCGGTGGTGAAGTCGCCGTCGCGTCGAACACGGTTTCCGTAAGCGCGCCCATGACGATGCCCTGGACATGGGCGGCGCGGTGCGTGGGTGCTCGTAGAACGATTTCGCGCGCTACGGTATCACCAGAGAGGGGTTCGCGTGAGAGCGTTTCTCGGGACAGCGTTTCTCGCGACGAGGCTTCTTGCGACAAGGCTTCTCGCGATGGGGTTTCTCGCGATGGGGTTTCTCGCGATAGGGTCGAGCGCAGCGTCCAACCTTGTGGCAGCCGGATGCGAATCTCCAGCGGGCCATCGATGGCTATGCCCGCTGCCGTGCGTTCCGATCCGAGGTCGTTCTTCGATCCGAGATAGAGCTGGGGAACGAAACTCCCCCCCGTGATGAGGAGCGCCGAAGGGTTTGCGCGATCGTGGGCGTCACCTGATGGAATCACGCCATCGGGCGACACGCGATAATGAAGATCGTACTCCGCCGCGGTTCGCTGGCATAGCGCGCGGGAACTGGCGCTGAGCGTTGCTATTGCTGGTTCAAGCCGCGCGCAAATATGCTGGTCCCGCGCCCCCTGCGGAGGGAACGGTCGTGCGAAACGTGCTCGATAACGGACATCGAGTTGGTCTCCTTCGACAGAGATCTCGATCAACCCGTTTGGCCGATACCGCACCTGCGCAGAAGATTGGTCCGCGTTTGCTCGGGAACTTTGCGGGGCGGTCGATTCAGGGGACGCTACGCGGGCGGTTCGGCCGCCACATCCGAAGCAGAGCGCTGCAAGCAGACTCGCCGCAATTCGAATCGCGAGTCGCGCGCGTGCCCGCACGGCTACCGGTGATGCTGCTTGCGCTCGCGCTCCACCTGCTCCTTGTACTCAACGCTGTAGCGTGTCCAGGGACGGAGTTCGAGTCGCTTGAATGAGATCGGCTCTCCAGTGCCCTCGCACACCCCGTATTCGCCGTCGTGCAGCTTTTCGAGCGCGGTTGAAATTTGCACGAGAAGTTTGCGCTCTTTGTCGGCAAACCGCATCAGGTAGGCCTGCTCGGTGTGTCGCTGCGCGACATCCATTTCGTCGGAAAGGGGGTCGACGTCCGAAATCGCATCGGAAAGGTGAACTCCCAGGCCCTCTTCGACGCGCGCCCGCTCCGAAATCAGCTTGTCGTACAGCTCTTTGATTTGCTTCTTCGTCAGCTGCGCGTCCGGATGGGCGCGCGGTTCGAACTTCGGCTGCTTCGTCGTCGCCTTCTTTTTTGTCATCAGCGTTCCTCTTTATACCCCGACCGCAGGATGTCGTCGGTTCGAGCCAAGCAGGGCCCGAAGGGTTGCCACAACCTGGCGTGTAAGGCAACTACGCATCCTTGCCCAGCCCCAGTAGACGCGCTCCACGCGCTTTTTCGCAAACACGGGGGTTCGTTGGTTATTTTTGAAAAAATACATCGTTGCGCGAAGCGCGCGCACTGGTCGATATTGCCCAGGAGCATGCCCTGACGTAAGACCGACTGATGGCGCACGTGGTCGCGCATCCAACGTCCCCTTTTCTCGTCGCACACGGGAAGCTCGAGATCCACCAGATCCCAGCGAGCCAGGATAACCTCATCTGGCTCGCTGTTTCTACCGATACCGGGGCGGCCTGTGTGGTCGACGGACCGGAATGGAAACCGGTGGAGGAGTATTGTGAGAGGCGCGGGTTACGACCGACGACCATCGTGAATACCCACACTCATCACGACCACATCGGCATCAACCGCGACCTCGCGCGTCTCGGAGAGCTTGGCGCAATGGACGTGGTGGGGCCGAGCAAAGTCGCGCGCTCGGTTCCCGGAATCACAATCCCCGTGAGCGATGGCGACGAAGTTGATCTTGCGGGAGCCCCCGCCCGTGTGTGGCTCACCGAGGGGCACCTCAATGGTCACGTGTCGTACGTGCTCGACGGTGCGGTGTTTTGCGGCGACACGCTGTTCGCCGGAGGATGTGGCTTCTTATACGATGGTCCGCCGCGGACGATGTTCGAAAGTCTGCGCCGGCTTATGGGCCTTCCCGGCGACACAAAGGTCTGCTGCGCGCACGAATACACCCAGGACAACCTTCGCTTTGCGTGGTCCCTCGAGCCCGACAATCCCGCGCTTCGCGAGCGCATTCAATCGGTGTGGGCTCTGCGCGCGCGGGGGAGGTGCGCGGTGCCGTCGACGATCGACGAGGAGATTGCCACCAATCCTTTTTTGCGATGGGATTCCCCCGAGCTGGTGTCCAATCTTCGTTCGCTACAGCCCGACGTGGCGCTCGACAAGCCTCAGGATGTGTTCGCGGCCACGCGGAGCCTGAAAGACCGCAAAGACTATCGAGCCATTCGCGAAGCCGATCTTCCTCTCTAGGAGACTGGTGTCAAACGCTCCCGTCGGCTCGCTTGCGGCGGCAGGCCATTCGCCGCCATCCCCTCACGCTCGAACATGCTTCGGCATTTCCTCG